>CALVMD010000008.1 GCA_944342025.1 uncultured Clostridia bacterium | reverse complement strand
AAATATCCACCGGCATAGCCGGTGGTTTTTCATTTTCGGGCAGTTAGCCCTAATACTACCAGCGGCGCGCAAGCCGCGCTTATGACGACCTGGCAGTCATGCGATTGTTACTTGCCGCCCGTTAACGGGCCTTTCCTGTGCTTAACTTTCTTCTCCTATGCCTTTGCTCCTCTTTTTTGTTCCTTATTCTAATTTTCCCGTTTGCTTTCTATCATTGCTTTTTCTTCTCTTTTTGCCTTTTTGCTTATTCCCTTTTCTTTTGCTCGTTTTTTGTTCATCGGCAAAGCCTCTCTTGAACCCGCGGACTATCCGCGGGTTTTCTTATACAAAAAACGGACATACCGTTGAGTATGTCCGCCTAACTTTTAAAAATATATCATGTACGCGCCGCCTTATAGGCTGCCGATTCGTTCAGCAACTCCTCGGCAAGCTTCGCTGCCGCCGAGCTTGTTTCCGCCCCGCCCAAAAGCCGTGTAAGCTCTGTCCTGACCCCATCGGGAGTAAGTTTTTTGATTTCCGTCAGCGTCTTTCCGGCTTGCTCGCTCTTTGCGATCAGGTAATTCGCATCCCCCATTGCGGCGATCTGCGCGAGATGCGAAACGGCAATGATCTGCTTTTCTTTCGCTATATCGGCAAATTTTTCCGCAACGACCTTGGCCGTCTTGCCGCTGATACCTGCATCGATTTCGTCAAAAATATAGGTCGAAATATCGTTCAGACCGGACATCTGTGTTTTTATGGCAAGCATCAAACGGCTCATTTCGCCGCCGCTGATCACTTTATCCAACGGCTTTAACGGCTCTCCCGCGTTTGCCGAAAACATAAATCGGATTTCATCCGCCCCGTTTTCTCCCGCATTTTGCGCCTCTTCCGCAGAATACGCGCGAAAATCCGCACAAAATTTCGCATTTTTGATATTCAGAGTTTTAAGCTCGCTTTCAACGTTTTTACAAAACGTTTCAGCCGCTCGCTTTCTGAGAGCTGTGATTTTCTCGCACCGCGCCGCAATATTCTTTCCGTTTTCCGCAAGCAGTTTTGCCAGTTTTGCGAACTCTTCGTCGCAATTGGTCAAAAGATCGATCTCTTCCCTTGCGCTGTCGCGGAACTTTAAAATTTCGCCGACATTTTGCCCGTATTTCTTTTTTAAAGAGCGCAAAAGGTCGAGTCGCAACTCGATCTCTTCCGCCTCCCTCTCATCATATGAGAGATCTTCGGACATATCGCGTACTGTTTCTGCGATATCCTCCGCCTCTAAGAGGACGCTCTCCAACCGATCTGCCAAAGCGGAATATTCTTCCCCGAAACGGGAAAGATCGGCAAGCGCTCTGCGTGAACCGGCCAAGGCGTCTACGGCGGCGCCGTCGCCGCTTAAAAATCCGACCGCATCTGCCAACCCCTGCCCGATCCTCTCTGCATTTTGCAGGACCAGACGCCTTGCCGAAAGATCCTCCTCCTCCCCCTCTTTCAGGTCTGCTCTCTCGATTTCATCTGCCTGATATTTCAAAATATCCAGACGCCTGCCGCGCTCCGCCTCATCGCCGCCGAGCGCTTTCAGCTTATCCCTGAGCGCCTTTCTTTCGCCAACGAGGTCTTTCAGTGTCTGTTTTTCCGCCGCAAGCGCCTTTCCCGCATATCGGTCGATTGTTTCCAATTGATGCACGGCGCTCAGAAGATAAAAATGTTCGCTCTGTCCATGAACATCGACTAAATGTGCCGTAAGCCGCCGAAGCATCGCAGCGTTGACGGTGACCCCGTTGATTTTAATGTCTCCTCTGCCATCTGTACGGTATCTGCGGAATATTATGATCTGTTCGTCGGTCTCGATCCCCATTTCTTCCAGAATACCAAATGCAGCACCGCCTTCCGCAATCGAAAAAACAGCACTGACGGAACATTCGGTTTCGCCGAAACGAATCATACTTCTGTCCGCTTTCGCCCCGAGCACAAAATTTATGCTGTCTAAAATAACCGATTTACCCGAACCGGTCTCGCCAGAAAGCACATTGAGCCCGTCTGCAAATTCCAGTTCGGCGCGCTCTATGAGCGCGATATTTTTTACAGTCAACCGTTCAAGCATATCCGCTCACTTTAAAAATTCATTGAGTTTTTCAACCACGATATGTGCTTTTTCTTCGCTTTCCGCTACGATCAGAAGAGTATCGTCGCCCGCAATGGATCCCACAATTTCCGGAAAATTCAATTTGTCTACGATCATTCCAGCATTGCTCCCGTTTCCGCGAAGCGTTTTGACCACGACCTGATTAAGCGCACAGCGAATGGAAAGAACGCATTCGCGGAATAAGTTATGCATTTTCGGCGAAATTTTATTATTTCCCTCATCAATATACGCATAACGATATTTCTTTTCAGTTCCGGCAACTTTGAAAAGGCGCAGCTCCTTGATGTCGCGCGACACAGTTGCCTGCGTTACGCTGTAATTGTGTTTGTTGAGTTCATCGCATAATTCTTCCTGCGTTTCGATCTCATTTTTCGAAATAATCTCTAAAATTGCAGCATGTCTACCGCTTCTCATCATGGTCTCTATCTCCTTTGGCTGCTCCATTTATTCAGCTTGAACAATAATTTATCAAAAAAGTTGCCGTCTTCACTCTTTATGAAATTCACGCCGAACGGCGCTTTTCCGATCGTAATATTATCTGATTTTGCATATTCGCCGCAAAACTTTCCGTCGCAAACGAGCGCGACGCGGCGATCGGTATCTGAAAGATCCACTTTCATCAAATTCTCGTCTGAATAGACAATCGGACGGTTGTGCAAAGAATGTGTACAGATCGGTGTAAGAATAAACGCATGAATGTCCGGAGTTAAAATAGATCCCCCCGCGGACAAAGAATAAGCGGTCGACCCCGTCGGCGTACTGACGATAATACCGTCGCCCACAAATCTGTCGACTTTTTTCCCATCGATCTCCGCGATGATTTCCACCACGTTATCGTCCGCCCCTTCGTCGAAGCGGCGCTGCAAAACGGCATCGTTGAGCGCATAGAACGTCTGATTGCCCGCATGAACCTCCAAAACGCTGCGAGATTCTGTTTTATAACCGCGCAAGAGAAGATCGACCGCCTGTTCGGCTTGTTCACCCTCAAATTCGGTTAAAAATCCGAGATTGCCCGAATTGATCCCCAATAGATCTATCTTTCTCATCCCGGCAATGATAGCGGCTTTCAGGATGGTACCGTCTCCGCCGAGAACAATCAAAATGTCAGGTTTCGCGATCTCGTTCGTATCATAATATGTTTCATACGAAATCCCTTTCCTGTCCAAAATTTTGAGTAGCTCATCGCGGACTGCCAAAAACTTTTTAGTCTGCCTGTTGCAATATACTCCGACTTTCATGTTCATATTATACTATATTTTATACATTTATGCAATCAATTTATAAAATTTCATTCATTTATACCTGAATAATGTACACAATTCGCCTGCCAGAGAAGATAATTAAAGAAACAGCGGCGCAATCTGATTGCGCCGCCGTTTCTTGTACAAATCCGATCAGCCGGCACCGATCGAACGGACCTGCCATTCGGAGAAAACTTTTTCGGAAATATATTTTGGAACGACGTTGAGTTCGTCCTTCTCTTCATTGTAGACGGCGATAAACACATCGTCCGGCGTCCCGCCCTCCAATTCGAGGATCGCGTATAATTTTATCCCGCCATCGGCATCGCTGTAAATACTGTCGATCCTGTTAAACGTAATAGACTTTCCGGAAGCATTTTTGAACGTTACCGGTAATTTAATATTTTTATCCAGAATTTTATCCTTCAATGCGGCGCTTTTCTGATCAAACAAAAACGGATCCGCCGGCGGCTCTTTTGCTGCCGCCGATGCAGACGACGATGCGTAATTCGAATTCAAATCCGCAAAAGGATCTTCAGGAGAAACATGCGCAGAACCTGACTGCGGTCTTGCCGTCGCGCCGCCATTGTACGGCGCGGTATAAGACACGCGCGGACCGCGCAAACCGAATATACTGCCCAAAAGCCCGAACAGTCCCATAAACACGCCGCCTAGCAAGAACGGAATAGACATCAGCAGCGTTATCACGTTGGGCCAGGATCGTCTCCTCCCCAAACAGGCGAAAATAAAATAAACGACAGTCCACGCGATCATAACCCCGCAAATGACGCGCCGCAATTCTCCCAGCATCTTTACATCGGAAGAATCTCCCGAGCCCGCCTGTTTGATAATAAACGTAAAGGCCACGTATAGAATTCCCGTAACGACAAGGAATAAGATCACCTGTATAAATTTCAGCGCAAAGCCGCTTCTCTTTCCATACATATCAATGTCCTCTCTTTTGTCAGCACAGCGCAATCACCTTATTGCATTTACAAGTATAACACAGACGGAAAAAAAACGCAAGGTTTCACGAAAACACAAATAAAATTTCTGTAAAAGATGATCTCCCCCTCTATCTCTTGAGGGAGAGATCTTTTTCCGTTGCTTAATTTAAGCGGATCGTCTTTCCGCCGTCGTCGCTTTTGCCGACTTCCGTCAGCTTGTCGGTGGAAGAATAGAAAGTCTTTCCGTCATCTGAATACGCCTCCCTCGTAACACCGTGAGAATCAACGTATTCGTAAGCGGAAAATTTAGCCAGGCGTGCTTTTTCGCACTCTTCTATATGCTGATCCAATGCGTCTCCGAAGGAACAAGAAGCGTAATATTCGCCGAGAGCGCCGAGACCTCCCACATCAAAACCTTTCGGAAGAGAAATGACCGCCCCTGCCTCGCCGCCGTGCGCGACCGTCCAATTCCGTGCGGAAGGGATCAATGTCTCAATAATGATGAGGATAAACTTATACGGCAATGTGAATACGGTAAGCGCGATCAGAACAATTTCGCGAAAAATCGTTGCCGCTATATTTTCACGGAAAAGGCCGTTGACAAAAGCCCGCGAATCTTTCGAAAGTTTTCTGTAACAGCTGTTATATGTATCGGAATAACCCACCAGTTTGCTCGCCATAAGATTGAAGAACAAATAACCGCCTACAAGGATGAACAGGGAGAAAAGCCCGAATTGAGAAAAGAGCGAAACACCCAAAACGGCCGACAAAAAAATGCGGCAGACAGCGCTGACCGCGCTGTCTGCCGCATCGGATATTTTACTGCTTATTTAATGAAAGATTTTAACAGAGCTTCACTGTTTGCCGAGAATTTTTTCATCTCTTCGGGCGTCAGTTTTTTATAAGCGAGCTTTGCAAGGTAATAAACCTGATTGGCGACGAACTTCTTTTTATCGTCGTCAAGCCCCGTAAACGCCTGAATGACGGGGTTTGCGGTATTTACGATCAAAGTCATGTCCCTGTCCGCGTCTTCACCCGAAATGCCGTAAAACGCGTTCATTTCGCTGAATCTGCGGGAAAACTCGGAAACGTTTATGATCGCGGGGATCTCTTCGTCCTTCAATTTTTCCGCCTTGACGGCAATAGAGGTGTTGTCGAGCGCCGCTTTTACCGCATCCGCCAACTCCTTGTTTTCGGCATCGCTTCCCTCGTCCGCATTTTTCAGCGCGGAATCCACGTCAGCATCGACGCGCATAAAGCGCCATTTTGTCGGTTCTTTATATTCCAGATAACTGACAAAATGGGTATCGACGAAAGTATCGCAGACGATCGCGTTGAGGCCCGCACTCTTGAACATATCGATGTAACGCGCCTGCCCCACTTCGTCGGAAACATAATAAATCGTTGCAGGTTCTTTTTCAGTCTTTTCGCTTTCCGACTTTTTCTGTTCGTCGGCACTATTTTCCGCTTTTTCTTCCGACTGCGGCTCTTCGCCGTCTTTCTTTTCAGCGGCGAGGAATTCGTCCAGACTCTTGTACGCGCCGTTCAGGTCTTTATAGACAATGATGTCTTTGACTTTGGAATAGAAATCTTCGTCTTTAATGCATCCGACTTTGATAAAGACGGAAATGTCGTTCCAGCACTGTTCGTACTTTTCGCGATCGGTTTTGAAGAGCCCGGTCAACTTATCCGCAACTTTTTTCGTGATGTGGCGGGAAATTTTCTGCACCTGTCTGTCATTCTGCAGAAAACTGCGCGAAACGTTCAGAGGAATATCGGGACAGTCGATCACGCCGTTCAGCAGGGTCAGAAATTCGGGGATCACCTCTTTGATATTGTCCGCGATATACACCTGATTGCAATACAACTTGACCTGACCGCGCTCGAGCTCGACCTTGCTTTTTACCTTGGGGAAATACAAGATCCCTTTGAGGCGGAACGGATATTCCATGTTCAGATGGATCCAGAAGAGTGGATCGTGGTAATCATGGAACGTTTTATGATAAAATTGCTTATATTCCTCTTCCGTGCAGTCTTTCGGATTCTTCAAATAAAGCGGCGCCGTATCGTTGAGCGCCTTGTCGTCTTTTCCCGTAAAATTGAAATAAATATCATACGGCATGAACGCGCAATACTTTTCGATCAGGCTGCGGATACGCCCCTCGTCGAGAAATTCTTTCTCTTCCTTTGCAATATGCATGACGATCTTTGTGCCGCGGTCTGCTTTATCACACTGGTCGATCGTATAGGTGCTTTCGCCGTCCGATTCCCAATGAACGCCCTTTGCGTCGGCAAGATATGACTTTGTGAATATTTCGATGTCATCGGAAACCATATAGGCCGAATAGAAACCCAAGCCGAAATGCCCGATGATGCCGTCTCCGCCCGCTTTTTCGTATTTGGAAAGAAAATCAGCCGCCCCGGAAAAAGCGATCTGCGTGATGTACTTTTCCACCTCTTCTTCCGTCATGCCAAGGCCGTTGTCCTCGACAGTTAGCGTTTTGGCATCTTTGTCGACGGAAATTTTGATGCAATAACGCGTGTTGTTCTCGTCTTCCGCAGTCTCACCCATATCGACAAGCTTTTTGAATTTGGTGATCGCGTCGATGCCGTTTGCCACTATTTCACGAAGGAAAATATCCTTGTCGGAATAGAGCCACTTTTTGATGATCGGCATCATGTTTTCGCTGGAGATCTGAATATTACCTTGTTTAGCCATTTTAACACCTCTTATAACATGACAGCCCCGCTTATTAGGCGGGGCTGTGATTTTTTAGTTATCGTTTTTGTTCTGCAGCATTTCTGCGATGGAAGCTCCGCCTACGCCGCCTTCCGTCCATTCCCTGAACTCACCGTCTTCCCGATTTTCTCTGGGCTGACGGGGCTTTCTGTTCCTGGGCTTATCGCTCTTGTTGTCATCGTCCCTTCTCTGATGCACTTTCGTGACTTCCGGTTCAGGCAAAAGCGCCTTGATGGAAAGAGTCATCTTTTTGTTCGCCGGATCGAGAACGAGGATCTTGGCATCGATCTCTTCGCCGATCGTAAGAGCGGAAGTCGGATTTTCAAGCCACTCGTGAGAGATCTGAGAAACATGGACGAGACCGTCGACGCCGTTTTCGATTTCAACGAACGCGCCGAACGGAACGATGCGAACGACCTTACCGTGCACGACGTCGCCTTCGGCATATTTTTCCGCTACGAGATCCCACGGCTGAGGCTGCAGCTGTTTGTAACCAATGGAGACCTTTTTATTTGCCTCATCCACTTTCAGGACTTTGAATTCATATTTCTTGCCGATTTCGAGGACATCGGTCACATTTTTAACGCCCGACCAGGAAAGATCGGAAATGTGCGCAAGGCAATCGAAACCGTTCACGGAGACGAATGCGCCGAAGTTGGTGACACGCTCCACTTTGCCTTCTACGACGTCACCCACATGTACGTTCGCGAAGAATTCTGCCTCTTTTTCAGCTTTTGCCGCTTCTTTTGCCGCGCGTTCCTCTTCGAGAATGACGCGCTGAGATGCGATGATCTCTTTTTTGCGGTCAGATTTTTTGATTTCGAGCGCTTTCAGGCGGAGCTTTTTGCCGACAAATTTGTCGAGATCTTTCACATAGCTCATCCGGATCTCTTTTGCGGGAACAAAGACGGAATACGTGCCCATAGACGACGTAAGCCCGCCCTTATTGAATCCAGTGCAGACGACGTCGAATTCTTCGCCTGCTTCGATCGCGGCAATTTTGCTTTCCTCTTCCTTCAGCTGCGCAATAATTTTCTGCGACAGTTTTACGGGATTGGACGCGTTGACGACCATAACTTCAATTTCTTCACCGACTTTTGCCGCCCAATCTTCCTGCTTGTATTCTTCGCAATCGATCTCATCTTTTTCCAACAGGATCTCCTTTTTGAAGAACGGTAACAAAACAGCCACGCCTTCGTCTGTTGCCGAAGATATGATCGCAGTCACAAGCTGCCCCCTCTTTAATTTCGACTGTCCGTTATCCATTTGAGCAACGACTTCTTCCATTTCGTTCGTTGCTTTGACTTCTGTGTTGTTATCCATCTTAAAAAGAACCTCCTGAGTTTGCGCGAGCGGTGTGGATGCTCCGCTCACAATGCCTACATTTTTAAAATTTTTTATTTTTGACGAATCGAATTCGTCTGCACAGGAAAAACGAAAAACATTTCCGCAGTATTCTCGGCAAATGTCGTAAAGCTTGCGGGTGTTGCTGCTGTTTTCTCCGCCCAATACGATCATGGCATCGCACTCTGCTGAAAGTTCTGCCGCCTCTCTCTGACGCTCCTTAGTAGTATAACAAATTGTTTTGAAAATCTCAACTGTTTTTTTGCATACTTTTTCAATATTTTTAATTATTTTCTCAAATTTTTCTTCAGAAAAGGTCGTTTGACTGACTACGGCGACATCTTTATCCGCAAGAGAGGCGATCTCGTGAGAATCCGGACTGTCTAAAACTACGGCTCGGCCGCCGCACCAGCCGTTGAGCCCGATCACTTCCGGATGTGTTGCGCTGCCCGTAATGACAATCGTCTTGTCCGTTTCGGAAAGCTGCTCCACAATGTGCTGAATACGGCTGACAAATTTGCAAGTACAGTCTATAACGCGAATCTTTCTTGCCTCGCATTCCTCATAAACGCCTCTGCCCACACCGTGCGACCGCAGAATGAGCGTTGCTCCGCTAGGTACTTCGCTCACTGACCGGACCGTAACAATCCCCCTGCTTTCGACTTTGGCAGTAACGACGGGATTGTGAATGATTTCGCCAAGGATATACGTATTGTCCGGAGGGACCGCCATGGCTGTTTCCACCGCACGCTGCACACCGCTGCAAAAACCGCTCGACTTCGCGACAGTCACTTTCATTTTGCTTTTATCTGTTTCCTTTCTTTTTCTTTTCTTGTTTTCTTCGCTTTGCTTCGTCAACCGACCTGCGGTAACCATGTAAGATCGCCAAAATCTTTTCACGAATGATATTTTCCGCCCGCGCATAATCTTCGGCAGTCATTCTCATCTCATAGAATTCGGACAGATCGATCGGATCTCCCACGATGATGGGCGTACGTCTGAAATAACGCGTCTTGCCGATCGAAACGACCGGATAAACGGGCACGCGCGCCTTAATCGCAAAAAGCGCCGCCCCACCCTTCAAAGGCAGAAGTTCCGCGTCCGTACGGTTGCGCGTGCCTTCCGGAAACATCGAAATTTTTTCGCCCTTTTTCAGATACCTGAGCGCCGACATGATCGCTTTCGCGTCCTGCCCGTCGCGCGATACGGGGATCGCCTCCACTTTATTGCAAAGGTATGCCAAAAATTTGTTTTTATACAGTTCCTGCTTGGTAATAAAGTGCACGCGCTCTTTTGTCGTACACGCCATATGCACAATATCCCACAGGCGATAATGATTGCCAACAAGCACGCACGCGCCGTCACAAACTTTATTTTTGCCGATCAACTTAAACGGATGAATGATCTGCGTGACAAAAACCATTAAACCTTTCAAAAATTTATACATCTCGTCACACCGCCTCCTGTATCTTTTTTTTGATCAGCGCCACGACCTCTTCGATCGTCAAGCCTGAAGTATCGATCAAAACGGCATCATCCGCCTTCCTGAGCGGCGAAAATTCTCTCGTCGAATCGTTTTTGTCTCGCGCCTCGATTTCCTCGCGCAGTTTTTCCAAATCCACGGATTCGCCCTTGGCAAGCAATTCTTTATACCGCCTTTCCGCTCTCACCGCGGCGTCGGCGGTTATATAAAACTTAAATTCCGCGTTTGGCAAGACAGCCGTTCCGATGTCGCGCCCGTCCAAAATGCACGTCTGTTCTCCGGCGATCCTGCGCTGCATTTCCACCATCTTTTCACGGATACAGCGGAACGCGGAGATCTTAGATGCCGCCATGGAAACTTCGTTGCGGCGGATTTCGTCGGACACATCCTCGCCGTCCAGAAAAGTATGCTGGGCGCCCTGTTCATATTTTACCTTAATGTCCAGAGAAGAGCACAGTTTTTCGACACTCTGTTCGGTAAAATCGCAATGCTCGCTCAGCGCTTTCAAAGCGCAGGCGCGATACATCGCACCTGTATCCAAATACAAAACGCCGAGCTCCTTTGACAAAAGTTTCGCCACCGTGCTTTTCCCGCTGCCGGAAGGTCCATCGAGCGCAACGGCATACCGGCGAAGATCCTTTCTCAGCCCTGCGGCGCCGCGAAGATAAACATGCCTGACAGGGCCGTCCCCTTCGGCAAGGATCATAACGCGAATACACAAAGGCAAAGCGCCCAAAATTTCCGGTTCTGCCGAAGAATACAGCGCACAATCGGAAAACCCCGCTTCTCTGGCGGCTTTTGCCGGATAAAATGATACTATGTCTGACGTATTTGAGAACAAAATGCACAGAATTTGCCCCACACATAAATTATTAGCATCACGCATCTCGCACAATAATTCCCCGACGGATGACCGAATTTCTTCCGCACAATCTTTTGAGATCGTCGTCGCTCCTCTGATTGCTCTCATACATAGTCTCCTTAATATATTTTACTCTCATCTACAGCTATAAAATCGAATTTCCCGCAGCGTATCCCGTAGAAAATGCGATCTGCAAATTAAATCCGCCCGTATACGCATCGACATCCAGCACCTCGCCGCAAAAATACAATCCTTTGACCTTTTTACTCTGCATGTTTTTTGGATCGATTTCTCCGACATCGACGCCGCCCGCCGTGACGATCCCCTCTTCGATCGGCCGCAGAGAAATCGGCTGCAGCGGGAACCCTTTTAAAATCTGCAAAATGCGGGCACGCTCCTCTTTTGTAACGGAATGAACGAGCTTTCCGGGCGCGCATCGCGCAGAAGCCAAAACAGGTGCTATCAGCTTTTTCGGCAGCAGCTCGATCAGCGCATTTGCCAGCTGTTTGTTACTGTACTTATCGAAATCGCGAAGAATGCGCCTGTCCAGCGTTTCATCATCCAATGCCGGTTTCAGATCAATTAAAATTTTTAATTTTTCCACAGGCCGCCTGTTAATCTCGCTCGACATCGATAAGACCGTAGGCCCTGATATACCGAAATGCGTAAAGAGCATTTCACCAAAAAAAGAGGAAACGCATTTACTTCCTTCGTATGCGGAAACACGCACATTTTTCAGCGAAAGCCCCTGCAGATCTTTTAAAGCCCGCATATCGCAAACGATTCCGCACAGTGCGGGCATGCATTTCACCGTGCCGATCCCGAGTGATTCGGCAAAGCGCAGCCCGTCGCCCGTACTCCCCGTCGCGGGATAAGACAGACCACCTGTACAGACGATGACCGCATCCGCTTCATAACGACCTTTATCGGTTATTATGCCTGACACAATACAGTCTGAAACAACGATTTTTTCGACTTTTTCATGAAATTGAAAGCGTACGCCGACCGAGTTTGCATATCGCAGCAAACAAGCCGTAACATCGCTTGCCTTATCCGACAGAGGGAAAACCCGGTCTCCTCGCTCCGTTTTCAGGCGCAAACCGCCCTCTTCACAAAAACGAATGAGCCATGACGGCGGATAACGGTGAATACAACCCGTAAGGAACTTCCGATTGCTGACAACGTTTTCCAGAAAATCATCGGCTGCGATATCGTTGGTGAGATTGCACCGCCCCTTCCCCGTTATATAAATTTTCTTTCCCGCTTTCTCATTCTTTTCGATGACGAGCACATCGTTTCCGTTTTTTGCCGCCGCATATGCCGCCATCAATCCGGATGCACCTGCACCGATCACAATCACTCTTTTCATTTACAAAATTCCGCCGATGCATGAAAGAGCGAAAGCGCACTAAATGGCGCTTTCGCCGAACTTTCCACTCAGTCAGACAGGATAGACCCCATCAGAGTTTTCCGCTAAATTTTTATCTACGCCCTTTTTCTGTGCCATACGCCATTTGAAAAAATTCAGAGCAACCTGACCGAAAACGGCATAGGACAAAACATCCTCTTCTTGCTCCAAATATCCCGCGATTTCCTGCTTGAATTGATCGTATTCCGGTTTCAGATCGTCTGCGGGACGGTAATCGATCCGCTTTTCATCGCCAATACATTTCTTGACGACGTCGGGATCAGGCTCTGCCGGCAGCTTGCCGTATTCGCCGCGCAAAATCCCCTTAAACTCTTTGGTGACCATCTTATAGCGCTCGCCTGAAATAACGTTCAGAACAGCTTGCGTACCGACGATCTGGCTAGACGGCGTTACGAGCGGAGGATAGCCGCAGTCTTTTCTGACATTCGGAACCTCAGCCAAAACCTCGCCGAGTTTTTCCGATTTGCCCTGCTGTTTCAGCTGAGAGATCAGATTGGACAGCATGCCGCCCGGGACCTGATAGATGAGCGCATTGATGTCGATCGAAAGAACTTTCGGAGACAGGAATCCGTCCGCCTTCAAACGATCCGCAACGCCCTTAAAGTGGTTCACGATAGGCAGAAGTTTCTGGATATCGATCCCTGTGTCGTAAGGCGTATCTTTCAAGGTTGCGACCAGCGGTTCCGTTGCAGGCTGGCTGGTGCCGTTTCCGAGAGGCGAAAGAGCCGTATCGACTATATCGCAGCCCGCCTCGATCGCCTTCAGATTTACCATATCGCCCGTGCCTGCCGTATTGTGCGTATGCAAATGCACTTTCGTACCGGGCTTCAGCTGTTTTTTCAGTTTGGAAACGAGATCGTACGCCGTATACGGCAAAAGAAGATTTGCCATATCTTTGATACAGATATTGTCCGCCCCCATGCTCTCGAGTTCTTTTGCAAGTTTTACAAAATAATCGGTCGTATGCACGGGGCTGGTCGTGTAACTGATTGCAGCCTCACAGACCCCGCCGTATTTTTTGATCGCCTTCATTGAAGTTTCAAGATTGCGGGGATCGTTCAGGGCATCGAATACCCTGACGACCGTCACGCCGTTTTCGATAGACTTTGCGACAAATTTTTCAACAACGTCGTCCGCATAATGCCTGTACCCGAGCAGATTCTGCCCGCGGAGCAGCATCTGAATCGGCGTCTTTTTCAAATACTTTTTCAGAGTGCGCAGTCTCTCCCACGGATCTTCATTCAAAAAGCGCAGGCACGTATCAAACGTCGCTCCGCCCCATGCTTCCAGCGAATAATACCCGATCTCATCCAGCTGTTCGAGAACCGGTATCATTTCCGCAGTCGTCATGCGCGTTGCCGCTTGCGACTGATGCGCGTCGCGCAAAATCGTATCCGTAATCAGCACTTTCTTTTTATTCTTATCAGCCATTAGATTTCTCCCGATCAAATTACAAAAATTATACCCGATACAGGCCGCATCAGCCGCCGAAGAAGGCGAGCAGGAACCCTGCCGCAATCGCCGAACCAATGACGCCCGCAACGTTCGGCCCCATCGCATGCATCAGCAAATGGTTGCTCGGGTCTGTCTCCCGTCCGACGTCTTCCGATATTCGCGCCGCCATCGGCACCGCGGAGACGCCTGCCGATCCGATAAGAGGATTGATTTTCCCTCCAGAGATCTTGTTCATGACCTTTGCCATCAGCAAACCGCCGACCGTACCGAAGCAGAACGCGAACAAGCCGAGCGCAATGATCTCGAGCGTTTCGATCTGCAAGAATGTCGTACCGACGGCCTTGCATCCGACAGAAATGCCGAGAAAGATCGTGATCGTGTTCATCAGCCCGTTTTGTGCCTGCGAGGAAAGACGTCCGACGACTCCGCTTTCACGCATGAGATTGCCGAGCATGAGCATACCGAGAAGCGGGATCGCATCCGGAAGCAACAAGCCGACGATCAAAGTTACGATCAGCGGGAAGATCACCTTTTCGATCTTTGTCACTTCTCTGAGCTGTTTCATTTTGATCGCCCGCTCTTTTTTGGTCGTCATCAGCCGCATGATCGGCTTTTGAATGATCGGAATGAGCGCCATATAAGAGTATGCGGCGATCGCAATGACAGACAAGAGATCTTCGTTCGTAAATGATGCAAGCGCCTGTGTGAGGTAAATCGCCGTAGGCCCGTCCGCACCGCCGATAATGCCGATCGAAGCGGCGGCAGCAGCATCAAAGCCGAGCAAAATCGCACCGACAAACGTTATGAATACGCCGAGCTGCGCTGCCGCACCGATAAGCATGCTCTTCGGATTTGCAATCAACGGCCCGAAATCCGTCATGGCGCCGATGCCCATAAAAATGAGCGGAGGATAAATAACGTTTTCTACACCGAAATAAAGATACCACAAAAGTCCTCGGTTGGTCACGTCTTCATAGGCATGACTGATGATTACCGACGCATTTTCCGCAAAGACCGTCGTATCTCCCGATATGGCCCCCTCTATATATCCATGCAGAGTATACAGAGCGAACTCATTCGGATTCATGCGAACGGCGTTGCCAGCCGTCACATCCGCAAGCGTTTTAAAATAGTATACGAGACCGTCGTCTCCGAGATAACCGTTTGCAAACCCTTCGCCGAGATCGCGGATATAAATGACCTCTCCGGTAATGCTGTGTACGTATTCGGCGATATATTCAAAATTATAAACGATCTCGCCGTTACTGCCCTTTTCTCCGATCTTTCCGATCGACAAAGATAAATCCGGCGTCTCGTATCGTCCCCAAACGATAGCCTGCGCGCCGGGGATGTTTATGAGAAACATACCGAACGCGATAGGCAACAACAACAGCGGCTCAAATTTCTTGACAATCGCCAAATACATCAAAACGAACGAAATAGCAAGCATGACATAGTTTTCCCATGCTCCGTTCGCGAGTCCCGACGACTCCCAAAGGTTGAGAAATTTTTCGCCGAAATCAACCGCAAGCAAATTCAACTGCATGGAACTCCCCCTGTCAGCCAATCACTGCAAGCAGCGTGTTTGTCTCCACATTGTTGCCTTCAGCCGTTTTGAACGAGATTTTTCCGTCGCAGGGCGATGTGATGTCGTTATCCATTTTCATCGCTTCCAATACAAGCACGGGCTGATCTTTTTTAACGGTTTCTCCCTCTTTCACGAGAAATTTTTTGATGAGCCCGGGGAAAGGAGACAGCAATTTTTCTCCGCCGGAAACACCGGCGGGCTGAGACGCTGCGGGCGCAGGCGCCGCAACAGGCTGAGGCTTTGCCGATACGGATGTTTCCGCCCCGACTTCTTCTACGCCAACTTCATAATTTTTGCCTTCAATGGTGACGATAAACTTACGCATTCTGATACTCCTTATAATCTCCTGATTCTTTTAACTTTGAATTCGCAAACAGATTTTTCGCCCTCGTAATACGCGGCGATCGCAGCGACAATCGCTGCCCGAATCTCGGGCGTCAGCGAATTTTCTTCCGTCAAATTTTCCTCTTTCGCGTCTGGCTGTAGCTCTTTTTTCTGCATGCGGATTTTACTCATGATTTTTCCGACTGCCCAAATCATAAAAATGAGTATGACGATGCCTAAAAAAGTAATGATAAAACCGAGCAGAGCATACAAAAGCCCTTCGCCTATATCCAAATATGTGACAGTTTCGCCGCCGATGACGATCTGTGTTTCCAACAAACTACTCAGCATAGAGACCTCACTATTTCAAAAGCATTTGCAAAGACGCTATAAGATATTGACGAACAAATTGCGGTTCAATAATATCATCAACAAAACCTTCTTTTGCCGCATGCACAGGATCAGCATTTTCTTCAGCATACTTCGCCGCAAGTTTTGCTTTATCAGCCTGCGCGTCCGAAAACTCGATCTCTGCACCCTGTACGCCGTCAAAGAGCGCGATCTCGGCGTTGGCAAAGGCGCATGTGTAGTCAAATCCCATCGACTTTGCCGCAAACAATGTATATCCGAGCCCGATCGCCTTTTTATATACGACGGCGATCTTCGCGTTTTCCAAAAGCTCGTAATTTTCCGCGAGTTTTACAATATTTTTCATCGCCAGGCTGTTTTGCGTCGGAAGATCTGCCCTGAGCCCGAGCGTATCGACAAAAGTAATAAAAGGCAGCCCGTAATATCCTGCAAACTCGACAAACCCATTGATCTTTGCGACATTCAACGCCGTAAGCTCAACGCCGGTTTCGCCGTCAAAAACGACCGCTGCAACCGAAATTCCGCCAATCCTTCCAAGCACGCATTTTATTTCAGGCGAACTCTTACCGAATTCAACGTAAGTATCGGCATCGAATACAGCTGCAATGAGATCGTCCGCCGAACACTTTTCATTGAGCGCGGGACTGGACGCATTGAGATCGGAGCCGTTTTCCACGACCACATCATTACAGAAAGGCAAAACATCCAAGACTTTTGCAATCTTTTCGCGCACAGAAACAAGATCTTTTTCAGCAAACGACACGATATTTGTTCCGTCAAGACAAGCAGCGCCGCCGACTTGCTCCTTCGGAAGATTTTTGCCGCTTTTTGCAGAAATGACCAACGGACTGTTCGCGGCAACGATCCCGTCTTTCAAAAAGAACGTAAAATCAGAAACCGCCGCCAAGAGAGCACTCTGTCCATACACCTCTCCCGAAACCACGGCAAACTGCGGCACTACGCCGTGCAATCCGGTGGCTTTCGCCAAAACGGAGGCAAACCCTTCCAAAACGGAAACACCTTCTCCGATCTGTACGCCCAAGCTATCCAGAATATAAATAACTGGCGTAGAATTTTTTTCCGCAAGTTCCAGACATTTCAGCAGCTTTTTACAATTTGCCGCACTCAGTCCGCCACAGAGAACAGCCGCATTCTGAGCGGCAATATAGACGGGATAGCCGTCCACCGAAGCGAACCCCGCAACGATGCCGCCGTCTTTCGCTCCCTCTTCATAAAAATCATTCTTTGAAAAGCTGAAACCGGAAAGTTCGACGAAACTGTCGGCATCGACCAGCGCAGAAATCTTTTTACGGATCTCCGTTCCGGCGGCAAGCACTTCCGCCCGTCTCTCTTTCAGCAGTGCAATTTTATCCATAACACCTCCGAAAAGCCTCAAGAGCAAAAATATCGTTCATATTATACATGATTTTCACCAAAAAATCAATTATACTGAAAAATTTTTCCAAAAAACGGAAAACTTTTTCAGGACAAAATCCTCCTCATCAATTGCCGTATCCGTTGGGATTTTTCAGCTGAAAATTCAAGGCGTCGCGGCACATGTCGTCCAGGGTTCTCGCCGTTCTGAACCCTAATAACTGTTCGGCCAAAGACGGATCGGCATAACACTCGGCAATGTCCCCGGGGCGCCTCGGCGCGATTTCATACGGAATAGGCTTTCCCAGAGCCTTAGAAAACGCTTCGATCACTTCCTGCACACTGTATCCTTTCCCGGTTCCGAGATTGACCGTATACAATCCCGAATTTTCAAACAGTTTTTTGAGCGCAAGCACGTGCCCTACCGCGAGATCTACGACATGGATATAATCGCGTACCCCCGTCCCGTCGGGCGTGGGATAGTCATTCCCGAACACGCGCACCTTTTCCAGTTTTCCCACCGCTACTTTTGCGATGTAAGGGCAGAGATTGTTGGGAATCCCGTTCGGGTCTTCGCCGATCAATCCCGATTCGTGTGCGCCGATCGGATTGAAATAACGCAGGATGGCGATATTGAACGAACCGTCCGCCTTATACAAATCGCGGAGGATCTCTTCGATGAATAATTTCGTCCTGCCGTAAGGGTTGGTTGCCGAAAGAGGGAAATCCTCTTTGATTGGCACGCTTTTCGGCTGCCCGTAAACCGTTGCCGAAGAAGAAAATACGATGTTTTTGCAGCCGTGCCCGCGCATCGCGTCCAACAACACGAGAAGTCCCGTAATATTGTTATGATAATACTCGAGCGGCTTAGCGACGGATTCCCCCACCGCCTTCAATCCCGCAAAATTGATCACCGCATCAATCTTATTTTCGGTAAAGATGGTATCCAGCGCAGCGGCATCCAGGATATCGTTTTGGTAAAATTTAACGGGATGCCCCACGATCTTTTCGATGCGCCTGACCGCCTCCGTTTTGCTGTTGACCAGATTATCGACGATGACGATGCCGTAACCCGCTTTGGAAAGTTCCACACAAGTATGACTGCCGATATAGCCGGCCCCGCCCGTTACAAGAATCGTTTTCACTTTTCAATTTCCTCCAAATCCAGAGCGCGCATAAATTTTGCAAAACCCGCCCTGCCCTTTTCGTCTTTTTTAAATACCGCCGTATTGTCCAAAATTGCCGCGCATGTGCGATTGACGTACTCCCGGCAACGGGCGCGGGCATCTTCCATATCCCGCGCGCCCCCCTCTTGCATAAGCTGTGCGATCATACCCCTGTGGACAAACAAATCGCTTGTATGATCGGAAAGCCTCTTTTCATCATATTCCGTCTGCCCGCACGAGATCTTCGCGATCTCCTCGAGCTGCCTTTTCAGGCGTCCGGGCAAAATGAACAGCCCCATCGCTTCGATCAGGCCGATCCCCTCGCTCTTGATGTTCTGATATTCGGGATGAACATGAAAGATGCCGTCGGGATATTCTTTGCTCGTGCGGTTGTTCCGGAGGATCACCGTAAAAGAATAAATATCTCCGATCTTTCTTGCAATGGGCGAAACGGCGTTGTGCTGCGTGTCTGTGCGGCAGATCACGTCGCATTCTGGGCAGGAAAATTCATTCCACGCCGAAATCACCTTTGCGGCGAATGCAGAAATTTCACGCCTGTCTTCCCCTTCAAACCGAATCGCGCTGTTATACCAATCCAAAATACCGATCGAAATCGAAGGAAACTCCTTGGAACGATACGTTTTTGCGATGCCCGCCGCATGCATGGGCATCAGGTGCCGCCCTCCCTGAAAATGCTCGTGATTGAGAATGGAACCGCCTACGATCGGCAGCGACGCATTGCTGCCAATAAAATAATTCGGGAAAATATCAACAAAATCAAGCAGCTTTTCGGGAGTTCTTTCGTCCACGTTCATGGGAACGTGAGCCTCGTTAATCGCGATACAATGTTCGTCGTAATAGGCATACGGAGAATATTGTACGAACCAATTTTCGCCCCCGAGATTGATCTTTATCGTGCGCAGGTTCCTGCGCGGAGGGTGCGACGCCGTTCCCTCGAACCCCTCGTTCTCTTTGCATAGCTGACACTTTGGATATTTTTTTCCCTGCGGCACGGAGAGCAATTTTGCTATATCTTTATTGCTCTTTTCCGGTTTGGACAAATTGACGGTAATCTCCAGCCTGTTTTTCCCGTCCGAAAAATCCCATTTCATATTGCGGGCGATCGCAGTCTTTTGGATATAACCGTTTTTAACGCAGAGATCATAAAAACGATCGCACGCCGACTGTGCGCCGCATGAATTTTTTGTTTCCCAAAAAGCGGCATTGACCGCCGAAGGAATAGGCGTAAGAATCCCCAAAATATCCGCACAAAAGCGCTCCTCTTCCCCTTCTTCGATCAGACCGTGTACTACCGCATACTCTGACAGCTCTTTGCACAGCTCATCCGGTATCTCCATGCCGCCGACTGCGGAAAGGTTCGCAGCCCCTTCATACGCTTCGGTAAGCGCAAAACGGGAAAGCAGAATGTTCCGCATATAATCGACATCTGAATCGTGCAAAGATAAATGCGCTTTTGCATAAGCCAACAGCTTTTCAATCAATAATTTTCCGTCCATCTTCCGTCTCCGTCAAAATAATTCATTTTCGCAAAATTTATAGGGTTATTTTTTTGACCAGCCGAATAATATTGAACCTTTGCCTGCAGCCGGCACGCGATACTCTTTCCGCACGCCCGGGCCGCAGGAGTTGGTGCCCAACCCGCCCATATCATAATCGGTGCAGAAATACACGCAGTCGCTTTCGGGAAGTTCGTCATCGTGCGCAGTCTCTGCAAGCGTTTTTGCGTCGTACGGAAGAGCAGAAAACGAACGCATGCCCTCCGCGCGGATCACCGTTTCCCCGTCCGTAAGAGCGGCATATTCGGCTCCGAAATGGCTCCCGCACTCCTGCGGTTTTGCATAATGCACATATTCCGACCGAACATCCGAAACATATTCGCCTTTCATGCAATATTCGTACAAGTCCGCATAGCTCTCGCCCGGCCCGTACGCCAGATAACGCAGCGACGAAAAGTTTTTATCCAGCCGAAGTTTCCATCCGATACGCGGCAACGATTGAAAATAGCCGTCCAAAACCGTGTACTCGATACCGATCCGCACGGAATTTTCATAAAATTCATACGCAACATCCGCTTCCAGCCACGGTTTCATCGAATTGTAGGCACCAAAACGGATTTTTGCAGAGAGACGATTGCCCGCGATTTCGTACGAAATGAGATCGGAAACCGCCTCGTTCATGAAAACGCTTTCCCATTCGCGCCGTTCATACATGTCATTGTCGGTCGGCGCACGCCACACATTCAGCGAAATGCCGCCCGTTTCCTTCCCGAACGCGCTGACCGAGACGATTTCCCCGCCCGCCTTGTCAACGGTAAAAATACAGTCACCCGCCTGAATACGGATATGCCGCCCGTTCTCCGAAAACGAACAGGGAACGGCGCAAACCTTTGAAGGCGCAAATTTCTTTTCGTAAAAGCCTTCCTGCGCACGCGGGTCGCTCTCTCCGTCCGCAATAAAATACGCGCACATTTCTTTGCACGGCCGCACCGTAAATTTTGCCGACTTTCTCGGCGGGATCTCGACAGCGATCTCGTCCGTACGGTCCTGCTCCGGATATTCAAGCCTGAGCGTACCTTTCAACGGAATAAAATAATATTTGTTAAAGACGTGCAGAGAATCGCCGCTCTTTGTAAATTCGGCGGGCTGATAAAACTTTTTCATCTGCAATGCGCCGGGCTTGATCTCCCTGTCCGATGTCAGAAGCCCGTCCATGCAGAAATTCTTATCATGCACCGATTCGCCGAAGTCGCCTCCGTAACGAATCCCCTTGCCGCCGTAACGGATGCCGTGATCGCACCACTCCCAAACAAAACCGCCGATAAACCGTTCACTCGACTCGATCACCTGCCAATATTCTTTGAATGCGCCGGGGCCGTTCCCCATCGCGTGCGCGTATTCGCAGAGAACGAGCGGACGCTTTTCCTTCGGATCGTTCAGATATTCATCGCGCATCCAATCGGGGGTGGGATACATGCGGCTTGCCATATCGAGCGGAACACGGTAATATTCTTCCGCGCCGTAACGCATTCTGTCGATCAGCCAAAGCCCCTCGTAATGCACGGGCCGGCTGTCCAGGCTTTTTGCTTTTTCCAATGCGGCATAAAAGTTCGCACCCCAGCCCGCCTCGTTTCCGAGAGACCATATCACGACACACGCGTGGTTTTTATTTTGCTCGATATTGAGGATCTGCCGCTCGACGACGCTCTCGCAAAAAATCTCATTTTCCGCCATGACCGCCATTTTCTGTTCATAGGTCATGCCGAAATCGCCCATCCGTGAAGATCCGTGACTTTCTACATCGCTTTCGCTGAGGACATACAATCCGTATTCGTCGCACAGGCGATAAAAGAGCGGCGATGCGGGATAGTGCGAGGTACGCACCGCATTCACGTTGAGCTTTTTCATGAGCAGGACGTCCCGTTTCATGTCCTCTTCCGAAACGGCGGCGCCCTTTTCCGGATGAAAATCGTGACGGTTGACGCCGCGCAATTTGACGGCCTTGCCGTTGATGCGGAATATGCCGTCTTTAACCTCGCTTGTCCGTATCCCTACCCGCTCGAAAATCACTTCGTCACCGCAGGAAATTTCCATAGGATACAGATACGGCGATTCTGCGCTCCACAAACGCGGCGAGGCAACCTCAAACGCAATATCAGCGCCGCTCTCGGCAAGACCTTCCTTTCCGTCAAAACGGATCAGAACGGGAATCTCGCTCCTGTTCTCAAAACGGACAATGCCCTTACCCTTATAGAGGAACGTTTCGATTTTATAATCAAAAATATGCTCGGGATCTCTGTAAAGGAGATAGACGTCACGGATAATCCCCGTAAAACGCCACTTATCCTGATCTTCCAGATAGCTCCCGAAGCACCACTTTAAAACGAGTACGTCCAGCCTGTTGTCCTTTTCGCGGACGAATTTCGTTATGTCGAACTCGCTCGTCCTGTGCGTCACCTGCGAAAATCCGACAAATTTCCCGTTGACATAGAGATAAAAACAGGAATCCACCCCTTCAAAGAGCAGATACACCTTCTTCCCCTCCGCAATTGCGGGCGCGTCGAAAGAACGGCTGTAATGAAAAGCGGGATTCCTCTTCGGCACGCGCGGCGGGTCGAACATAAACGGATAACGGTCGTTCGTATACTGAAAACAATCGTATCCGTAAAACTGCACGCATGACGGAACGGGGATCTTTGCCTGCGGCGCGTCGCTTAAAAAATTCTCCGCATCGAGCACGCTTTCGTAAGCGCAAAAATCCCAATCGCCGTTCAGGCTTTGAAACAGTTTGCTGTCTTCACGCCTTTCACTGCGAGCCTGCCCGGCCTGAAAGGGTATGAAATATGCACGCGGCCTTTCCGTACCGACGGAATATCCCTGTTCGTATAATTTTTCCATCTCAGCCCCTGCTTATGTTAAAATATCAGAATTGAACCGCTTCAATCCCGGCAAACGCCTCATCGATGAGCCCCTGTACATCCAACAAAGACTCTGCCGCCTCGACCTTATCGAGTTTCGGACGGATGAGCGGATGTTTCGGCAAAAAGACAGTACAGCAATCCTCATACGGCAAAACGGACGTCTCGTATGTGCCGATCTCACGCGCCTTAGCGATGATTTCCGTTTTATCAAAACCCACCAAAGGCCGCAGAACGGGCATCGTCTTTATGACGGCATTAGAAGAGGTCATCCCCTCGACAGTCTGGCTGGCAACTTGTCCTAAACTTTCGCCCGTAACGATGCACTGTGCGCCCGTTTCCAGCGAAAGTCTTTCCGCGATGCGCATCATAAAGCGTCTTAAAAGCGTGATCATCATTTCCTCAGGACACTTTTTGTGTATTTCTTCCTGAATATGCGTCACACTTACGACATGCAGCGTCAGCCCGCCTGTATATTCGGCAAGGATGCGTGCAAGCTCTTCAACTTTTTCGCGCGCCTGCATATTCGTATACGGATAGCTGTGAAAATGCACACATTCCAGCTTCATGCCGCGCTTGGCGATCATATATCCCGCGACTGGGCTGTCGATCCCGCCGGACAAAAGCAGCATTCCCTTGCCTGCCGTACCCACGGGCATGCCGCCGGCGCCTTTGATAATATCCCTGAAAACGAGCGCCGTTCCGTTCTCGCGAATATCGATGTGCAGAACGCATTGCGGTTCGCGCACGTCCACTTTCAGCGAAGGATTCTTCCCCAAAAGCCTGCCGCCGATCTCGGCGTTGACTTCGACGGAATTGAGCGGAAAATGTTTGTCCGCGCGGTTGGTTTCCACCTTGAACGTGCCCGAATCGGGCGCGATGCGCACGACCTCTTCAAAGATCTCGTCAAGGTCTGCCCCCGTCTTGATCCCGACGCTGAGCGTATGCACGCCGAATACCTTGCGGATCCGCTCGCAGATCTCTTCCGTCCTGGAGCCGTCAAAATTCTCAACGACGTATCGTCCGCTCGGGCGCCTGATCTCATGGCGGACACCCGCAAGCGCCTTTTCCAGGTTATTCATGAACACCTGCTCGAAATATCCGCGGTTTTTCCCTTTCAGATGAATCTCGCAGTATCTTACGATGATGACTTGTTCTCTTTCCATTACACTATTTTGTCCTTTCCCAAAGCTCTGCCGCGCAGCGGTTGATGACCGCCGCAGCGCACCTGCATGCCTCTTCCGTTGTCTGAGCGGAAAACGAAATGCGCAAAACGCCGTCAGCCGTCTTTTCGTCCGCACCGCAAGCCAAAATCACCCTGCTGTAACGATTGCGGGAAGAACACGCCGACCCTGTACCGACAAGCACCCCGGCATCGTCCGCCATATGCTGCAAAACCTCTCCGCGCAATCCGCGTGCCGAAATACTCAGGATATAAGGCGAAGCCTCTTCGGAAGACATGACCTGAAAGATCTTTTCATCCAGCAGCGAACGGAAAAGCCGGTTGTATCCGCGGATTCGCGCCAGATCCCCATCCAAAGATGAAAATTTCTTTTTTGCCGCCGCCGAAAACTGCATGATCGCAAACGTATTTTCTGTGCCGCTTCGAAGTCCGTTTTCCTGTCCGCCGCCGAAGATATACGGAAATAAATTTTTCGACTTATTCCTGAAAAGCCCTCCGACCCCGCGCACGCCTCCGATCTTATGTGCGCTGACCGAATACAGATCGACAGCCCCCGAAAGGCGGAACGGGATCTTGCCGAAAGCCTGTACTCCGTCGCTGTGAAAGAGCGCGCGCGGCGCAATTTTTTTGACCTTTTCCGCAAGTCCGGCAATGTCGTTGACCGCGCCCGTCTCGTTATTGACGTGGATCACGGACACAAGCGATGTATCTTTGTCGACTTTGGACAAAAGATCACCTTCGTTTACCCCGCCGTCGGGATTCAGCTTTGCGTATCTGACCTCTGTTCCTCTGCGAGCAAGTTCCGCCGCCGCAGAAAAAACCGCGGCATGCTCTCCTTCTGTCGTAACAAAATTTCCGCGGCGAGCCGCCGAAAAGATCGCCTGATTGTCCGACTCGCTTCCGCACGAAGTAAAGATCATGTCGTACTTACCGCTGTCCGAAATGCAGGAAACGATCTCTTTTCTCGCTTTCTCCAAATCTTTGCGGACAGAAAAGCCCTCTTTATAAAGCGCCGACGGATTATAAAAATTTTCTTCCAAATAACTCAAAGCCGCCTCGACCGCCTTTTGATCGGGGCGCGTCGTAGCCGCATTGTCCAGATAAATTTTTTCCATAAAATAGAAAACCGTGCCGCCGCATTTTTAGAACGCGGCGGCCAAACGCACCGTCAGCGGGCGCTTTTCGCTCCCGCTGAAGATTGTTTATTGAATTCTGTTTCCAGAATGCCGGGACGATTTATAAAGCGGATAATCGTCACGATCAGCTGCATCCGGCATTCCAGGATGAGTATCTTTTTCCCGACATTTGTCTGCGTGTAGATATAAAAGAACTCCTTTCCGTCTTCCGCTTCCACGTTGGGCGTGAGAATGTCCTCTTTCGTCTCCGGCATGCGCTTTGTTTTCGCATAGGTTTCCGAACCCACCCTGCCGATTTTAATGATCTTGTCAGTCGAAATGGCATAAAGATGTTTTCTGCGCCTATTGTTGAAGACTTTGGAAATACGCAGTTCTCCCGTCACAAATGTATAATCATAGCTGAGAAAAAACGCGTGTTTCTTTCTTCCGAAAAAAATCGAGACAAAGATCATCACAACCGCAGCAATTACCATGATCACGATCGCAATGACCACAGCGGTCGTCATGCCCTCGTCTCTATCGACGGGGATACCGAAGAAGAGGTTAAAAATAGCCAACGCAGCAAAAACCGCCGCCACGATCGAGACTATTTTATAAACTGTATATTTCCTTTTTGCCGAAGATTGGTTATGCGTGTCTACGCTCTCTTCATAAAAAATTTCCTGCATGACCGTCTCAGAATTCTATCGTTCCTTCGTATACGAGTTTTGCATTGCCCGTCAGCGTAACCGTACCGTCGGAATCGTAACGAACAATCAGATCGCCGCCGCGCACTTTCACCGTTATGTCCTCGTCCTTACGGCAATACCCGCCGAGCACCGCCGCCACGACCGAGGCAGCAGCTCCCGTGCCGCAGGCGAGCGTTTCGCCGTTACCGCGCTCCCAAACACGCATTTTCAAAGTCCTGTCGTTTACGACGCGGACAAATTCGGTATTGATGCGCTGCGGGAAATACGGCGCGTTTTCGAACAGAGGCCCGACGTTTGCAATGTCGACCGCATCGACTTTATCGCAGAAAACGACGCAGTGAGGGTTGCCCACATTGACGAGCGTGACCGAATAATTTTGTCCGCCGACTTCGATCTCGCGCGCCACGACCGAGTCTCCTTCCAGCGTGGACGGAATGGCCTTTCCGTCGAGAACGGCTATGCCCATGTTTACGCTGACAGAACTTACCTTTCCGTTGAAAGTGAACAGTTTCATCTCTTTAACGCCGCTGAGCGTTTCGATGCGCACATCGTTGCTCTTAACAAAACCGTTGTCATAGAGATATTTTGCGACGCAGCGGATGGAATTGCCAGCCATGCCCCCCTCGCTGCCGTCTCTGTTGAAGATGCGCATCTTTGCATCGGCGACTTCTGATTTTTCCATGAGGACGATCCCGTCGCCGCCGATCCCGTAATGTCTGTCGACAAAATTGATCGCCAAGGATTCGGGGCAGGTGATCTTTCCGTCCATGTTATCAAAGAAAATATAGTCGTTGCCGCAGCTCTGCATTTTCAGGAAGGAAAGTTTTGTCTTTTCGCTGCGGAGATTGTTGATGTCTACAAGTTCCGTATTATCTTCGTTGAAACGGCTGGCAATGATGTCCGCAAGCGCGTTCGCCGTGTCGAGCGAAGTGAGCGTCGTGATGCCGAGCAGGATCGCGTGATGATACATGCGGATATAGTCGTTGATCGACGCCATATCCGTCTTGCCCGTATAGACGATGTAATCGATCTTACCCTCGTCCATGAGTTTGAGGATCGCATCGCTCTCCGACAGCCTGTCGACCGTCGCGACCTCGATGCCGAGCGTACGGATCGTTTCCGCCGTGCCCGCCGTAGCGTAAATATCCAGCCCGAGATCGCTGAACTTTTTCGCGATCCCCAGGATCTCGAATTTATCCTGGTCGTTTACGGTGAAATATACGCCTGCATGTTTCTGTTTGGTCGGATGACAGAGTTTGAAGCCCGCCGACACCAGCCCCTTGAACAGAGCTTCTTCGATCGTTTTGCCGATGCCGAGCACTTCGCCCGTGGATTTCATTTCCGGCCCGAGCTGCGAATTGACGTCGTTGAGCTTTTCAAAGGAAAATACGGGAACTTTGACCGCGACATACGGAGAACTTTTATAAAGTCCCGTACCATAGCCGAGTTTTTTCAGCTTGGCCCCGACCATGATCTTAGTCGCAAGCTCCACCATAGGCACCCCCGTCACCTTGCTGATATAAGGAATCGTGCGAGACGCACGGGGATTGACTTCGATGACGTAAAGCTCGCCGCGGAACACGAGGAACTGAATGTTGATCAGCCCCTTCGTTTTCAGGGAAAGTGCCAGCTGCGTCGAACATTCGATGATCTTTGCCAGCATGATGTCGCTGAGGTTATACGGTGGATAGACCGCGATGGAATCCCCGCTGTGTACGCCCGCGCGCTCGATATGCTGCATGATCCCGGGGATGAGCACGTCCGTGCCGTCGCTGATGACGTCCACTTCCAGCTCCTGCCCCATCAGATACTTGTCGCAAAGCACCGGATTTTCGATATTCTGCGCGAGAATGACGTCCATATAACGGGAAATGTCGTTCTCGGTAAAGGCGATGGTCATGTTCTGCCCGCCGATGACGTAAGACGGGCGCAGCAGCACGGGATAGCCGAGTTTATCCGCCGCCGCAAGAGCTTCTTCTTTGGTCATGACCGTAAGGCCCTTCGGGCGGCTGATCCCGAATTTTTCAAGCAGCTCGTCGAAGCGCTCCCTGTCTTCTGCCATATCTACACTGTCGGCGGAAGTCCCCAGGATACGGACGCCTTTCTTATCCAGATAGTTACAGAGTTTGATCGCCGTCTGTCCGCCGAAGGTAATGACGACGCCGTACGGCTTTTCTTTATCGATGACGTTCTGCACGTCTTCGGGCGTCAGCGGTTCAAAATACAGCCTGTCCGCCGTGTCGAAGTCGGTCGACACCGTCTCGGGGTTGTTGTTGATGATGATGACCTCGTACCCGAGCTGTTTGAGCGTCCATACGCAATGCACGGACGAATAATCGAATTCGATCCCCTGTCCGATGCGGATCGGGCCGGAGCCGATGACGATGATACGCTTTTTGGCGCTTTCCTGAATAAACGGCGCCGCCTCGTCGTGCGCATATTCGTCGTAGGTGGAATAAAAGTACGGCGTTTCCGCAGAGAACTCCGCCGCGCACGTATCGACCATTTTATAGACGGCCTTTCTGTGATACGGGATCTTCTGCCCGGAGATCTTTTCCAGCTCTTTGTCGGGATAGCCGAGCTTTTTGCCTTCGTCGTACAGTGCGCGGGTCAGCTTTTCCGATTTCAGACGGTTTTCGAAGCGCACAAGGTTTTGCAGTTTATGCAAAAACCATCTGTCGATTTTGGTGATCTCAAAGATCTCGTCGACGGAAATACCCGCTTTCAGCGCCGCAAAAACGGTAAACAGGCGCTCGTCGGAAAGCTTTTTCAGCTCTTCTCTCAGATCTTTCCCCTCATATTTGTTCAGATTGAGGGAAGACAGAGAAATTTCTGCGCCGCGCACCGCCTTCATGATCGCCATTTCGAACGAGGTGCCGATAGACATGACCTCGCCCGTCGCCTTCATCCTCGTACCCAGCTCGCGCTTGGCATACAGGAATTTATCGAAGGGCCACTTCGGCAGTTTTACGACCACGTAATCGAGAGTGGGTTCGAAACAGGCGTACGTTTTGCCCGTGACGTCGTTTTTGATCTCGTCGAGCGTGTAACCGAGCGCGATCTTGGTAGCGACTTTTGCGATCGGATAGCCGGTCGCCTTCGATGCGAGAGCGGAAGCGCGCTAAACGCGGGGATTGACCTCGATGACGGAATATTCGAAAGAGTCGGGATTGAGCGCGAACTGGCAGTTGCAGCCGCCCTCGATGCCGAGTTCGGTGATGATCTTCAAAGACGCGCTGCGGAGCATCTGATACTCTTTGTCTGCAAGCGTCAGGGCGGGCGCAACGACGATCGAATCGCCCGTATGAATGCCGACGGGGTCGAAATTTTCCATCGAGCAGACCGTGATCACATTGCCGTGACTGTCGCGGAGAACTTCGAATTCGATCTCTTTCCATCCGTAGATATATTTTTCCACGAGCACCTGCGTGATCGGAGAGAGCATGAGCCCGTTATGCGAAATGGAGCGCAGCTCCTCTTCGTTATACGCGACGCCGCCGCCCGCGCCGCCAAGCGTAAAGGCAGGACGGATGATGACGGGATAGCCGATCTTGTTTGCGACGGCAACGCACTCTTCCACGGTATATGCGATGTCGGAAGGAACGACGGGCTGACCGATCTTCTGCATGGTCTCTTTAAAAAGCTCCCTGTCTTCCGCGCGGTCGATCGCATCCACTTTCGTACCGATGAGTTTTACGCCCCACTCGTCGAGAAAGCCCTCCTTTGCGAGCTGGCAGCCGATCGTAAGCCCTGTCTGCCCGCCAAGAGAAGCGAGCAGGCTGTCGGGGCGCTCTTTTTTAATGATGCGTTTGATGGTTTCGAGCGTAAGCGGCTCGAGATAGATCTCGTCCGCAAGCGCCTTGTCCGTCATGATGGTCGCGGGATTGGAATTGCACAGGACGACGTTCACGCCCGCGTCTTTCAGGACGCGGCATGCCTGTGCGCCCGCATAGTCGAACTCTGCCGCCTGGCCGATGACGATCGGCCCGGAACCGATGACGAGAACTTTTTTGATATCGCTTCTTTTAGGCATTCTTCTTCCCTCCGTCCATCATGTTCATAAATTTATCGAATAGATTCCTCGCATCCAGAGGGCCGGCGCACGCTTCGGGATGGAACTGCACCGTAAACGCATTGAGGGCGGGATATTCTACCCCTTCGCAGGTGTTGTCGTTGGCGTTGATAAAGCTCAGTTCTCCCACGCCCTTGATGGAATCGGCTAGTACTTCGTAGCCGTGGTTCTGGCTGGAAATATAGACCGTGCCCGTTTTCAGCTCCTTGACGGGCTGATTGGCGCCGCGGTGCCCGTATTTCATCTTTTTCGTCTTTCCGCCCATCGCGAGCGCAAAGAGCTGATGCCCGAGACAGATGCCGAACACGGGCAGTTTTCCCGCGATCCCGCGGATGTTTTCGATGACTTCCGTATTTTCTGCGGGATCGCCCGGGCCGTTCGTGAGCATCACGCCGTCCGGACGGAGGCCGAGGATCTGCTCTGCCGTGTACCACGAAGGGACGCGGATCACGCAGCAATCCCTGTTGACAAGTTCGCGCGCGATGTTCTCTTTCGCGCCGAAATCCCACAGGACGACTTTACGTTTGGCGCTCTTCTCGTCGCCGTACGTTACCGCCTCTTCGCACGTGCAGTTTTTCACCGCGTCGCGGATGATATATTTGCCGATCGCCCCTATATCGTTCACGGGACGGGACGAGATGACCGCGTTCATGACGCCCGCCTCGCGCACCGTCTTCGTGAGTTCGCGCGTATCTACGCCGTAAACGCCGACGATACCGTTGCGCTCGAGATAGTCGCAGATCTTTTCGCTGCAGCGGAAATTGGACGGTTCTTCACAATATTCCCGAACGATATATCCGGAAAGATACGGTTTTTTGCTCTCCCGATCGACGGGGATCATGCCGTAATTGCCGATCAGCGGAAACGTCTGAATGACGATCTGCCCGTAATAACTGGGGTCGGTCAGCGTCTCGATATAACCCGTCATGCCCGTCGTAAATACGAGCTCGCCGAGTACGTCGCCGCGCGCGCCGAAGCGCTTTCCTTCAAAGACCTGCCCGTTCTGCAATGTAAGGTAAACTTTTTCTTCTTTCATGTCCTTCCCGTCCTATTTTTTTCATTTGAGCAGTTTGACCAGCACCGCCTTCTGCGCGTGCAGCCTGTTTTCCGCCTCGTCGAAGATCTCCTGCGCATGCGCTTCGAACACTTCGTCCGTGATCTCCTCACCGCGGTGCGCGGGCAGGCAGTGCAGCACGAGCGCATCCGGCTTGGCAAGAGACATGACTTCGGCATTCACGCAATAGTTTTTGAAAACTTTTTCCCGCTCGGCTTTCTCGCTCTCCTGCCCCATCGAGGCCCAGACATCCGTATAGACCGCATCCGCGTCTTTGACCGCGGCGAAAATATCGCTCGTGACGAGAAGGTTTCCGTTCTTTTCCGCCCATTCGCAGACGCCTTTGTCCGGGCGGTAGCCGTCGGGGCAGGCGATCGCGACCTGCATCCCCATTTTGATGCCGCCGACGATGAGGGAATTCGCCATGTTGTTCCCGTCGCCGATAAAGCAAAGTTTCAGTCCCTTGAAGCTGCCCTTATATTCGCGGATGGTCATCAGATCCGCCAGCACCTGGCAGGGATGACAGTAATCGGTCAGCCCGTTGATGATCGGGATAGAACCGTATTCGGCAAGCTCTTCCACGTCTTTCTGCGCGAAGGTGCGGATCATGATCCCGTCGAGATAGCGTGAAAGGACGCGGACCGTGTCTTTGATCGGCTCGCCTCTGCCGATCTGCAGGTCTCTGTCCGAAAGGAACAGCGCGTTGCCGCCGAGCTCGTTCATTCCGACCTCGAAACTGACGCGCGTGCGCGTGGAAGATTTTGAAAAGATCATGCCGAGCTGTTTCCCTTTCAGGTGATGATGCTCGATATTGTTTTTGCGCTCGTATTTGAGCTGATCCGCAAGATTGAGGATCGAAAGGATCTCTTCCGGCGTAAGATCGCCAAGTTTCAGCAAATGTTTCATTCGGACAACACCTCGTTGAGTATTTTTAAGCCTTCGTCCATCTCTCCTTTCCCGATCGTCAGAGGAGGAAGAAGGCGCAGTTTGTTTTTCGCAGTCAAAACGATCAGCCCGCGCGACAGGCACTTTTCCGCCGCTTCGCGCGCGTTCACGGAAATTTCCAGACCGATCATGAGCCCCAGCCCGCTTACGGACAAGACGTTTCTGATCCTGCCGAGGTGCGTCCTGAGATAGGCGGCTTTGCCCTGCACTTCGAGCAGGAGTTTATCGTCTATGCGCGAGAGGATGCTCAGCGCGCCCGCGCAGGCGGCGGGATTTCCGCCGAAGGTCGAGCCGTGATCGCCGGCGGCGAGCGTCTTTTCCGTCTTATCGAAAAACATCGTCGCCCCGAGCGGCAGTCCGCCCGCAAGTCCCTTTGCGGTCGTCGCGATATCCGGCGCGATACCGTAATGCTGGTAGGCGTAAAGCCGGCCCGTCCGGCCGTTGCCCGTCTGAACCTCGTCTATGATAAGGAGAATGTCCCGCTCTTTGCAGAATTTTTCGATTTTTCTGACTTCGCCCTCGTCCAAGGCGTTGACGCCGCTTTCGCCTTGCACAAGTTCGAGCATGACGGCGCATGTGCCGTCGCCGCACTCTTTTTTCACGCCCGCGAACGTCGGCTCAGCATAAGAAAAGCCGTCCAAAAAGGGCATGAAATATTTATGCATGGAATCCTGCCCCGTCGCGGAAAGAGTTGCGATCGTCCTCCCGTGGAAGGAATTTTTCAGCGTGACGATATGAAAGCGCCCCTCTCCGTATTTATCGTACGAATACTTGCGGGCAGTCTTGATGGCACATTCGTTCGCTTCGGCGCCCGAATTGGAGAAAAACACTTTTTTCGCGCCGCTCTTTTTGCACAAAAGTTCCGCAAGCTCCGCCTGCGGCCGAGTGTAATACAGATTGGAAGCGTGCTGTACTTTATTGAGCTGTGCGATCACCGCCTTTTTCCACTCTTCGTCGTTGACGCCGAACGAATTGACCGCGATCCCGCTGCCGAAGTCGATGAACCGCCTTCCGTCCTCCGTACAGAGCGTGGCACCCTGCCCCGAATAGATCTCCGCCGCAAAGCGGCTGTACGTATTGGCGATGTAAGCGCTGTCTTTTTCCTGTAAATCCTTAAATTCCATAATAAAACCTATTTTATCTATTTTACCATAAAACCCGCCCAAAAGCAATTTTTTGCGGAAATATTTTGAGAGAACTTTTACCCAAAAAAAGAGACCGATATAAAAATCAGTCTCCGTTTACAAACATGGTGCCGATGCCGCTGTCGGACAGCGTTTCCACCAAAATGGAATGCGGGACCCTTCCGTCGATGATGAAAACTTTTTTCACTCCGCGGCGGATGGCCTCTTTGCAGCAATCTATTTTCGGAATCATCCCGCCCGAGATGATGCCCTGCTTGACGAGCGAAGGGATGTCGCTCACATAAATTTTCGTGATCAGACTGGATTCGTCGTCCTTATCTTTTAAAACGCCTTTCGTGTCTGTCATGAGAATGAGACTTTCCGCGCCGAGCGCCCCGGCGATGACCGCCGCGGCGGTGTCGGCGTTCACATTAAAAATATTGCCGTCGTCATCGTAACCCACGGTCGAGATCACAGGAATATAGCCGAGACTGAGCGCGTCGGTAACGGCCTTCGTATCGATATGCACGATCTTGCCCACATAGCCGAGCGATTCGTCCTGCATTTCGCATTTCATCATGTGACCGTCGATGCCGCAAAGTCCGAGACTGCGCCCGCCGAACCGCTCGATGAGATCGACGAGGGACTTATTGATCTTGCCTGCAAGCACCATGCGGACGATCTCAGCCGTCTCTTTGTCCGTATAACGGAGCCCGTTGACGAATTTCGATTCCTTGCCCGTCTTTTTGAGCATTTCCGAAATCTCGGGCCCGCCGCCGTGCACGAGCACGACCTTTACGCCGATCAGACTCAAAAGCACGATGTCGCGCATGACAGAATCTTTCAACTCTTCGTTGATCATCGCGTTCCCGCCGTACTTGATGACGACGATCTTTCCGTTATAATCCTGAATATACGGGAGCGCCTCGGCCAATACCTGCGCCCGGAAATGCTTGTCGTTGATGTTATCCATATTTATATACTCCACGCGATCAAATTGACTCACGCGTCCGGAAAACAGCCGGCCGCTCAGGTCCTGTAATCCCCGTTGATCTTTACATAATCGTAAGTGAGGTCGCAGCCCCACGCCGTCGCCCTGCCGTTTCCGTCGCCCAGGTCGATCAGAACATCGATCACGTCCTCGGACAGGATCTTTTTCGCCTCTTCTTCCGAAAAAGCAACGCCGCTTCCGCCGCGGCAGACAATCAGCTCTCCCGCGCGGCTTTTGAACGCGACGCCGATCTTCGACACATCCAGATCCGCACCGGAATAGCCGATCGCGCAGAGCACTCTGCCCCAGTTCGCGTCCGCACCGAACATCGCGGCCTTAAACAGAGACGATTTAATGACCGATTTTGCGACGATGCGGGCGGTCTTTTTGCTCTTTGCGCCGCTCACCTTGCATTCGAGAAGTTTCGTCGCCCCCTCGCCGTCCTTTGCAATTTTTCGGCACAGGTCGGACGTCACTTTATGCAGCGCCTTGCGGAAGGTCATGAAATCTTTGCCGGGCGCCGCAACGCATTCGTTGCCCGCCAGCCCGTTGGCAAGAACGCATACCATGTCGTTGGTGGAGGTGTCTCCGTCCACGCTGACCATATTGAAGGAATCCTGCACGTCCATCGAAAGGGCCTTTTGCAGCATTTCGGGCGAGATCGCCGCGTCCGTCGTCACAAAAACGAGCATGGTCGCCATGTTCGGATTGATCATACCCACGCCCTTTCCGATCGCGCCGATGCGGCACTCCTTCCCGCCGAGCGTGAACGTATAGGCGATCTGCTTTTCAACCGTGTCCGTAGTCATGATCCCCTGCGCCGCGAAATCGCTGTTTTCTCCCAGTCCTTTGACGAGCGGATCCATCCCCGCCGCGATCGGATCGAGCGAGAGCGGCTGACCGATCACGCCCGTAGACGCAACCACGACGTCGCCCGCGGGAATGCCCGTGTGTTTTTCCACAAGGGCGCACATCCCCTCTGCGATCTCGACCCCGTCCGCATTGCAGGTATTTGCGTTCCCGCTGTTGCAGACGATCGCCTGCGCGTACCCGTCTTCAACGTGCTTTTTCGTGACGAGAATGGGCGCGCCCTTTACGAGGTTTTGTGTATAAACGCACGCAGCCGCCGCACGCACGTCGCTGACGATCAGAGACAGGTCGCGCTTTGTTTTATTTTTCCTGATCCCGCAGTGCACGCCGTTCGCTTTGAATCCCTGCGCAGCGCACACGCCTCCTGCGATCTTTTTCATGACATCTCCTTAAATCTCTAAACGAGCGAAGTCCTTTCATCCAATCCCAGCATAATGTTCATGCACTGAACGGCCGCGCCCGAAGCGCCCTTGCCGAGATTGTCAAACACCGAGGCGAGCAAAATGCGGTCCTCGTTTCCGTCCACGTAAATTTTCATCCCGTTCGTGCCGCTCAGTTCGTTCGCAGGCAGATAAGACAGCCTTTCTTCCGCCACCCGAACAAAATTATGCGAGGCGTAGTACTCTTCAAAATAGCGTTTCAACTGAGATGCATCGGCTTTTTTGCGCATCAGCCGCGTATGTATAGGAACGGAAACACACATGCCGCTGTAAAAATCCGCAACGATCGGATTGAATACAGGTTTATGCGCAAGACCGCAGACATGCTGCATTTCCGGAAGGTGCTTGTGTTCCTGCCCCAAAGCGTACTGTCTGGGACTGTCATATTCTGCGGTCCTTCCCTCACCCTCATACTCGGCGATCATCTTTTTTCCGCCGCCGCTGTATCCTGTTACGGAGTGACAGACAAACGGATAATCCTTTTCGACAAATCCGCCCGCAATCAGAGGATAGACGAGCGAAATAAACCCGCTCGCATGGCACCCGGGGACTGCGACGCGCCGGGCCTCGCGTATCCTCTTTTCATGTTCCGGGGAAAGTTCGGGAAATCCGTACGCCCATGCGGGATCGGTGCGGTGCGCCGTTGAGGCGTCGATCACACGGACATGATCGTTTTTGACGAGGGAGACCGATTCTTTCGCCGCCGCGTCGGGCAGGCACAAAAAGACAATGTCCGCGCGATTGATACATTCCCTGCGCGCAGAAACGTCTTTCCTGCATTCTTCGGGCAAACTTTCGACCTGTATGTCGCCGCGCTTTGCCAGCCGATCAAATATTTTCAGGCCGGTCGTGCCCTCTTTGCCGTCTATAAAAACTTTGACCATCGCAATACCGTTCCGCAACAATTTTCGGGCGCCCCGTAATAAGAGGCGCCGCGATCGGATTTCCTTTGATTTTTTATTTCAATTTTTTCTGATCGAGAAGAGCTTTCACCTTGATCGGCAGACCGAACAAATTGATGAACCCTTCCGCATCATATTGATTATATACGTCCTCTTCGCCGAACGTCGCGATCTCTTCGCTGTACAGAGAATGTTCGCTCCTGACGCCCGCGTTGATGATGTTTCCTTTATATATTTTCAGTTTTACTTCACCCGTCACGTTCTCCTGCGTTTTATCCACAAACGCGGAAAGCGCTTCGCGCAAAGGCGTAAACCACTGACCGTTATAGACGAGGTCGGCAAATTTGATGGCGACGTGCTGTTTGAAATGCTGCGTTTCCTTATCCAGGCAAATACTTTCAAGAATTTCGTGCGCCGCGTAGAGAATGGTGCCGCCCGGCGTCTCGTACACGCCGCGGCTCTTCATGCCGACGAGACGGTTCTCTACCAAATCCGCAATGCCGACGCCGTTTGCGCCGCCGATCTTGTTGAGCGTTTCGATCAGTTCTATCGAAGAAAGCTTCTTGCCGTCCACCGCTACGGGAATACCCTTTTCAAAGGAGATCGTAAGATAAGTCGGCTTGTCGGGAGCTTTTTCGGGAGAAACGCCCAATTCGAGGATCTTGTCGTACTGCGGCTCGTTGGCGGGATCTTCCAGATCCATCCCCTCGTGCGACAGATGCCAGAGGTTCTTGTCCTTGGAATAGTTCGTCTCCCTCGTGATCTTGAGCGGGATCTTGTGCGCCTCGGCGTAATCGATCTCCTCGTCGCGGCTCTTGATGTCCCAGATGCGCCACGGCGCGATGATCTTCATTTCAGGCGCAAACGCTTTGATCGTCAACTCAAAGCGGACCTGGTCGTTGCCTTTGCCCGTGCAGCCGTGACAGATCGCGTCGGCGCCCTCTTTTTTGGCGATCTCGACGATCCGCTTTGCGATCACGGGACGGGCGAACGAAGTGCCCAGCAAATATTTATTCTCGTATACCGCGCCGGCTTTCACTGTCGGATAGATATAATCCTCGATGAACTCTTTGCGCAGATCTTCGATATAAAGTTTGGACGCGCCCGTTTTCAGCGCCTTCTCTTCAAGCCCTTCCAGCTCGCTCTCCTGCCCGACGTCCGCCGATACGGCGATCACTTCGCAATTATCATAATTCTCTTTCAGCCAGGGAATGATGATGGAAGTATCCAGCCCGCCCGAATAAGCGAGCACTACTTTTTTGATCTTCTTTTCCATTTGTGTCCGACCTCTGTTATTGAACTGTGTTGATTATACAATGATTGCGCCGACAAGTCAAGCATTTCACGGCGGCTCTTTGAAAATGTTCAAAAAAATACATTCATTTTTGTATATAATTTATAAATATACATGAATATACAAAAAATAATGCATAATCGCGAAATTATGCATTTAATTTTTCGAGCTGCGGAAAAAATTGCGCAACCTCTCCTGCGGAAAACTGTTCCGTTCGATATCTGTCCAGCGGAACGCGGCGCAAGAGCACAAACTTTTCTCTCTCGGCCTCTTTATAAATATAGAGAATGAATCTGCTTTTATCGTACAGAACTTTTTCGACCTGCTCGGGCAGAAAAGTATACGCCCCGCCCTTTGTTTTGACGTTTACGACGCCGCCGTCAAAGCTGAGTTCATATACCAATGCATACTTGACTTTAGCCAGATACAAAACAATCAGCGCAACGAAGCAGACAATGCAACCGGCAAAAGGCAGAAACAGAATCCCGTTCCCCGAAGCGGCAAAACCAAACAAAGTCATCGCGGCGATCAATATAAGCAACTCCGCAACGATGAACACATTTTTGACCCTCTTGATAAATTTCAGAATGCCCTGTTTCATGTATGTTTACCGCCAACCGCGCTCACCGATAGAGCAGCGTAAGAAAAGAATATTCTTTCAGGCGTTTCCTCCTCGTTTTATAATCGGGAAAGATCTTTGCGACCTCCTGCCAGAACGCCGCGGAGTGATCGAGGTGACGCAGATGGCACAATTCATGCACGATCACATAATCCTGCAAATCATCCGGCAGCATGGCGAGGCGCCAATTCAGCTGAATACGCTTTTCCGCATCGCAGCTGCCCCATCTCGATTTATAGTTTCTGAGAGAGACATCCGAAGGCACTAGCTCCGTCTTTTTTGAAAACAGCGCCGTCTTTTCTACGAGAAGATCGCACCGCTCCGCCAGAAACAGCTGCTGCGCCGATTTCATTTCTCTCAGATAAACCGCATTTTCGTCTTCATGATTTTTCCGCGAGCCCAAAACAAGAGGTTTCTCTCTGCCAGCGACAAGGATACTGCGGCCGCCCCGCACGTCGGCAAAACGATCTTCCGACGCCTTCTGCTCCGCCAGCCGGCGGGCAATCCATGCGCCGTGCTCTTCGACGAAGCGGGCCACCCTCTCCTCCGTCATGTAAAGAGGCGCGCGCACGACGACGCTGCCGTCCTTCACCGAAACGCAGATCGTTTTTCGCTTTGCGCGGATCACGTCATACACGATCCGCATCGTCGAAACAAACCTTTGCCGTCACGACCGTCTCTGCGCCGTTTTTGATTCCCGCAACGGAAAAAACGCCCGGCTCCGTTTCCTCGCGATAAAATTCGAGAAGATCGCCTTCGTGACTTTGTTTTACATAGTGGATCTGAAAATTTTTCAGGCGGCGGGTCTCCAATTCTTTCACGGAAAAACAATTAAAAATATAGTCGGCATATTTGATGTTGTTGACATGATAATTCAGGTCATATTCCGAATTGGCGACGCGGATTGAGAAAGCGGCGCTCCCTTTTTCGGCTGGTTCCTGAGACAGCCAGTCTTCAAAATCGACGCTCTTTTCACCGATAAATTCCGTCACCCTGCATGAAATGCGCGACGCGGGCACGATGCGACCCTGCGTATTGAGCACACACCAGCGCGAATAGGCGGAAATCATACGTTCGCCGTTTTCGTCTTCGATCGAAAAACTGCGTTCGAAGATTGCCTTATTCGGCGCGTGCGGCCAAGTGGATATTTTGATTTTCTGCATATAAACGGGCTTTTTTTCGATCTCGACATAAATTTTGGAGAGGACCCAAAACATGCCGTCTTTTTTCAGTACGGTATGTCCGAACCCCATCAGCTCCGAATGCTCTGCAGCAATCTCCTGAAACAAACCAAGAATTGCAGACGGTTTCAACTCTTGCAAAAAATCGCATTCAAAATTTTTCACCGTCGTCCATCGTTCGATTTTATTTTCACCAAATTCTTCCATCGTCGGACACCCCGTTCTTACTTGCATTTATTTTACAATATGTCACAAAAATTGTCTACTGTTTGCCGGCATATTTTAAGCATTCGCCTGAACGCATAAATATGTTTTTATTTCAGACATAATACTTTGCAAATTTTAATTCCTGACTATGAATTTCGTCAAATGCTTGACAAAATTTGTCGAATTATGTATACTTGTATCATAAGGAGGAGTTTGATATGGATCCTACGAATGATAACGAAAACAATGCTTCGTCGATCAGCAGCGACTTGATCCGCGGCCACATCAACACGATCATTCTTCGCACGTTGTACGACGGTGATAAATATGGTTATGAGATCATAAATGAGATCGAAGAAAAAAGCAAAGGTCAATATTCTCTTAAACAGCCAACACTTTACAGCGCTCTGAAAAGGCTGGAAAGCCAGGACTACGTCACTTCGTATTGGGGCGGCGTTTCCAACGGCGGAAGGCGCAAATACTTTCAGATCACGGACAAAGGTAAGAAAATTGTCGAGCAAAACCTCGCCGAATGGGAATATTCCAGGACCGTCATCGACAGTTTGATTTCTGAAAAAGATTATGATTTCAATAATCCCCCGCCTTCCGCCGTTGATTTCTCGCTTTTGAGAAAGTCAACTACGCGCGTTCCGAGAGCCGGCGGAGTCGGACACGATGAGATTGAACTCGGCACCTATGAAAATGATTCAGCAGACGAAGCCGGTCAGACTAGAACCGCAGAGCAAGACGTGTATACAGCAGCCGAAGAGCCGCAAAGCGGCAAAAATGAACTGGATACTCTTTTAGCGTCTTTGGAAAATTCAGACGACGCTTCACAAGCGGATATGGTAAATGAAGTTCCACAAACTTCTGAGCCTGAAAAGCTTCGCTTCGACGATACCGTAATTTACGAAAATCTCCCCTACCCTGCCGAAAGCAAACAGGAAGTTGTCGATGGGGCCGCTCTGGAAAGCGCCGCCTCACCCGAAGAAGAGACGCCCGTCAGCGAAACGACCGGCCGTACGAACGCCGAAGTACGCCCCGCCGCCGAAAATGCCGTCTCGTCCGATTCTTATTCGGAACGAGTTCAGGATACTGTGCACGTCGAACACGATGCATGGATCGATGAAGAACAGCGCAGAATCCAGCATGAAAATTACCGCAATCTTGTAGGCAACGAAGACGACGCCACATCCTATTACTATGCGCAGATCGCACGGCAGAACCGCTCCGAACAGGAGCAGCCCGTTCAAATGACGGAGCCCGCTTACGATGAACCTGTATATGAACAAGCGGCCGCCCCTCAGCAAAGGGATGCAAGTGTCCAGCCCCCGCCCCAGGACGATTACGACGATCCATATCTCGAAAATAGAGCTATTTCGTCTGAATTGTTATATTCGAACCGCTCGCCGGCTGAACGAAATTACAAAGATCTTCTTTCCCGCCTGTATGACAATTCACACCCTGTCCACGAAGATCCGATGCCGACACAGAGCGACTATTACCCCGAAGAGACTGCTGAAAACGCTGCCTATCCGCAGCAGCCGGACGATTACGGTTATGATACCGCCAACGAGCCTTATCAAAACGCTGAACAGTTTTCCGCACCGCCGCAGGGGCAAAGCGATTATGCCTCCGCTCAGTACGCGGAAGCCGCGCCCGCAAGCAACGTCGAATTTTACGATATTCAGGAACGCGCCGAAAACGACGGGATCCGGATCACAACGTCAAACGGCGCCAAAAACCGCACTGCGGCAAAGACGGTCGGCGGCAACACTTTCGACAAGGGCAAGGCACTGTTTCTGAGCGCGTTGTTTGTCTTTATCATTGCGTTGACGGAATGCATTGTCAATCTCTGCATCCGGAACGCTATCGACGCTCATCCCGCTTACATCATTGTGCCTTTTGTCTGTACATTCCTGATGTTCGGGATTTTCCTGTTCCTTTACCTCCGCGGATACGGAAGGAACAGTCGCAAAACGCAGTCACGCTCCTACATTTCCGCAAGTCTGATCTTATTTGTAAACCTGCTAGTCGTGATCTGCCTGATCGCTTATTTTATTATCAGTTCTGGCACGGGCGTCAGTTTTATTCAAATTTTAAAATATGCGATCCTCCCCTGTATCTTTGTATTCAACATCCCGCTGTTTGCAATATTCTATAATTATAACAGCAACAAACAATAATAAGAACCCGGCGCGGGCATCGTATAAACGATGCCCGCGCTCTTTGCATTTTGCAAATTTTCCTTCTTATTTCAATTTTCCGGCAATTTTTATACCAATTTTTATGCCGAATTACAGCAAGATTAAACCACCGCACACAATCCACGCACAAAATATATCAAAAAACTGCCGACCGCAAGATCTTGGCGGTCAGGCCCGATACTCCCGAAGGGATCAGATACCCTGAATCTCTATTGAGCCTCGACACAAGCGCCTCACACGAACCAATGGATTGCCTCCTCGCCATGAGCAAACAAAAAGAGAGCCAAAAGGCTCTCTTTCTGTCTGGTACTCCCGGCGGGAATCGAACCCACAACGGCCCCTTAGGAGGGGGCTGTTATATCCATTTAACTACGGAAGCTTTTATGCTTGTAATATAATACAATATTTGCAAAAAAAAATCAAATGATTTTCACTTAACTAAACTCACTTTAATAAAAATTTTCCGCGCGGCAGGCGCCGCGCGGAAATGATATCGGTTACGCCTTAGGCTCAATCTTTGTCTTGCCGCCCATATACTTTTGCAGCACTTCGGGAATATTCACGCTCCCGTCGGCATTGAGGTGATTTTCTATCAATGCGATGAGCATCCTGGGCGGCGCCACGACGGTATTGTTGAGCGTATGGGCAAAAGCATTCCCCTTTTCCGTCTTATAGCGAATGCCCAGCCGGCGTGCCTGCGCGTCCGTCAGATTGGAACAGCTCCCCACTTCGAAATACTTTTTCTGGCGCGGGCTCCACGCCTCGACATCGATACTCTTATATTTAAGATCGGCAAGATCTCCCGAGCAGCATTCCAATGTCCTTACGGGGATCTGCATGGAGACGAACAGTTCGACCGTATAAGAATACAGTTTTTCAAACCATTCGCGGCTCTCTTCGGGCTTACAGACGACGATCATTTCCTGCTTTTCGAACTGATGGATACGGTAGATGCCGCGCTCCTCGATGCCGTGCGCACCCTTTTCTTTGCGGAAACAGGGAGAATAGCTGGTCAGCGGGAGCGGGAGCTGTTTTTCGTCCAGAACCGTGTTCATGAAGCGGCCGATCATGGAATGTTCGCTCGTACCGATCAGGTACAGGTCTTCCCCTTCGATCTTATACATCATGCCGTCCATCTCTTCGAAAGACATGACGCCGGACACCACGTCGCTTCGGATCATGAAAGGCGGGATCACATAAGTAAAGCCCTTATCGATCATAAAATCGCGCGCATAGGTCAGCACCGCAGAATGCAGGCGGGCAATGTCGCCGACAAGGTAATAAAACCCCTGCCCGCTGGTACGGCGGGCGCTGTCTATATCGACGCCGCCGAGCTTTTCCAAAATATCCAGGTGATACGGCACTTCGAACGGTTTTTCCGCCGGTTCCAAAAAGCGCTGCCGTTCGACATTTTCAGAATCGTCTTTCCCGATCGGCACATCGTCCGCGATGATGTTCGGGATGGACATCATATCTTTTTTGAGTTTTTCGGAGATCTCTTCCGTCTCCTTTTCGATTTCGGCAATCCTCTCATTGTTCCTAACGACTTCCGCCTTGACAGCATTCGCCTCATCCGTCTTTTTTTCTCGCATCAGTTTGCCGATCTCGGCGCTCAGAGAATTTCTTTTCGCCCTCCTCTCGTCGCCTTCTTTTTGTAACTCGCGCCTTCTCGAATCGAGAGAAAGCACTTCGTCCACCAAGGGAAGTTTCTTGTCCTGAAATTTTTTTCTGATATTCTCCCGCACCAATTCGGGATCTTTTCTGAGGAGATTAATGTCGATCATTCTCTTTTGCCTCCGTTTTTGTTCCTTAACATTTTACCCCAATTTAAACTTTTTTGCAATAAATTCGCTGAAGGTAAAAGCAAAAAAGAATGTTTTTCTTTTTTTGTTTTACCGAATCATTGTTTTTGTTTATTACTTATGGTATAATAATATAAATTGCAGACATTGCATATTTCTACAAACGGCGCACAAGCCGATAACGAGCGAGACAGCTATGGCGATCAAAAAAAATCAAACAGATCTTTCTTCCGAACAATCGGACAGCAACACAAAAAAGACGGCTTCCGGCACTTCGGCGGATAAATCAAAAACGACGAGCGCAAAAACAGGAATCAGCCGCTTGCGCCGCAGCAAGACAAAATATGCCGCAGCACAGGAAAAGCCCGTCGCGGTAAAAGAATTCGTAGAACAGAAACTTGCAGAAAAGAACGCGGAGGCTGCGCAATCGGAACAAGCGGAATCTCTTGATTTGGCGGACATCAAAAAGCGCTTCAAAAAGAAAAAGACAGACGTTCCTCTGTATTCCGACGTAAAGCGCTATTCCCCCGATATCGCCAAGGGACTTTCTACCGCAGAAGTCAACGAAAGGTTTTCAAAATTCCTTTTCAACGACACCAATCAAAAATATTCCAAATCGTACGCAAGCATCTTTATCGGAAACCTGTGCACCTTTTTCAACCTGCTGTGCGTACTTGCAGCGATCGCCCTGCTGTATTCGGGCGCACCCATACAGCAATATCTTTTCGTCGTCATTTTCGGCGCCAACCTCGCTTTCGGCATCGCCATGGAGATCAAAGCGAAGAGAAAGATGGACAAACTTTCGCTTTTGACTTCTCCCACCGCGAAAGTCGTGCGAAACGGCGAAACGATCGAGATCCCGTCCAAAGAAATCGTTTTGGACGACGTTATCTGCCTCTCTTTGGGCGATCAGGTCCCGGCAGACTGCATTCTCGCCGACGGATACGCCGAAGTCAACGAATCGCTTCTGACGGGCGAATCGGTCCCCGTAAAAAAGGAAACGGGCGACCTGTTGTATGCAGGCAGTTTCATTTCGAGCGGTTCCTGCAAAGTGCGGGCGGATAAAGTCGGAAAAAATACTTATCTGAACTCCCTGTCGGCAAAGGCGAAAAAATACAAAAAACCAAATTCCGAACTGATGCGCTCGACCAAGCTGATCATCCTGATCGTCGGAATTCTGATCATCCCTATCGCCGCATGCATGTTTTACGTGAACTGGCGCACCTATGACCCGACATTGATCGACATCCCGCGGCTCAACAACACCATACAGCGCACCGTGAGCGTGGTCATCGGCATGATCCCTTCGGGCATGCTCCTTCTGACAAGTTTGGCCCTGACCGTCGGTATTCTGCGCCTGATGCGGCACAATACACTTGTGCAGGATCTGTATTCGCTGGAAATGCTGGCTCGCGTCAATGTGCTCTGCCTGGATAAGACCGGCACGATCACGGACGGCAGGATGAAAGTCAACGAATGCCTGCTCCTCAACAACCCGACGGAATATTCCGTCAACGAAATCGTCGGCTCTTACCTTGCGGCGCTGGACGACAATAACCAGACCTCCGTCGCACTCCACAACTATTTCGGCCGCAGCAACACGCTCAAAGCGGTCGCGACGCTCCCCTTTTCTTCCAAGCGGAAACTGTCGGCCGTCACCTTCGACGAGATCGGGACCCTCGCGATCGGCGCACCCGAATTCGTCCTCGGTACCGTACCCGTCAAAGTCGCAAAACTCGTCAACGATTATGCCGCTGCCGGCATGCGCGTGCTCATCGTCGCTCTTTCCCCCGGCCGGCTGAACGGCGAAAAACTGCCTTCGGGATTCAAACCGCTCGCCGTTATCTCCATCTCGGACAACATCCGCGATGACGCGATCCAGACGATCCGCTGGTTCAAAGAAAACGATGTAGAAGTCAAGATCATCTCGGGCGACAATCCCGTGACCGTTTCGGAAGTTGCGAAACGGGTGGGCGTAGCCAACGCGGATAAATACATTTCGCTGGAAGGATTCAACGAAAAAGAAGTTGCCGCCGTCGCCAATAAGTATACCGTCTTCGGGCGCGTTACGCCCGAGCAGAAGGCGATCCTCGTCAAATCCATCAAATCGGACGGCAACACGGTCGCCATGACGGGAGACGGCGTAAACGACATTCTCGCGCTTAAAGAGGCGGATTGTGCCGTTACCGTCATGTCGGGCAGCGAAGCGGCGAAAAACGTCAGCCACATCGTCCTGACGGACAACAATTTTTCGTCCATGCCCAAGGTCGTTTTTGAAGGGCGCCGCGTCATCAATAACATTCAGAATTCCTCATCCCTATATCTGATGAAGACGCTGTTCACGACGGTGTTTGCCATCATCTCGATCATCATGATGCAACAATACCCGTTCGTGACGAGCAACATGATGGTCCTTGAATTTTTTGTCATCGGCATACCGACGTTTTTTCTGTCTCTGCAGCCCAACCAGAACCGCGTGAAAGGCAAATTTTTGTCTTTCGTGCTAAGCAGGGCTGTCCCGGGAGCACTCGTACTGATCTTAGCCGTGCAAAGCACAAACATATTCGCCATTTTTCAGCCCGAATATTTCTCGGACTATTACATGGAAATATCCGTATACCTCATTTCGTTCGCGGGGCTGATCATGCTGTTACGCGTATGCCAGCCGCTGAATGCCATGCGCACGTTTTTGTTCCTTGCCATGCTTACGATCAGCATCCTCTGTCTGACTCTCCTTCCGAATTTGTTTATCGACGAAAAATTCTTTGAGGAGGGCTACAAACATTTGGGTTTTGTGCAATATCTGTATATTGCCATGGTCATATTCTTCTGCATCCCCCTCTCGTCTGCCCTTTTGAAGATCACAGACAAATTGACAAAAGATCATGAACCGCTGACGCAAAAAAATACGACCCTGCAATAACGAGCGCAAAAAATGCGCACATCTCTCGAAGAGGAGATGTGCGCATTTTTTCTTGAAGGATCGGCGGCTTCCCCGCATAGCGGGGAAGCCGCCGTTTTACCGTCTGAACGCATTCGGACAGTCATCAAATTACTGTTTATTCTTCAGATTCCGAAAGGTCCTGAGAATCCTGCTCCGGGCCGTTCTCTTCGCTGCCCTCCGAGCCAGTCTCTTCCGTTTCGGGAACATCCTGAGTCTGTTCGTCTTCCTCTTCCCTAGGGGCGACCGTCACAGTTGCGACCTCTCCTTCTTTCAGCCGCATCACGCGTACGCCCTGCGTGTTCCTGCCGATCTTGGAAATATCAGTCACATGCATACGGATGATGGTTCCGTTGTTGGAGATGATCATGATATCTTCGTCTTCGGACACAACTTTCAGGTTAACGAGGTATCCAGTCTTTTCGTTGAACACGCCTGCTTTGATTCCCTTGCCGTTGCGTCCCTGCAGCCTGTAATCTTCCACCTCAGAACGTTTGCCGTAACCGCCCGACGTGATCGTAAGAACTTCGCAGCCGGGTTTTACGACGAGCATATCGACGAGATAATCGCCTTCCGCAAGATCCATCGCTTTGACGCCCTGCGTGTCCCTGCCCATCGGGCGGACGTCCGTCTCTTTGAAACGAATGCACTTTCCTTCGCGCGAGGCAATGATCATTTCGTCTTTGCCCGTCGTAAACTGCACGGAGATCAGTTCGTCTTCCCCGACGATCTTGATCGCGATCTTGCCGACTTTGCGGATATTGGCAAATTCTTCGAGCGCGGTCTTTTTGATCAGACCGCCGCGCGTCGCCATGGCGATATACCCTTCCGTTCCTTCCGCAAGCGGAATGACGGCCGTGATCTTTTCGTTCTGATCGATCTGCAAGAGATTGACGATCGCACGGCCGCGCGCCTGGCGCTGCGCCTCGGGGATCTCGTATCCCTTGATGGAATATACCTTGCCGAAATTAGAGAAGAACAGAATATCGTCGTGCGTGGAAGAGATGAACAGCTTTTCCACGAAATCTTCGTCTTTCGGTTTATGTGCCGTGATCCCCATGCCGCCGCGGCGCTGCGCCTTGTATTCGGACACGGGCTGTCGCTTAATGTAGCCGGAATGCGTCATCGTGATGACGATGTCTTCCTTTTCGATGAGATCTTCTATATCGATCTCGCCGTAATCGAAAGAAAGCTCCGTTTTTCTGGGACTCGGATATTTCTCGCCGATCGTGCGCAAATCCGTCTTGATAATGACAAGCACGCGGCTCTCGTTGGCGAGAATGTCTTTGAGGTCTGCGATCGTGCGTTCGAGCTCGGCAAGCTCTTCCTGCAGTTTTTCGACTTCCAGCGAAGTGAGGCGCTGCAGGCGCATCTCCAAAATCGCGTTAGCCTGTTTATCGGAAAGCTCGAACGTCTGCATGAGCCTGTCGGCAGCGACAAACTTATCCGCCGACTGCTTGATGATGGCGATCACTTCGTCGATATTTGCAAGCGCCAGAACCAACCCTGCAACGATATGCGCACGCTCTTCCGCTTTATTGAGATCGAACTTTGTGCGGCGTACGATGACATCTTCCTGATGCAGGATATAATAATGTATGATTTCTTTTAAATTGAGTACTTTCGGTTCGCCGTCTACGAGCGCAAGGAGCGTAATGCCGTTCGATGTCTGCAGCTGCGTGTGCTTATAAAGCGTGTTCAGCACCACCTGTGCGTTTGCGTCCTTTTTGAGTTCGATGACGATGCGCATGCCGTCGCGGTCGGATTCTTCACGGATATCGGAGATTCCCTCGACCCGCTTGTCCTTCACAAGGTCGGCGATATTTTCGATCAGCCGGGCTTTATTCACCTGATACGGGATTTCGCTGACCACGATGCGCGTGCGCTGGATATTGCCGGAAGTATAGTCCTCGATCTCGCATTTGGAACGAAGGACATAATTCCCGCGCCCTGTACGATAAGCGCGTTTGACACCCGCTCTGCCCATGAGAATCGCCCCCGTAGGGAAATCGGGCGCGGGGATGTATTCCATCAGTTCGTCGACCGTGATATCGGGGTTGTCGATCTGCGCGATAACTGCGCCGATCACCTCTGCAAGGTTGTGCGGCGGAATATTCGTCGCCATGCCGACGGCGATGCCGTCGCTCCCGTTGACGAGGAGATTCGGAAAACGCGAAGGCAAAACGCACGGCTGCATCCCCGTATCGTCGAAGGTTGGATAATAATCGACCGTCTCTTTGTCGAGATCGCGCAGCATTTCCGCCGCGAGCTTGGACATCCTCGCCTCGGTGTAACGCATCGCTGCGGGAGGGTCTCCGTCTACGGATCCGAAATTTCCGTGACCGTCTACGAGCGGGAAATTGATGGTGAAATCCTGCGCCAGGCGCACCAACGCGTCATAGACCGCAATGTCGCCGTGGGGATGATATTTACCGAGAACATCGCCGACGATACGGGCGCATTTCCTGTACGCTTTATCGCTGTAAAGCCCCATCTCGTGCATGGAGTAAAGGATGCGCCTGTGTACGGGTTTCAAACCGTCCCTGACGTCGGGGATCGCACGGCTGACGTTGACCGCCATAGCATAGGCTATAAAGGATTTTTTCAACTCGTCGTCCACTTCGACGTCGATCAAATTCGTCATCGCGAGAGTTTTCTTAAACTCTTCGGTAAGTTCGGGGCTCGTCTCTTTCTTTGCCATAAGTCACCTCTTAAACGTCCAATTCCGCGACGAGTTTCGCGTTCTGCTCGATAAACTGCCTGCGCAGCTCAGGCTTTTCTCCCATCAGGAGAGAGAACATTTCGTCCGCCTCTACAGCGTCTTTCATATTGACACGAAGAAGGGTGCGCGTAGCGGGATTCATCGTCGTCTCCCAAAGCTGCGTGCTGTTCATCTCGCCGAGGCCCTTATAGCGCTGCAAATCGAATTTGCCGGGGTTGGCGCTGCGGTATTCGTCCAGTTCAGCGTCTGAATACATATACTTTTCTTCTTTGCCGCGGGTCGCCTTATAGAGCGGCGGCTGTGCGACATACACATGGCCCTTTTCGATAAGAGGGCGCATAAAGCGGAAAAAGAACGTAAGCAGCAAAATCCGGATATGGCTGCCGTCCACATCCGCATCTGTCATGCAGATGATGCGGTCGTAACGCAGTTTGCTTTCATCGAAATCGTCGTGAATGCCGCAGCCGAACGCGGTGATCATGCTCTTGATCTCCTCGTTTTCCAGCACGCGGTTGAGACGCGCCTTTTCCACGTTGAGGATTTTGCCGCGAAGAGGCAGAATCGCTTGGAAACGCCTGTCGCGTCCCTGTTTTGCCGTGCCGCCCGCGGAGTCGCCCTCCACGAGATAGATCTCGCAAAGCTCCGACCTCTTTTCGCTGCAATCCGCAAGTTTCCCGGGAAGAGTCGTGCTTTCCAAAACGCCCTTCCGCCTTGTCAGTTCGCGGGCGTTCCGCGCCGCGTCGCGCGCCTTCTGCGCCGTGATGCAGCGAAGGACAAGTTCTCGCGCTTTGGAAGGATTCTCTTCCAGATAAGTGCCTAGATGCTCTACCGTCGCCTTCTGCACCAATCCGCGCATAAAGCTGTTGCCGAGCTTTGTCTTGGTCTGTCCCTCGAACTGGGGCTCGGTGAGTTTGACCGAAACGATCGCCGTGATCCCTTCGCGCACGTCTTCGCCGGTGAGCTTGTCATTTTCTTTGAGAATGTTCAGCTTATGCCCCGCATCGTTGATGACCTTGGTCAGCGCCGCCTTGAACCCGTCTAAATGCGTGCCGCCCTCCTCGGTATGGATGTTGTTCGCATAGCTCATGATCAGCTCATTGTAGCCGTCGTTATACTGAATGGCGACCTCTATCGAATAATCTTCCTGTTTGTCTTCAAAATAAAGCGGCTCTTCGAACAGCACTTCCTTATTTTTGTTGATGTCTTCGACAAAGTGCAAAATCCCGCCTTCATAACGGAACTCGTCGAAACGAGGTTTTTCCCCTCTCAGATCTTCCAACGAAATGGTAAGACCTTTATTGAGGTAGGCAAGCTCTCTGAGTCGCACTTTCAGATTATCGTAGTTGAATACGATCGTCTCAAAAATATCGCCGTCGGGATAAAAAGTTACCTGCGTACCCGTTTTATCCGTATCGCCGACGACGGCGAGCGCCCTCTGCGGCACGCCGCGATTATAAACCTGTTTGTGGATATGGCCGTTCTGATACACTTCCACTTCCAGCCATTCGGACAGCGCGTTCACGACAGACAGGCCGACACCGTGCAGGCCGCCCGAGATCTTATAGCCGCCCCCGCCGAATTTGCCGCCCGCGTGCAGCTTGGTGAGAACCAATTCTACGGACGATACGCCCTCTTTATGGTGGATGCCTGTGGGGATGCCTCGGCCGTTATCGGTAACGGTGCAGGAACCGTCTTTATTGATGCGAACGCGGATCGTATCGCAATACCCGGCAAGCGCTTCGTCGATGGAGTTATCGACGATCTCCTGAACCAGATGATGAAGCCCCCTCTCGTCGGTCGAACCGATATACATGCCGGGGCGCTTTCTGACCGGCTCTAACCCTTCGAGGACCTGTATCTGTTCCTCGCCGTATTCTCCTTGTACTTTATCCGTCATACTCCTAGCAATCTCCTAAAAATTCAGCACAATCGACTGTTTCTAACGCTCTTATTATACCATAAAACGCCCGAAACGCAAAGCGTTTTCCGAGCGAATTGTAAAAATTGTACGCTATAACCCCATATAACGCCCGTAAACGCCCCTAAAAAGCCCGAAAAAAGACAGCATACCAAAAACAACGAATTTGAAAAATATGAAATAAATTTCGGAACGTTGTTTTTGTATAAAACGCCCGCGTTCGGCCCATACTGCCGACGAACGGAGGGCTTTATATGGACGAAGAAAAATGTGCCCGCTGCGGCAAAAGAGAGCGAATGACGCGCCTGCTTTTATGTACGCACTGCGGCTCTTATTTCTGCGACGCATGCGGCGGCGCAACGGGAAACCTATGCCCGCAATGCATGACAATGTTGACAAGACTCAGCTGAAAGAAACCGGCGGGCAGGAATCAAAAATTCCCGCCCGCCGGTTTTTGATTAAATGTACGGCTCGCCGCCCGCAGCGCCTTCCATAATGTCCGCCCGCAGACACGCGATCAGTTTTTTTTCATATTTCGCAACGCCGCGCACCCAATACTTTTCTGCCTTCTCTTCGGCCGCATTCAATCTTCGAAGAGCCGCCAGTTTGTCTCCGTTTACATACAATTCGTACGCCGCGAGGATGCGGCAAGATTGCAGCGTATCTTCGGTCTTCAAATACTTTTCAAGTGCGGGATACATCTGCCCGGCAAGTTCCTTGTTGCCTTTCACCGCGCTTTCGCAAAACAAAATCTCGGACGCAATATCCTTTTCATAATATGCCGGAACATATTCCAGCACCCCTTCGAGCCGATCGCACGCCTTTGCCGCTTTTTCCGCATCGTTCCCGTCCAAATAGTACATCAGCCGATAACTCGTCAGCAGAATAAAGTTGAAGTCGTCTTCAGGCAGCTGAGGCAGACCGAAATACAGTTCTCTGTCGATCTCGGAAGGCGTGAATCCCTGATACAGATACCCCTCTATTGCAAGAATATTGACCGCAGTGAGATAAGAGGGCTCCTTTTTGATCAATCCGCGAAGAAGTGCGCCGTCAGTATCGAGCGAATCGCTGGAAAACGGCAATGCGTTATAGAAAAACAGATGAAACGCACACGGCAACGAGGTGCAGACGATCGCATATACGGCAAAATGAACTCCCGCATAAAAATACAGAGTCGTCAACGCACCCGCCAAAAACAAAAAGGAAAAAATCGGCCCTCCCGCCGTAACGAGGAGATACTTCCGATACAGCCCGTCCGCATTTTTCGGCAGCATTTCCGTCGCTCCGGCAACCGTATCGGGATTATCTTTCATGCTGCAGCGCAAACGCCCTTCGTCCTTATATATTTTTAACGGACCGAGACGCAGGCTGTTGAACCGAAAACCGCAAAAAAGTCCGAATACGATATGCCCCAGCTCGTGAAAAGCGCAGCAAATCAAGGAGGACAGCAACCCTCCCAAAACAAGCGAAAAAATTAAAAGAGCCGAATTATACTGCGCATAGTAATGCTCGTAACCTAGATAAATAACTATACCGGCTATAACGATCACCGCCGCCCAATCAAAGATCCGGGCGGCAAGTTCAAGCGCACGTTTCATGTTTCCGCCTCCAGTTTGCGCATGATATATCCTTCCAAATTATCCGATTCGCTGACCGTAACCGACCGCGCTCCCGCATATTCGGCGATCAGGGCGAGAAGCATGGCGCCGCCGCCAAGGATGTCTGCCCTGCGCGGGTCCATGCCGGGCAACGCCAACCTCTCTTCCTGCGTCATTCCAAGCAGTGCATCCGCCCATTTTCGCAGCGTTTTGAGGGAAAGTTCGCAGCCGTGCACTTTTGCGGGATCATAAACCGTCAGCTGCTTTTCCAACGCGACGACGGACGTGGCCGTTCCGCCGATCGCCGTCATGCGCGCCTTGGGGATCGTTCCGTAAAACGGCAGACGCTTTCGGATGAGCGCCACCGTTTTCGCGCGGTCTCCCCCGCAAAGCTCCGTCACTCGCACCGCCCCGAGATCGAGGCTCTTTTCGTAGACTGTTTTACCATTTTCCCGCACGATTACTTCGCTGCTCGCGCCGCCCACGTCGATCACACCGCCGTCTGCACCGCCGAGGGCGCCCAAAATACCGATTTCGGCCTCTTCTTCACCCGAAATGACGTCGATATCTATGCCGTACGCATCTTTGACCATACGAACGAAATCCGCCCCGTTTTGCGCGCGCCGCGCGGCCGCCGTCGCAAACACATATGTCTTATCCGCGCCGCCGCGCGCCGCCTCTTCAAAAAACGCCGCGATCGCAGACGCCGTGCGCCGCATCGCAGCATCGGAAAGACGCCCCGTTGCGGAAAGCCCCTCCGCAAGTCTTGTCGTCTCGATTTTCTTATATAAAGAACGACCGTCCGCCCACATAAGCAGGCGGACGGAATTGGATCCGGTATCGATTGCCGCAATACGCATAAAGCTCATTCTCCCGCGAGGATCATATCCAATTCTCTGGCACGCATTTCCAGCCACCAGCGAGCCGTATACTGTTCCTCGATCGAAGTATTCTGATCGTCTATGATCGCCTCATAACGCGCGATCTCTTCCTGCAAATATTCGATCCTGTTTCTCTTTTCCGTCAGCATGATCAGCTGATAAATCAAAAAGATGATCAGAAACGCGAGAAGCAGGACTGCCGCGACGGTGCCGCCGATCACGATTTTTTTGAATTTTTCTTCCTTCATTCAACGCCGACGGCCTTTTGCTTTTCCGTTTACGGCCGCTCCTGTATGTATTATACAGCCTGCGGGCAAAAAAAGCAAGTATTCTGTGCAAACTTTTGCGTTCCGCCCAAAAGCCCAGCACAACGGCGGCTAGCATATACGGGCGGAAATCGGGCAGACAGACGGCAGCGCCGACCGACACCGTCAATATTGCAAACAGACAAAAAAACAGCACATCGGCCGCCGCACGGAGCGCTGTAATCGGAACGAACGCGCGAAAAATGCCCACACCCTCGTACAGAAGCCCGCCGCCCGCGCCGATCAACACACAGAATGCCGCCGCATAGATCTGCACGGAAACATCCGTCAACCGAACAGCCTCTTTGCAAGTTTTTCGTGCCCGCCGAAAAAGCGGACCCCTTCGATCTTGCCGACTGCGGAAAAATTACCGCTCGCTTTGGAAAAACTCACGATCTTTAACCCGTCGCCCGTGATCTGCGCCCTGCCGCCGCCCTCCAGCGTCAGATCGATCCGGCGCGGCGCGAACGCGTCCACGGCGGAAACGCCCGTCATCGCGATCTTTTTTCTCTGTTCGATGAGGACGCTCTCCTCGCGCGGCTCACTCTTCGTCTCTTCCATAAAAAATATTCCCTCCGCACATTCGTCGTCGGGAATATCTTATGCCGCTATCTATGCAATTATAACTTACTGCGCCTTCTTTTCCTTCGCGCGGGCCTTTGCGCGCAGCTCGCTGTCGAGGATGCTCTTGCGGATGCGAAGAGACACCGGCGTGACTTCCAACAGTTCGTCGTCGTTGAGAAATTCGAGACACTCCTCGAGGCTCATCTTTTTGGGCGCGTTCAGGCGCATCGCGTCGTCGCTGCCCGCCGCACGGGTGTTGGTCATGTGCTTTTTCTTGCACACGTTCACGTTGATGTCTTCCGTCTTGGGGGAAACGCCGACGACCATGCCCTCGTAGACCTGCGTACCCGGTTCGATGAACAAAATGCCCCTTTCCTGCGCGTTGAAGAGGCCGTACGTGACCGCCTCGCCCGATTCAAATGCGACGAGCGAACCCGTGTCGCGCCGTCTGATGTCTCCCTTATACGGCTGATATTCGAAAAAGATGGAATTCATGACCCCTTCGCCCTTGGTCGAAGTCAGAAATTCGCTCTTATACCCGAACAGCCCGCGCGCGGGAATGAGAAATTCGAGGCGCATGCGCGAACCGACCGCGCTCATATGCACAAGTTCCCCTTTGCGTTCGCCCATGCTCTGGAAAACGGCGCCCGTGCCGTCCTCGGGCACGTCTACGATCAGCCTCTCCACCGGTTCGTAGAGTTTCCCGTCGATCGTTTTATAGAGAACGCGCGGGGTGCTGACCTGAAATTCATACCCTTCGCGGCGCATCGTTTCGATGAGGATGGAGAGGTGCATTTCGCCCCTGCCGCTCACTTTGAACGCCTCGGCGCTGTCCGTATCTTCCACTTTCAGCGAAACGTCGCGCAAAAGTTCCCGATACAGCCTGTCACGCAGGTGCCTGGACGTGACAAATTTGCCCTCTTTGCCCGCAAACGGGCTGTTGTTGACGGAAAAAGTCATCTCCACGGTCGGTTCGCTGATCTTGACAAACGGCACCGCCTCCACCTTATCGGGCGCACACACCGTGTCGCCGATGTTGATGCCTTCCATGCCCGAAAAGCAGACGATGTCGCCCGCCACGGCACTTTCGACAGGCACGCGGGAAAGCCCTTCGATCTGATAGAGGTTGACGAGTTTGCTCCTCTTTTTCAGGTCGATGATATTGTGGTTGCAGATGACGACGTCCTGATTGGCTACAGCCGTGCCGCGCTCGATGCGGCCGATACCGATCCGCCCGACATAATCGTTGTAATCGATGGACGAGACGAGGATCTGCAGCGGACCCTTTTCGTCCGCTTCCATCGGGGGGATATGGTTGAGGATAGTATCGAAGAGCGGTGTAAGGTCGGTGCCCTCTTTATCCGCGTAACGCGACGCGGTACCGGCCCTGCCCGAGCAGAACAGGATCGGGCTTTCCAGCTGATCGTCGTTCGCGTTCAGATCGAGAAGAAGTTCTAAAATCTCGTCTTCGACTTCCGCAATGCGCGCGTCGGGGCGGTCTACCTTGTTGACGACGATGATCAGCTTATGATTGAGTTCGAGCGCCTTCTGCATGACAAAGCGCGTCTGCGGCATGGGGCCTTCCGCCGCGTCGACGAGAAGGAGCACGCCGTTCACCATTTTGAGCACGCGCTCCACTTCGCCGCCGAAATCGGCATGTCCCGGCGTATCGATGATGTTGATCTTGACCCCGTGATAATGCACGGACGTATTTTTTGCAAGGATGGTGATGCCGCGCTCGCGCTCGAGCGCGTTCGAATCCATGACCCTCTCTTCGACGACCTGATTTTCTCTGAATGTGCCGCTCTGTTTGAGCATCTGATCCACAAGCGTCGTCTTGCCGTGGTCGACGTGCGCGATGATCGCCACGTTCCGTAAATCGTTCCTGATCAAAACTGTGATTCTCCTGTCTTTTCGTGTATAACGGAATTATTTTAATACTTTTTACCGATTTTAGCAACAACTTTTATACAGGAAAAGGGCGGGCGCGATATTATTTTCGCTTATGCCCGCCCGCCTTTTCTATGAGAGCCACGCCGAAGGCGTCGTCCTGTTTTGTTTGAACCACTCGGTGTCTTTCAGGCGCGCGTCGCTTGCGGAACAGGCGACCGTCACCCCGCCGCGGTTCGAAGTCACAACGATATTGCCGTTCATCGAAGTATATCCGCCCTCGGCGCTCTCGTCGCCGAGCGAGGTCACATACACCCGGTCGGTATACTGCGCGACGCGGTCGATCATCGCCTGCGTCGGGAATTGATTTTCGGGCGTATCGGTATACTCGTCCGTCCCGGCACAGCAGCACACGCAGACGATTTCCGGTTTGATCACCGAAAGGAGCGCGTCCGTCGAAGAGGTCTTCGACCCGTGGTGCCCCGCCTTGAACAGCTCGACTTTGGGAAGTTCGTTGTACTGCACGAGATATTCCTCCCCTTCCTCCTCTAGGTCGCCCGTAAAGAGGAAGTGTTTATCTCCCTGATTGAACATCAGGCAGACGGAATAGTTATTCTCGTCGCCGCTGTCGTTTTCATAAAAATAGTTGTACAGGATCTCCATTTCGATCCCGTCGGAGACCTCAAACACGCGCTTTGCGCCGTCTGTCTCGTTCCAGCACTGGAGCGCGGTATAATGCACGGCGCCCGCCGCAACTTCTGCGTCGCGCTTTTCGATGTAGTTTGCATACGTCTGCGAAGTGCTGTTCGTGCGCGCGAAATCGATGATGACCTCGCATTCATAACGATCGAACATGCTGGGAGATGAATTGCTGCCCGCAAAGCCCGCGATATGATCCCTGTCCGCATGCGTCGCGATGACGTATTCGAGAACGCCGTCCGTGCAATATTCGTCGATGTACGCAGCTGTCGTATCCGTGCTGCTTGCACGGGACCCAGCATCGATGAGGATGTCCGTGTCGCCCGCTTTGATATAGATCGAATCGCCCGCGTATTCGTTCCCCAATTCCATGAAATGGATGGACAGATCACCGCTGACATATGGATCGCCGCCCGTCGGGCGCTTTATGTAAGTATACAGGAAAAACGCCGCCGCAAAGCCGATGATAAGAGCCAGAAGACAGGCGACAAAGGTGACGCCGACGGAAAATTTCTTTTTAGCCATTCAGAAAATCCTCCGCCCCTTCCGGGTCGCCAACAATGACCACGCGTACCAGCTGATAATCGCCCCAGCGGAAATCATCTACCGTATAGACGAGCTGATAGATGCCCTCCTGCCCCGCATTCAGCGTATCGCCGCCGACCGCAACTTTCGACGAAATGTCTTTACCGAACGATACGACGGTCGCGCCCTCGTCTGCAAACGTGCCGCCCACTTCAATCCGCACGACCTCGTCGCCGTTGAGGACAAAGCGGTCGTCTTTGGTAAGATTGCGCGAAACGAGAACGCCCGCCACCGCCCCGACGATCAGAAACAAAACCGCAAGAATGATCGTCGCCGTATGCGTCTTTTTGACCGCACGTTCGGCAGTCTTTGCCGCATTGCTTTTTCTTCGTGCCATAAGCACCTCCGTTTATGATAGTACCATTATACCATACACGGAAAATTTTGTAAACAACCTGGCAGCTTGTCGGCAGACGACCGATATTTTTCGGTTCGCGCTAATTTTGCTCCCACTTAGCATATAATTTTGTTTCAACGAACAACAGATTTCCCTCTTCGTCATATTCTGCCGCGGGAAGTGTGTCTTTTGCAAAATCCCATGCGTTGACGCATTCCGGTTCTTTATACCATCCCGCAAAAGTATATCCTTTCCTGCGTGGTTCATACGGAGTATCTTCTATCACTCCGCCCCTCTCAAAATCATTGATGAAGAAGTATCCTTCATTCGGTTCTCCCTCATAATTGAACATATACGAGGTGTTGGCTATTTGTATGAATGGATCGTAGCCCTCTATGTAAAACTTATAACTTCCCGTTTCTATTATGCTGTGATCCTTACCATATGCTTCTTTTTTGAGTTCATATGCTTTTTTCGTAACATAATTCCCTGTACTTCCGCCATAATAATTAATAGAATGATTTAAATACACTTCCAAATTTAATGTTAACACATAATCATACTCACAGCCCGTATAATAACAATATTGAGGCCTTTTGTCATCGTAATAGTTGAAAACCACATAAAATGATTCGACAACATAGACTTTATGCGTGTACGGAAAATATACCGAATCTACTCCCGTTACGTCTAATGCGTATCGATTTCTTGCGAAGGTCCAATGTTCCTCTATCCATGTATACCTTACTACTTTATCTTTATAGTACGCCGGTACATATATATCTTCCTTCAGCCCCTGCGGATTTGTTCCTACGATCGCATAACAATCTTCTTCCTTCGGTCTGTTCGCGGGGCCGAAATCACTCATATCTATATATACAAAATCTCCGTCGCTTATAAAATAATCTCTTGTCGTTTTTATATTGCACCCGCTGATGCCGAGAATGCTTACCCCTGCCAATATCATTGCTATTATTGATGTCATTATTTTTTTCATTCAATATTGCTCCTTTATTATTTTTCATAATTCTCGATAGCAATTCAATTTTCAGTGTTTGCCTATGCCGTTAATATTAACGGCATAGGCAAACAAAATCTATAAAACATATCCTCTCAGTTCTACCACATAATGCTCCCGTTTTTCATTATTTTAATATCACTTTCACACACAACATATTGTCTTGCTGCTTTAAATTCATTTGTATGCCAAGTGTCTGACCAGTTCCCGGAGGCTCCATAACGCACATATAAAATATCAACATTTTTTAATTTTTCAATATCAATTATAAAGGTAAACACCGGCAAAAGTTTTTCTGAAGAAGAACTGATTTCAAATTTCTGTTCAGCCAATAAGTTTGCATTTTTAGATTCGCCGTCATAAATAAATATATACTGATACCCATCGTTCACCTCCCATGCCGTCAACTCTATTTGAAGAACAAAATATTTGAACCCCATTGCTTTTAGTGCATCATAGCCAGGAGTCCCCCAAGTCATACCTATGGGAACCTCATCCCAACGTTGGTTAAATCTTCCGGAATCTGTAATTGTATAATCAGCATATCTGCCACAATTAGGGGAAATATATCTCCATCTTGCATACAAGTTTACAGTTCCTGTCTGATATTTGCTAATCGACGTTGTTTCTTTTGTTAATGCCGCATCCAAACACCAGCACACAAATTCGCAATGCGCTTCTCTGTCCGGATAAGGGATATGGAATGACACCGAACTTAACTTAGGAATTCCCACACCGTATTGATATCGAGAAGGGCCTCCGTAAGCAGTATCATACTGGAATTTGACATTATGGCAATTAATCGAAAACCACTTTCCTTCCCACTTGGCGTATAATATGATGTCCTCCTCTTTATCTTTAATTTCTGTACATTGTTGAGTATACTGTGAATCTGTAAACCACCCCTTAAAATCATAATTCGTTCTGGTCGGAGATTTTAATATTATCTCATCTTCAAATGTGTAACTCGTCGGATTTCCGGACGCGTTTCTCCCGCCATCCAAATTATATATTATCTTGTATCTCCAAGCGGCTTTCAACTGTATATGCCCATTCCCTTGTGCTTTCGTACAATCGGGCATAATGTTTCCTATCAACTCCCCGACTAATTCGGGATTTTCAGGGCATCCCTTTATCCTCCAGCCGACAAATTGATGCCCATCCGGATCATTTTCCAATATAGGCAATGCATTTGTAATGTTTGTTCCCGAAACAAACTCCTGCATTTCTTCAAATCCTTCTGGCGCTTCTCCGCCGTTCAAATCATAATATATGCGATGTGTTTCATCTTCAAAACACGGTGTCAATTCTACGACTTCTCCGCTTGCGCCCAAATCAGGTATTTTATCCCTCAATTTAAAATCCGCTCCATTCCTCGTAAACTTTGAGAGTGTTTTATTTTCTATAATCTCCAGTTTACGAAAATCTTCTTCAAGTTGATCATTACCATTCAATTGAGCCCCGTATTCTACACGATAACTTGCATCGGCTGCCCAACCGCTTTGAACTGAATAATAGTAGGTCTTTCCGCCATATGTAGTTTTTATGGTATACTTTTCTACTGACCATTTCGCCGATAAAGTCACTTCTTCTGCCTGTATATCCCACGCTACTACTTGTTGCCCTTCCGCATCGGCATACATTATACCATTATAATACCAGCCTTGAAATTCTTTCCCGCTGTCAGATTCGGGCACAGGAAACTGCACATTTGTTGCACCATATTCCACGAATATAGGAGAGATCCCTTGCTCGTCAAACTGCACATATGTTTGACTCACCTCTACTGCATATACGCTCTCTGCGGGTAAACTCCCCGATTTAGCGTAAGAAATTTTTGTTTCTGTTGCTGTCCATAGATATAGCATACAAAACATTACCATAACTATAAACAAGCCACATACCACACCAAGCGCTTTAACTTTTTTCATAATTTTTTCCTCCTATATAATTTATTTCTTACAAATCCTTGATGACGTCGATTGGCTTTTTGCAGGAATTGCGGTAGCAAGGGATAAACGTCGCCGCAAGCGCCACGCCCACGCTGAGGGCAAGAATGATGGCGATCTGCCTTATCCCAACACGCAACAGCGAGATCGGCATCAACAGACTTGTATTCAGGAATATATTGAAGCCCATCGTCCCGAACCCGAACAGCAAAACCGCCAGTATCACGCTGATTATGGAGATCAGAATGCTTTCCCCGAAAAACACGAGGAATACATCTTTCTTGCTCGCGCCCAAACTTCGAAGAATGCCGATCTCCTTCTTTCTTCCGATTATGCTTGCGTGGATATACGAATAGAACAGTACACACGCCACCACCGCAAAACCGATAGCCGCATATACGAACACATCAGACAGTGCCTGCAGCGTTCCGTCCGCCTCAGAAACTATATTAATTTGTGGATTTGTATAAGGAATTTCTTGCCCGTCGTTAATTTTAAATCTATAATACCTGACCCCTCCGAATCCACTACAGTAATCACTCGTAAAGAGTGTTTTATCGCGTTTGTAATTTCCCGTAAACGGCACAAATACTAAATTGTATTGACGATTGCCATGTTCCCGATCCTTATACTTTTCCACAACGTTTCCGTTCGCCAATACCGCGGGCGCAACTGTTCCTACTCTTTCAATTTTCAAATCATCGTAGAAACCGACAACCCGATATTCCCCGCTGCCTACGGGAGTTGTTCTGCCATACACATCCTCTTGGGCTACATTGCATTCGGCAATGCTTTGCATAAGTTCGGGCTGCTCCAATACAAGCGCTTGCTTTGCCCTCACCTCGAAATAGTCGAACGGGTATTCAGGCTGATATTCATTGCCGTACGGATCTCTCAACCTTATATAATCAGCATATTCCTCCGCCGTGGCAAAGTCTGTTTCCCGATAATTTTCCTTAGTAAATACGTCCAGCAGATCCAATGCCTTTCCGTACACTATGTTTTCATTTATGTTTGAAAAAAGCATGGAAATCGGCAAAACGGCCTCGTCTTCCGCAAGGAATTCCTTTTCTCCGTTTGTCCAATACAACACCTTGTCTTTCTCGCTCGGGGTAAATTCGCTGAAATAATAAGCCCTGTAAGAATTCGTCCCCGCGCTTACCACATAGCGATCTTTTTCGGTATTGCCCTGCAAGCCCGCATAACACTCGTCTTTGACAAAACCCTCGCGGACGAATAATACGCGATGCAGCCGCGACATCAGATCGGCGTACCGCTCCGTCTGCAACCGAGAAAGTTTGTCGGCTAGGTCGTGATCAACATAATCTTTGTCCTCTTTATAATAATCCTCTATGAATTGATATCTTTCAAAATTATAGTTGGTGTCTACGATCCCGACGATCTTATAGTCTATCCCCACTTCATTTGTAGGCAATATCTGACCCAGCACATCAGAAAAATCATTGACGGGGATCGAATGATAATCATATCCGAGGCCTTCTTCTGACTGCGTTCCCGTTTCGAATCCGTACTTTTGATACAGCCAAAAGAAATATTCGGAGATCAATATCTCTTCCGGTTCGTCCGGCGCCACCGGCTGCGGCATCCTGCCCGCCAACAACGTCAGACCGTACAGATCAAACAACTCTTCGTTTGCTTCCATGCACCCCAACGAATTAGGCATATAGCCCCAAGCACGAGCCTCGCTCTGCGTTTCTGTAATGGCAAACATCGGGATTGACAGCGCGTTGTTTACATAATCGACTCGTTCCGTATGGAGTCTGTCCTTGAAATTCTCTTCGTCCTCTTTTGACCAATAGCCATTTGGGTAACTCGGAGCTCCCGCATCTTGCATATCGATCATATATCCGATATAATTGAATCCGGCATCGCGCATGGAATTGTAAATGACTTCGTTCGTATCATAACACCCGAAAGCGTCCGTAAAGCCGACGAGCGCGAAGCACACCATCGACAAAAAAATCGTAAACACCATGCGCACGGGGTGCTTTTTCAGCCCCATGCCCGAAAGCCGCGCCCGCGCGCCGATGCCCATGCCCCGCTTTTTGCCCTTTTCCTTTGTCTCTGCCGCAACATCCTCTGCTGCGGCGATCGCCTTGGCGCTCGCCGTGTCGGATTTTACGCGCCCGTCCGCAAATTCGATGACGCCGTCCGCATACTCCGACGCAAATTCCCTGTCGTGCGATACCACCACAACGAGTTTGTCTTTGGACAGAGAGCGCAACAGTTCGAAGATCTCCGCCCCCGTTTCGCTGTCCAAAGCGCCCGTAGGCTCGTCCGCAAGGATGATCGTCGGGTCTTTCACCAATGCCCGCGCGATCGCAACGCGCTGTTTCTGCCCGCCAGAAAGTTCCTTCGGGCTGCGCTTTTCATATCCCGTAAGCCCTACTTCCGATAGCACCGCCGAGATCTTTTCGTCAAACTTCTTTTCCCCTTCCAATTCAAGCGCAAGGGCGATGTTCTTCCTGACCGTGAAATCGTCAAACAGATTATAATCCTGAAACACAAACCCCGCGCACGCGTTGCGGTATGCGTCCCAGTCTTTTTGCGTGAAATCCTTTGTGGATTTTCCGTCCACGAGGACATCTCCGCCCGTCGCGGAATCCAGTCCCCCGAGCAGATGCAGTGCCGTAGATTTGCCGCTTCCCGACCGGCCGAGGATAAAGAACAGCCCTTTATCGGGCAGCGAAAAACTCACCTCTTTGAGCGCTTCCACCGGCACGCCTTTCTTCGGCGTGTACGTCTTGCTTACCTTGCTGAATGTGATCATGCTGTCATTCCTTTATTCCGAAAATATAATTTGTATAAACTCTTCTATGCTTTCTTCAAAACAATGTACTTCCCAATAGATGCGCTGTCCGTTACTCTCTGTCAGCATGTAATACCAGTACAGCTCATCGCTATCTAAACCCTGTGATTCATAATGTATTAAATTATCATCTAATTCTATTACGGCTTCTAAATTTTCATAATTGGCCTTGTCCAAAAAATTATAATACGGATTAAATTCAACTTGCATTGTTACAAAATAATAATCATTTTCCGTTTCAATTTCCCCTCTTATAATCATAAAAACAAGCGATTCATCTTCTGTCCGCAATAATTTTCTATATGTAGCCAATGTCAATTTTGAAATAAAAGGATATTCTGACTTAATGTCTTCTTGTTCCTGCTCCGTCAAATCCAACCCATATACAGCTTCATCTCCAAAATATAGAGGCAACGAGTTTTCTTTATTATTTAAAATCATCGGCAAAAAACAAAGAAAAACACAAAGAGCAACCAGCACAAAAGCCGTCGGTATAATCCATAATCTTTTCTTTTTCAGTTTTACCGTGCCCTGCGGTTCTTCCTCCTCTGATTCTTCATTAACAAAACCGGGAAAATGCTCTTTATTCTTTTCAAACCAAACATCAAAATCTTCCGTTTCTTCTTTCAATCGCTTCCGAATTTTTCTTTCAAACCTTGCCATAAGTCGCCCCCGAAAATGTTTTCTAAATATATGACGTTTCAGAAACGCGAAAAGTATCACAAAAATCAAAAAAAGACCGACAAAAATTGTCAGTCTCCTTTCGAATACAAGTTTTTGATCTTTACTTTTATCGTTTTATATTTGCGCTTGACCGTGACGGCGGATACGCCGAGCAGCTCGGCAACGGCAGAAAAAGTTTCGCCGCGGATCACGCGGTGTTCGAAAATGATCTGTTCCCGCTCGTCCAGACAATCGAGAATATCCGCCATAAATAACCCGTCGTCCGACGCCTGAACGCATTCATGCCCCGGCAAAAGCGAAACGCTGCGCTTTTGCGAACGCAGAAAATCTTTCGCCGCGTTTTTCGCCATCGTGCAGACCAACCCTTCGGGATTTCTGATCGAATAAATATCGGAGGGGTAATTGCAGAGTTTCAAAAAAACCTGCATCGCAACATCGTAAGCATCCTGACGATTCCGCACGACTATATAAGCGGAATAAAAAATGCGTGAAAAACAGCCGTCGTACAATTTTTCCATCGCCCGCATGTCGCCCCGCCCGATCTTCTCTAAAAGGCGGATAAACTCTTTTGTTTTCACCGCATTCCCCTTATCAACTCAAAACGCTCTGTTCCGATTATACTCCGTAAAACACGATCTGTCAACCCCTTGAACAATTTACGCTGCGGGCGCCGTCGGCGCTGTATATGAAAAAGCGCAGGACCCGCTCAGACATATCCCGCGCACAAAAAATAAGAGGAAACGCATAATTTCTTACACCTTTCCTCTCACAAATTGCCCCGCTCTATCCTGCGGGTGCATTTTTTCATATCAGATCAAACAGCCTGAATGCGCCATCGTAACGCAAAGAGACAATTCAAAGATACAAATAATTTTCGCCGCATTCAAAGCGTGACTTTATATGAAAGCAACAGTAATCATCGCGACAAACTCTTCTCATAAAAATCTTTATTCAACAAACCTGTCTTACTGCTGCTGACAATAGTATTATCTGCGCTTTTGCGGCGATTATGCGCGCACCGAAAAAATATTTTTCAGCCGCGTACCTGACCGTTGCCTCGGATCTGATATTTATAGGAAGTCAGCTCTTTCAGCCCCATCGGACCGCGAGCGTGCAGCTTCTGCGTGGAAATCCCCATTTCCGCACCCATGCCGAATTCGAATCCGTCCGTAAAGCGGGTGCTCGCATTGACATAAACGGCGGCGCTGTCCACCTCGTTCAAAAACTTTTCGGCAGCCGCCGCGTCTTCCGTCACGATACTGTCGCTGTGATGCGTGCCGTACTTGTTGATGTGCGCGATCGCCTCGCCGACGCCGCCGACGATCTTAACCGAAATTTTCAGAGACAAAAATTCGGTATAATAATCCTCTTCCGTCGCCGCCGCAAGCTCGGGCATGATCGCGCGGCACTTTTCGCACGCGACGATCTCGACGTTCTTTTCTTTCAGCGCCGCGACGATCTCTTTCAGATGCGCCTTTGCAAACGGCTCGTCGATGAGCAAACTTTCACACGCATTGCAGACGGAGGAGCGCTGCGTTTTGGCATTGATGAGGATGGGGAGCGCCTTGGCAAAATCCGCCGTCTTTTCAAAATAGACGTGGCAGTTGCCCGTGCCCGTTTCGATGATGGGAACGGTCGCGTTTTGCACCGCGCTTTTAATCAGCGACGCACTGCCGCGGGGAATGAGGACGTCGACGACGCCGTTCATTTTCATGAACTTTTCGGCGCCTTCTCGGGAAGTGTCTTCGATAAGCTGGATAAATTCGGGATCGAACCCCGCGTCAGCGAGCGCCCCCTTGATGACGGAGACGACCGCCTTGTTGGAGCAGATCGCGTCTTTGCTGCCCCTGAGAACGACCGCGTTGCCGCTTTTGACCGCAAGCCCGATCGCATCCGCCGTCACGTTGGGCCGAGCCTCGTAGATGATCCCGATCACCCCGAGCGGCACGCGGACGCGGCTCAGCTGCAAGCCGTTATAGAGGGTGCGCTCTTCGAGGACTTCCCCCACGGGGCATTTGAGTTCCACAAGCTTTTCCAAGCCCGCCGCAATGCCGTCGATCCGCTTTTTGTCGAGCATGAGCCGATCGACAAACTGCGGACCGCGCGTGCAGGCCTGCACGTCCTTCTTGTTTTCGGAAATGATATATTCCGCTCTGTCCCTGAGCGCACCTGCCGCCGCGATCAGCATGAGATTCATCTCGTTCTCTCTTGCAAGCGCAATGGCGCCGGCGTGTTCTTTGGCTTTCCGGCAAACCTCTTCAACCGTCATTTATGTCCCTCCCTTTTATAGTTTCAATGCCGTTATGTCAGGCAGAGTACTCGGCATAACGGCATATATAACCTGTTTTTTTATTCCTCTTCTTCGTCGTCGGGCAGGTCGACGTTATGATAAACGTCCTGCACGTCGTCCAGTTCTTCCAGTTTATCGAGCAGCTTTTCGAACTTTTCGACATTTTCGGGGCTGAGCGTGATCTTGTTCTGCGGGATCATGCGGACGTCCGCCTCCAAAAATTCAAGCCCCTTCCCTTCCAGGAATTTACGCACGTCGGAAAACGCCGCAGGGTCGGTATAAACCTCGAACACGTCGTCCTGCACCACGATGTCGTCCGCACCCGCCTCGATCGCATATTCCGTCACAGTGTCCTCATCCAGATCGAGCGTGCGTTCGATCACGAGATACCCCTTGTTGCTGAACATGTACGAGACACAGCCCGTGCTGCCGAGTTCACCGCCGCACTTGGAAAGCGTGCTCCTCACGTCGCCCGCCGTACGGTTTTTATTGTCGGTAAGCGTGCTGATGATGAGCGCCGAGCCGCCCACGCCGTACCCTTCATAAACGAGCGTTTCATAATTGACGCTGCCGAGCTCCCCCGCCGCCTTTTTGATGCAGCGCTGGATGTTGTCGTTGGGCATATTGTTCGCCTTTGCCTTAGCGATCGCATCGGCAAGTTTGCTGTTGGTATCGGGATTCGGGTTTCCCTTGGCCGCCACGGAAATCTCTCTGCCCAATTTCGTAAAGATACGCCCGCGCGCCGCGTCAGCCTTGCCCTTTTTCGCCTGTATGTTGTGCCATTTGCTGTGTCCTGACATATTTATCTCCTTCTCGTTCGATGATTCTCTGTTTTCTCATTTTCCCCTTGCGCCTTCCGAAAGGGCGTACATCAAAATCCCTGCGGAAACGCCCGCATTCAGGCTCTCGCAGCTTTCCCGCATGGGGATGCTGACGGTATGTGCGCACATTCCGCGCACCGCACCGCTGACGCCGTTCGCCTCGTTTCCGATCACCAGGCAAAACTTTTCGGGAGCACGGAACAAAAAGACGTTTTCGCCCGCCATGTCCGCGCAGATGAGCGGCACTCCGTCAAAGAGTGTACCCGTTTCCGAAATGCGGTAAATGCGCACAAAAAACAGACCGCTCATCGCGGCGCGCACACACTTGGGCGCATACGGATCGGCACAATTTCTCAGGTAAAGCTCCCCGTACCCCGCCGCGTTCGCCGTGCGGATGATCGTGCCGAGATTCCCGGGGTCGGATACCCCGTCCAATAAAAGACAACTGTCCGACGGCGGCGAAAGTTCGGTCTTCGGAATTTTCAAAACCGCAAGAATCCCCTGCGGCGCCGCCTCTTCGGAAAGTTTGTCAAATACTCCTTCCGAAACTTCGACCGTCCTATCGGGCAGAAAAACTTCGCCGCGGTAGAGCGGAGACACGACGACGTTTACGATCTCCTGCCCCGAACGGACGGCCTCTCTGACCTGCTTGATGCCTTCGATGATGTATTCGCCGCACAGCTCGCGATATTTTTTGTCTTTGAGCGACGCGACACGCTTGATAAATTCGTTCTGGCGCGATGTGATCATGACAAATACAAAAAACCTTCTTAAGCAATTGTTAAGAAGGTTTTCGCTCATTATGCAATTGCGGCTTTCGCCTTTTCGGCAAGAGCGGCAAAAGCAGCCGCGTCGTTGACGGCAAGGTCGGCGAGCACCTTTCTGTTGAGGTTGATGCCGGCGACTTTCAGCCCGTGCATGAACTTGCTGTAAGAGAGGCCGTTCACGCGGGCAGCCGCGTTGATCCTTGCGATCCAGAGCTGACGGAAATCTCTCTTTCTCCTCTTTCTGCCGGTGTAGGCATACATGAGGGATTTCATGACCGCTTCGCGCGCGATCCTGTAAGAGCGGCTCTTGGAACCGAAATAACCTTTGGAAAGCCTGAATATCTTCCTGCGCTTTTTAACAGCGTTTACACCTCTTTTGATACGCATATCTTTTACTCCTTATGACCTTATTTCTTGTACGGGATGAGCTGATTCTTGACCGTAAGTTCCTGCGTCTCGCTGACGAACGCCGTCTGGCGCAGGCTCCTCTTCCTCTTCCTGGGCTTGTCTCCCGTCTTGTGGTTTTTGCCCGACTGCGCCCTCTTAACTCTGCCGCTTCCGGTTATGTCGAAACGCTTTTTGGAACCGCTGTGGGATTTCTGTTTAGGCATATGTTTGTCCTCCGAAAATATTTTCTCTCCCGCCGCGCAGAAAAAAGTGCGCGGCGATCGCATGCCGAAATTTATTGCTTTGCGGGCGAAAGCATCATCGTGATGTTTCTGCCCTCCGTAGCCGGTTTTTTGTCCATGACGCCCTTGCCTTCCAGCGTCTCGAAAAATTTGTTCATGACCTCGATCCCCAAAAACGAATGCGCGTTCTGCCTGCCGCGCAGACGAATGGAAACCATGACTTTGTTCCCCGCTTCCAGAAATTTCTGCGCCTGACGCGATTTCACGTTCAGATCGTTCGTGTCGATGGTCATGGAAAGGCGAACTTCCTTGACTTCGACCATCTTCTGATTTTTGCGGGATTCCTTTTCCTTTTTCCCGAGCTCGAATTTGTATTTGCCGTAATCCATGATCTTGCACACGGGCGGATTCGCCGTAGGCGAGATCTTCACCAAATCCAAATCCTTCTCTTCCGCGAGCCTGAGCGCCGCCTGTGCGCTCATGATGCCGAGCTGCTGCCCGTCGTCGCCGATTACTCTCACTTCACGGTCGCGGATCTCTCCGTTGACCTGATGTTGGGCTTTAATACGTCTATACCTTCCTTATTTTTATTTTTTCGATCCGGGAAAGCGCCCGCAAAAAAGGCGGGCCCGCAAAAGGACCCGCCTGCTCAGAATCTGACTGATCGCGCACGCATCGCGTGCGGAAAAATCGTTATTCGGAGCACTTGCCGACGCAATTGCCGCAAGGCGAGAAGTCTCCTTCTGCTTTTACCCGAATAGAATACCAGTTTTGCCCCCGCTTGTCAACCGTTTTTCACTCTGAAGCGGAGAAAATTTTCAAAAATTCGTCTTTTCGTCGTTTTCCTTTTTCACCTTGGCGACGAAATCGGCAAGAGGCATCGCGCCCACATCGCCTTTTTCGCGCATGCGCACGGAAACGGTGCCCTCTTCCTTCTCCTTGTCGCCGATGATCAGCATGTACGGAAGTTTTTCAAGCTGCGCCTCGCGGATCTTATACCCGATCTTTTCGTTGCGCATATCCGTCTCCGCGCGAAGTCCCGCCGCACGGAGAGCCGCCTCCACCTCTTTGGCATAATCGGCGGATTTGTCGGAAACAGGCAAAATTTTGACCTGCACGGGCGAGAGCCACACGGGGAATTTGCCCGCATAATGTTCGATGAGGATGCCGATAAAGCGTTCGATCGAACCGAATACGACGCGGTGGATCATGATCGGGCGGTGTTTCTGCCCGTCTTCGCCCGTATACTCCGCCTCAAAGCGCTGCGGCAGTTGGAAATCCAGCTGAATGGTCCCGCACTGCCATGTCCTGCCGATCGAATCGGTCAGGTGAAAATCGATCTTCGGTCCGTAAAAAGCGCCGTCGCCCTCGTTCACCACATACGGCAGGTTCAGTTCGTCGAGCGCGGCGCGGAGAGCTGCCGTGGCGGCCTCCCAGTCCTCGTCGCTGCCGATGCTGTTCTCGGGGCGGGTAGAAAGTTCGACGTGATATTTGAACCCGAAGAGCGTGTACACTTCGTTGATGATGCGCACGACCCCTTTGATCTCGTCCGTGATCTGTTCGGGCAGCATAAAGATATGCGCGTCGTCCTGCGTGAAGCAGCGCACCCGCATCAGGCCGTGCAGCTGGCCGCTCTTTTCGTGACGGTGCACGATGCCGAGTTCGCCCATGCGGATGGGCAGATCTTTATAACTGTGCGGCGTGAGTTTGTATACCAGCATGCCGCCCGGGCAGTTCATGGGCTTGATCGCGCAGTCCTCCCCGTCGATCTTTGTCGTATACATGTTCTCTTTGTAATGATCCCAGTGCCCGGAAGTTTCCCACAGGCTGCGGTTGAGAATGATCGGGGTCTGCACCTCGACATACCCCTCGCGGGTGTGAATCTGCCGCCAATAGTCGATCAGCGTGTTTTTGAGAACCATTCCCTTGGGCAGGAAGAACGGGAATCCTTTCCCCTCGTTCATCATGGCAAACAGCCCGAGTTCTTTCCCGAGTTTTGTATGGTCGCGCTTTTTCGCCTCTTCGAGCATGGCAAAATAAGCGTCCATCTCTTCTTTTTTCGCGAACGCGGTGCCGTAAATGCGGGTGAGCATTTTATTCTTTTCGTTCCCGCGCCAATACGCGCCCGCGATGCTCGTCAGCTTAAACGCCTTGATCTTGCCCGTGGAGGGAAGGTGCGGCCCGCGGCAAAGGTCGGTAAAGCTGCCCTGTTTGTAGAAGGAGATCTCTTCCCCTTCGGGCAGGTCCTTGATGAGGGCGACTTTATACTTTTCGGAAAACTTGGTCATCAGCTTGATCGCGTCCGCGCGCGGCAGCGTAAAGCGCTCGACGGGCAGATTGCTCTTGATGATCTTTTTCATCTCGGCTTCGATCTTGGAAAGGTCTTCCTGCGTGATGGGCGTCTGAAAATCGATGTCGTAATAAAAACCGTTTTCGATGGTCGGCCCGATGGCAAGTTTGCAGGTCGGGTAGATCGCTTTGACCGCCTGCGCAAGGACGTGCGCCGTTGTGTGGCGGTATACGTCCAGCCCCTCTTTGTCTTTGAGCGTGACGATCTCGACCTCCGCGTCGCTCTCGACGACGTGCGCAAGATCGACGAGCACCCCGTTCACCTTCGCCGCGACGGCCGCACGGGCAAGCCCGTCGCTGATGTCTGCCGCGATCTGTTTGCAGCTGACGGGCGCGGCGTATTCCTTTTTGTCTCCGCCTTTCAATGTAATGATCATATTTTCTCCTCCTGCGCCGCCTGCGGCGCACGTTTTTTACATACATCCGTAAGAAACGCAATAAAAAAGCGCCCCAAACGAATCGACGTTTAAGGACGCATTGACTTGCGCGGTTCCACCTTAATTGCGGATTGGTATCCGCCCCCTCTTTGCGCCGTTCAGCAGGCGCGCGCTTTCGCTGAAAAAGCGGTTTCTTCCGAACGCTCCGCACGGGATTTTCAGCCACGGTCCCGCTCTCTGAGGCGTACTTCGCTCGGTGTACTTGTCTTTTTTTTCGCGAATGAAATTATACCGTTATTCTAATGCATTTTTTTCCTTTTGTCAACCGTTTGAACACTGCTTACCGAAAGGAAAAATCTTCAGGCGAAAGTCACCTTTCCCGCATAATAAAGGCGAAGAAATTCTTCCTCCTTCGGGAAGAGCGCACTGACGCACTCCACCTCTCCCGCGCCGCTGAGAATGATCTCGCGAATCCCGTTCATTTCCGACACGCCCTCTTCGATCAGGGTCGCGCGCCTGAGTTTTCTGTACTGTCCGTCGTAGACCTCGCCTCCGCGCACGAAAATCTTTTCGGAACCTTCCCTGAAAAGATAGCCGAGAAAAGCGGCTAGTTTCTCCTTTGTGAAATGCGGCGGCACACATGCCGTCACATTCTGCCACTTTCGGCGCATCGCCGCAAGGCGGAAAGAGAAAAAGCCGTCTATCGTATAAACGTCCGCCCCGTGCAGAGCGGAACGGATATACCGCCTGTCGTCCGCAAAATCCGCAGCCACGAGCGCCGCCAGCAAGATCTCGGCGTCTTCCCCGCAAAGCCCCGTGGGCCTGACCGCGCGGCGGAAAAGTTCGTATTTGTATCCCACCGCTATGCATTCGGATATTTTCTCTTCCGCAAGCCTCCGTAGAAAAGGCTCATATTTTTTCTCGGTTTCCAGGCAAAGCATAATCCGGTCGTCATCGAACGCGATACGGCTCTTTGTCCCGCAGGCCGACGACATGCCGCAAAGCGATGCATATATATACGCGATATAACGGGCGTTTTTCGCCTTTTCGCTGACAAATATCTCCATACCGTTAGTGTATGCCGCACCGCGGCTTTTATTTACGCAGCCGCCGCCCTCTTCGCGCCGTTTATAAAAAATTTTGTTAAAAAAGCACGCAAAACTTGACTTAAAATCCAAAACATTATATAATCAAGTGAATTCTTATAAGGTAAAGAGAATACTATGCCACCCATAGCTATCGTATTGATCGCCGTTTTGGCAGCGCATTACTTTCTTGCGATCGCAACGCTCTTCGTCTTATTGCGCGACCGCGGCGTAACGAAAGCGATCATCCCTTGGAATCTCATAATCCTGCTCATCCCGATCTGCGGCCCTGCCGCTTATTGGATCGCAAGGACGATCAAAAAGAATGCGCCTGCGCCGCAAAGCGGGGATGCAGAGCCGTCCGAAAACATCCCGGACGACACAAATCCGCCTGCGGACGGAGGGAACCCGCCGGACGATGAACCGGAAGACGGGCACGGCACTCAGGAATAATTTTGCGCTTCGGCGCGGAGGACTTATATAATTATGGATATGAAGACAGTCGAAAGCAAATGGCAGCAGCGTTGGGAGAAGACGAAAGAGAACAATTTCAATCGCAAGAACATGGACAACAAATATTATGTTCTGGAAATGTTCTCCTACCCTTCCGGCGCAAAACTGCACGTCGGGCACTGGTATAATTACGGGCCTTCCGACACGTTCGCAAGGTTCAAAAAAATGCAGGGTTACGACGTATTCCAGCCCATGGGCTTCGACGCGTTCGGCCTTCCCGCCGAAAACTATGCGATCAAAACGGGCATCCATCCCAAGGACTCGACCGAACAAAATATCGCCACGATGGAAAAACAGCTCAAAGCGATGGGCGCGATGTTCGATTGGTCCGCCGAGGTCAAGACCTGCGAAGAGGACTATTACAAATGGACCCAGTGGATGTTCCTGAAACTTTACGAAAAAGGTCTCGCCTACCGCAAAGAGGCTCCCGTGAACTGGTGCCCCAGCTGCAACACGGTTCTTGCAAACGAACAGGTGCAGGAAGGCTGCTGCGAGCGCTGCGGGACCCCCGTCGTCAAAAAGGATCTTACCCAGTGGTTCTTTAAGATCACCGACTATGCCGAAGAGCTTTTGTCGGGGCTGGATACTCTCGACTGGCCGGAAAAGACCAAACTCATGCAGCGAAACTGGATCGGAAAATCGGTCGGCTGCGAGATCGAGTTCGAATGCGAGAGCGGCGATAAATTCAAAGTGTTCACGACCCGCTGCGACACGATCTACGGCGTTTCGTACGTCGTGCTCGCGCCCGAACATCCGCTCGTGAAAAAACTCGTTTCCGACGAACAGCGCGCCGCCGTCGAGGAGTATATCGACAAAACGGCGCACACCGACGAGATCGAAAGGCTCTCCTCTTCCAGAGAAAAAACCGGCGTATTCATCGGCCACTACGCGATCAACCCGGTCAACGGAAAAAAAGTGCCCATTTACGCCGCCGATTACGTCCTATACTCCTACGGCACGGGCGCCGTCATGGGCGTTCCCGCGCACGACGAGAGGGACTTCGCCTTTGCTAAAAAATACGGACTGCCCGTCACGAAAGTCATCGAAAACAAAAACGGAGAGACTGTCCTTCCCTTCACCGAAGACGGCATCTGCGTAAACAGTCTGCAATTTGACGGAAGGTTCGGCGAAGAGGCGCGCACGGAGATCGCCAACTATCTCACCAAGATCGGCAAGGGCGAGCGCAAGGTCAATTACCGCCTCAGGGACTGGCTCGTTTCCCGCCAGCGCTATTGGGGCGCCCCCATCCCCGTGGTACACTGCCCGAAATGCGGCGTCGTTCCCGTGCCGGTAAAAGATCTGCCCGTTAAACTCCCCTATAACGTGGAATTCAAGCCGGACGGAAAATCCCCCCTTGCCAAGAGCGACGAATTCATGCACACCAAATGCCCGCATTGCGGCGGCGACGCGCTGCGCGATCCGGATACGCTGGATACATTCGTCTGCTCGAGCTGGTATTACCTGCGTTATCCCGACGCGCACAATGCCAAAGAACCGTTCGATCCTGAGATCGTCAACAAGATGCTCCCCGTCGACAAATACATCGGCGGCGCGGAACATGCCTGCATGCATCTCCTCTACGCGCGTTTCTTCACCAAAGCGCTGCGCGACATGGGTTACCTGAATTTTGACGAACCTTTCAAATCGCTCGTCCATCAGGGCGTAATCCTCGGACCGGACGGCAACAGAATGTCCAAATCCAAAGGCAACGTCATATCCCCCGACGAATATGTATCCGTTTACGGCTCCGACGTTTTCAGAATGTATCTCATGTTCGGATTTTCGTATACCGAAGGCGGACCGTGGAGCGACGACGGCATCAAATCGGTCGCTAAATTCCTTGACCGCACCGAACGTCTGATCCTGAAAATCAAAGACGAAAAGGGCAAAGAGACAGGCATGAACGCCGCGGAAAAAGAGCTTGACTACGTGCGCAACAACACGATCAGGCAGATCACGCGCGACGTGGAAGTATTCTCCTTCAATACCGCCGTCGCAAGACTGATGGAATTCGTCAACGCCCTTTACAAATACGACGGGCTGGAAAATAAAAACATTCCCTTCCTCAAAGCGTGCGCAAAGGATCTGAATCTTCTCCTCGCGCCCTTTGCCCCCCATTTTGCGGAGGAACTTTGGGAGGCCTGCGGCGGAAAATATTCCATATTCGACCAGAAATATCCCGTCTGCAACGAGAGCGCCCTCGTACGCGAAGAGACCGAATACGCCGTACAGGTCAACAGCAAGATCAAAGGCAAACTGATGATCGCAAAGGACATGAAACGCGAGGACATCGAAGAATTCGTCCTGAAAAGCGACCTCGTCAAACCTCTCGTCGAAGGAAAAGCGGTCAAAAAATTCATCGTCGTTCCCGGCCGCCTCGTAAACATCATTCTTTGAACCAAGTTTTCTTAAAACCGCCGGCAACCCCGGCGGTTTTTCTATGTAAAACACAGACAAAGGCAGGCTCCGACGCGTCGGAGCCTGCCCGTTTTTTCCGGTCTGTATGATTTCAGATCATTTCCCAGATCTCGATCTCGTTGTCTGCATTGTAATGCCAATAATTGCCGTCGTTGATCGGATCTTCTTCGGAGCAGTAATATGCCGCATTTTTGACGGACGAAGGAAGAGACACACCTTCGAAATCTTCTTCCGAACCGTCCAGATAAAAATATTCGATTCCTGAACCGCTCATCGCCGTCGAAGTGACGCTCGTCAGGCTAGAAGGAAGCACGATCTGCGTCAACGCGGAGCAGTCGCGGAACACATAATTGTTGATCGTCGTGAGCGTGTCGGGCAGCGTGACCGACGTGAGCGCCGTGCAGCCGCGGAACAGATACTGCGGCAGCACCGTGATATACGACGGAAGCGTGACGTTCCGCAGAGACGTCATGTACGCAAAGGCATAAGTTGCCAAAGACAGATCTTCCGTCCTCTCTTCCGCAAATTCAAGGGATGTAACAGCGGAATAGGCGAACGCCCGCCCCGCAATGTCCGTCACGCTTGCCGCCACTTTCACGGTGTGCAGGTTGGTCGTATAGGCGAACGCATATTCGCCGACGGACGCAAAGCCCGAAAGATCCAACCCGTACGCCGCTTCGGAATCGAACATCATGACCGAAGAGTATGCGAACGCATATGCGCCGATGCTCTTGCAAGCCGCAGGATCGGCAAAGGTGATCCTGAGCACGCTCACGCCGTAGAATGCGTAATCTCCGACCGCCGTGACCGCCGCGGGAAGGGTGACAGAGGTAAAGCTCCTGCCCGCAAACGCGCCGGCATAGATCTCATACGAAGTCACGCTCTCCTCCCCCGCCGTAAACGAAGAAGGCAGCGTCAGTATGGCAGCGTCTCCGCTGTACGAAAGGAGATATGCCTTTGCAGGCGTTTCGCCCGCCGCCGGGATATACAGGAAGGTGAATCCGTCTTCCGTTTTGACCAGCTTGCTGCCCCCTTCCGCCGTATAGACGTTTTCCGCAGCCGGAATGTTGGCAAGCCCGTCCCCCGCAAGATTGTAAACCTCTGCCAGCGCGCAGCTGCTGAAAGAGTTGCTCTGGATGCTCGTCACGCTCGCGGGAATCACGATCGTTTTGAGCGCATAGCAGCTCGCAAAAGCGGAAGAACCGATCGTCTGAACGCCTTCTCCGAAGCCGACGGAGGAAAGCGCGGTGCAGCCGCTGAAAGCGCTGTTTCCGACCGAAAGCACCGAATCGGGCAGAGCGATCGCGAAGAGCGCTTCGCAACCCGCAAACGCGCTGACGCCGACGCTTGTGAGCCGCGAGTCCTCCGCAAACGTGACGGAAACAAGATTTTCACAATTGGAGAAAGCAAACGCGCCGACCGACGTGACGCCTGCGGGGATCGAAACGGAGCTGATTGTTTCGCTGCCGTAAAATACGCGGGCGGCGATACTGTAATTCGTCACCTCGGTACCGTTGACCGTAAAGGACTCGGGCAATACCAGAGCCCCGTCTTCGGGCGTTCCGTTATAAGCGGTCACCGCCCACTTTTCATTTTCCGCCGCCCCGTCGCGGTACAGCGTATAATCTCCGACAGTGACGAACGCGCTGTCGGGTTTTTCCGCCGCGACCGTTTCCGCATATTGCGCGATACTGCCGTTGTCCGACCCGCCCGCCGTAACGGGAAGCCCGCTGAGATTGACGATCTCGATAAGGGCATAATTCCCCGAACAGGAGGCGATCTCTGTGACGCCCGCAGGGATCGTGAACGAGGTCAACGCCGTGCAGCCGGTGACCCCGCGGAGGACCTGCAGCTGACTGTTTTCGCCGAACACGATGCTCGTAAGACTCGTACAGCCGCTGAACGCACCCGTGCCGATCTCTGTGACCGAATCGGGGATCGAAACGCTTTCAAGCGATTCGCAGTCCTGCAAAAAATTGGACGGGATCTCGGAGACAGATGCGGGGAGCGCAATATTTTTCAGACTCGTGCAGCCGCTGAACATCGTTCCGCCAAGCGCCGAGCCTGCGGGAAGCTCGATCGTTTCGAGCGCGGTGCAATTCTGGAAAGCCTGATTCCCGAAGGTGACACCGCCCGTATTGCCGTTGAAATCTACCGCCGTAAGGGCAGAACAGCCGCTGAAAGCGTTCGTTCCGACGCTCGTCAGAGAGGAAGAGAACAGAACGGTCTCAAATTGCGCACTCACAAAAGCGGAGGTAGGGATCTCATCGTATGCCGTCAGGTCGCATACCCCATCTTCTTCCGAATTGAAACGGGAAAGCGCCGCACAGCGGATAAAGGTCGATCCGGGCAATGCAATGTCTGCTTTGATCGACGCGCTTGCAAGGCCCGCACAGTCGGCAAATACGGACGTTCCCATCGACGTGACGGACGCAGGCACAACGACGGACGTCAGCCCGGACTGCATGAAGGCACTGTTGCCGATCGACGTGATGCCGTCCGGGATCGCGACGGAAGTGAGGTTCGTGCAGTTGTAAAAGGCGCTGGCGCCGATCTCCTGCAGATTTTCGGGCAGGCTCACGCTTGTAAGCTGCGCGCAGCCGTAAAACGCATTGTTGGGAACGGACGAGACCGCCGCATTCAGCGAGACCGAAGTAAGCGCCGCGTTCTGGAAAGCCCATCCGCCGATCGAAGTCACGCGGGAAAGATCGATGTCCGAAAGCTGCGAACAGCCGCTGAAAGCGCCGATACCGACCGCCGTCAGATTCTGCCCGAGCATGACCGCTTCGATCTCGGTGTGATCTTTGAATACGCCCGAACTCAGCGCCGCCCCGAAGAGCGTTTCGCCGTCGGCGATCGCCACCACGGGCAGTCCGTTATAGGTATCGGGCACGGAAACGGTATCCCACGCGTGAGAATTATACTCGGTGAGGATATACCCCGTCTCCGCGTCGTTGAGCGCGAAGACCATGTCGTCCGCCTGCTCGTGCCCGCATACACTGCAAACGCCGTCTTCATAGGTATGCCCCGTCGCCTTTTCGATCGTGCGTACGCCGGCGACTTCCGTCTTTGTCGCGTCGGTATACGTCGTGCGGACGCCGTCCTGCGTACAACTCGCGCTCGTTTCCGTCACGTTGTCGGGAAGATCGCTGTCACTATCGCCTTGCAAATCGAACGCATAGTGCGTACCGTCGGTCAGGTAAATATGCAGCGTAGGCGCGTCGTATTCGATGCG
>CALVMD010000007.1 GCA_944342025.1 uncultured Clostridia bacterium | reverse complement strand
ACAAGTCAACATTGGGGCAGATGAAAGAAATTACCGAACAAGACGTTGTTGAACGGGGCATTAAAATAGGGGAGTCAGCAAATGAATAATATTCTTTCCGAACTTGAATTTGAAGATTATATTATCGAGCGGCTCGTGCAGGGCAACGGGTACATCGGGCGCGACCATACATATTATGACGATAAATTTGCCGCCGACCGGGAACTTCTGATGCGCTTTTTATTTGAAACACAGCCCGAAACGATGGCGCAGCTTAAAAAGGTATTCAAGGACAAGTTAGAAGATACGCTCATCGCCACAATCAACGCCGAGGCGACCAAAGAGCGGGGGAGCCTCCTTTCCGTTCTCAAACACGGCATCGAACTTGCAAATTTCAAGCTCGATTTGCTCTACCAAAAACCAGCCACCACATTCAACAGGGATGCGGCGGTCCGCTATCAGAAAAATATTTTTTCCGTCATGAAAGAGGTGTGGGCGAGCGACAAAGAGCGCGTCGACCTCGTCGTCTTTATCAACGGGCTCGCCGTCATCGCCGTCGAGCTAAAATGCAATCTGGCGGGGCAGTCGTATGCGGACGCGATCACCCAATACCGCACCGAGCGCAACCCGAAAACGCGGCTTTTCCGTTTTAAGGCGGGGTGCCTCGTCTGCTTTGCCATGGACTTGAACGAGGTCTATATGACCACGCGGCTGAATGGCTCAGCGACGTTCTTTCTGCCCTTCAACATGGGCAACGGCGAAGGCGTCCACGCCGGCAAGGGCAACCCCGTGTATCCCGATCAATACAGCGTTTCCTATATGTGGGAGGACATTCTCACGAAAGATACGCTCATCGACCTCATCTTCAGGTTTATCTTTATTGAGACGAAGGAAGAAAAGGACGAGCTCAGCGGAAAAAGAAAGATCAAAGAGAGCGTCATTTTTCCGCGGTATCATCAGTTAGATGTTATCCGCAAATTGCTTGCCGACGTGGAGCAAAACCGCACGTCGCAGAATTACCTGATTCAGCACAGCGCCGGTTCGGGTAAAACGAACTCTATCGCGTGGCTCGCGCACAGGCTGGCTTCCATGCACGATGCCGAAAACAAGGTGATTTTTGACAATATCGTCATTGTGACCGACCGCGTTGTCGTGGACAGGCAGTTGCAGGACGCAATTCTCGGTATGGAGCATAAAACGGGATTGATCCGCGTGATGGACGATAAATGTTCTTCCGCAGACCTTGCCATTGCATTGAAGGGAAATACAAAAATCATCGCAACGACCATACAAAAATTTCCGTATATCGTAAACAGCGTGTCGGGGCTCAAAGAGAAAAAGTTTGCCGTTATCATCGACGAGGCGCATTCTTCCACTTCCGGCAAGGATATGGCGGCGATCACCATGACTCTCGGTAGGGGCGAAGTGGAGATCGATACGGAAGGCACGCCCGACGCGCAGGACGTTATTGCCGACGAACTCGCGCGGAACGGAAAACAGCCGAACGTTTCCATGTTTGCGTTCACGGCCACGCCGAAAGCGACGACTTTGCAGCTTTTCGGCAAGGAAAACGCAAAGGGGCAAAAGCAGGCGTTTCATATCTATTCGATGAAACAGGCAATCGAGGAAGGGTTTATCCTCGATGTGCTGCAAAACTTTACAGAATATAAAACGTTCTATCAGATCAATAAAGAGGTGGAAGAAGACCCGCGCTGCAAAACCTCGGAAGCAAAGCGGCAGATCGCGCGGTTTGTTGAATTGCATGAAACGAATATCGCCCAGCGCATCGAGGTCATTATCGAGCATTTCCGCACGACGGTCATGCAGGAACTCGGCGGCAGAGCAAAGGCAATGGTCATCACCAAATCGCGCGAAAGCGCAGTCAAGTATCATCAGGCGTTTGAAGATTACATTGCAAAGAAAGGATATTCGGATATAAAATCGCTCGTTGCATTTTCCGGCAAAGTGAAAGTGGATAACATCGAATATTCTGAAAGCGGAATAAACGGCTTTTCGGAAGAACGGTTGCCGAAAGAATTTGAAAAGGACGATTATAAGGTTTTGCTCGTCGCAAACAAGTATCAGACGGGGTTCGACCAGCCCAAACTCTGCGCTATGTATGTCCTGAAAAAGTTGCGCGGCGTGAACGCGGTGCAAACGCTTTCCCGCCTCAACCGCATTTGTCCGCCGTTCGATAAAAATACGTTTATTCTTGATTTTGTCAATACATATGACGACATCGTAAAGGCGTTCGAGCCCTATTATACGACGACGTTGCTCGCAAACTCGGTGACGCCGTCCGCCGTTTACGATCTGGAAGCCAAGCTGGACGGGTATTATATTCTTGATCCGAACGACATTGAACAAGCGGCGCAATTATTGTATGGCGGGGATACGCACGCAAAGACGAAGGAAAAGCTGAATTTCTATTTCGGCCGCGCAAAAAAGCGGCTGGAAGAATACGATTTTCTCAAACAGCTTGAAATTGCTGCGGTCATGCGGCACTTTGTGCGGTTCTATCAGTTTCTCATTCAGGTATCGTGTTTTGAAGATATTGAACTGCATAAAAAATATCTGTTCGTCGATTATCTGCTGTCTTATATCGATATCCGGCAGCCGGGCAGGGGGTATGACCTTGACGGCAAAATCAAAGCGTCGAATTTTGTTCAGAAAAAGGGCGAAACGCATATTAAAGAGCGCATCAATCCGAGCCCGGTTATCAAATTGCCGACTGCGGATACGATTGCGTTGCCGGAGGATAAGCAGGAGCGGCTTTCCGTCATTATTGCGGAAATCAACAGCCGCACGGGAAAGGCGTATGATAATGACGTTGCCATCAAGGCGATGCTGCAAATCCGGGATTTGCTTCTCAAATCGGATAAACTTCGCGCGAGCGCAAAGAGCAATACCGAAAAGGATTTTGAATTTTCGTATTTTGACGGTATCGACGATGCGCTCATTGAAGGGCTTTCACAAAATCAGGATTTCTTTTCCTTGCTTTTGAATAATGAAGAGATAAAAAGGGAAGTGCTGGGTATTTTTACGAGCGAAATCTATAAGAGCTTGCGGGAAGCCGATTGAGGGGCTATTTAAGGAAAGGGGGATCAGGTGATGTATTCGCATTATGTTCCGCGATTTATCCTAAAAAAATTCAGCGATAAACTCAGCCTGTATAATATTCATACGGGGGAACTTGCCGAAGATATAAAGGTGGATAAGGCATATTCGCAGAAAGGGTTTTATGATGACGATACGGAGAAGAATCTTAACTTTAAACTTGAATCACAGTTTGGTAATCTTCTCGCCAACAAGTTGCTTAAAGCCGAAAAAATAATTGAATTGAACAGGACTGAATTGAAGTTAGTAAAAAAATTTATTCTGATTTCTACTTTGCGCAGTTTAGGTAATGAGCCGTTTTTGCAGAAAGAGAAACGGTTTTATGTAGATTCGGCAGAGCACTGGCGCAATTATTGTCGTCAAAATAATATTTCTGCGGAAAAATGTGAAAGAGGCATCAAGGATATGCAACCGCCTTTTGAGGAAAAACAATTTTCCGGAGAAACTCCGTATGATTACTGGATGCGCACTCTGAATGTAATATTAGATACAGACGGTTCTCCGCAGGAAATTTTGGAACACCCCGACAAAACATATCCCGCGCACAGGTGGTCGCAAATAATTGCGGCAGGTTATCTTGCCTTTTGGGATTCGGAATACAAACACGACGAATTTGTAATTACAGATATAGGCATGACTTCCGAAAATGAAAAGGATTGGAACGGAGTAACGGTTCACAATAGCAAGAAATTATTGTTTTTGATAGATTTATTAAAAAAGGAAAAGCATTCTGAATTCATTAAGTTATTACAAAATCAGATTTGTTTACAAGAATTTTTCCACGAAAATTTTCAGATGTATCCTATATCGGCAAAGCGTATGATTGTTGAAATATCGCCCTTTTATAAGTTCAGGCAAATGTATTCATGGCTTTATAAGATGCCAAAATTAAAAGATTTGACCGAATTGCCCAATGAAAATTTATATGCCCCCAATTATAACAATTATAAGTTGCCTTTGAAAGATGGGTTACCGCAGTACCACCCTGACGATTTGTATATTTATGATATCAAGAAACTTACCTCGGCAGAAACGCGATACTGCAACGAGCTGTTTTTGGACAGGATAAATACGCACTTAGGCTTTTCTTCCCTGCGAAAAGCCGTCAGAAGTATAGTGCAGTATAAGAAAGATAATTCGTATCCTTATACACCCCGCGTTGACTATACAAATTTATATAAAATAATCGAAGAAAGATATGGCGGTGATTTAAATGTTTGATTTTTTAAAACAGTTAGACCAACAAGTTAATAAAATTACTTGCAAGTAATCCTAATACTACTTATAAAGTTATTGGATGGGCTGCTCGAATTGCAAAATGGTTATTTTAAGGAGTAGATTATTATGTTCGATATTATGCCTAATTATCTTAATAAGGTTGCTTATAATATACAAAACAAGTCGAATAGTATTTCTTTTATGATTAAATGCGAATGCAATACAAAGGAGTTTCAACTCTTAGAAAATGAAGAGTCCCGAGAAGAAAAAGAAAAGAGAAAAGAATTCGATGAATTGATGAGAAAATATGACGGAGAGGCTTATAGTGATAAAAACGGAAATATATTTCTCTGTAGTAAAGGTTTTTTAGGCATAGGTCGAAAAAAATTCAACTTCCAGATAATTTTATTCCTTTTCAAATTAAAGTGGTTAAAGCCCTTTGTCCTCATTGCGGTAAGGAAATAATATTGTTTGATAACAGATTATATGGTTATAACGCAATAGTAGATCCGCCCAATAATTTGTCGGAAGACTTAAAATTTTCTTTAATTAAAACAAACAAAAAAAACAGTGAAATTCTTGTAAAAATTAGAAATGATTTAAGTATAGAGGAATATATTGAAACTATGAAAGGGACTTTTATGGAGAAATACTCAGAAGCTTTTTCAGATATTTCGATTTATTCTATTACGGACGGTAGAAAAAACTGATTTTTGAAGAAGAAACTGCATAACTATGTTTGGACAAGTGAAAAAACCTTAAAGTGATTTTAGTATCAAAATGGAAAAAATTATAAATAAAAAGAAGAGCGGTTGCACAGAAATATGCGGCCGCTTTTCTTTGCTTTAACTACTAGGAGTATGTTTTTGAGAAAAAAGATATTTTGAAGTGTATAGTGTTGCAATATTACCCTTTGCGCGTAATCATAATGATAGAGTTAAATTAGAAAAGTAAAAGGAACCGACGGTAAAACGTCGGTTCCTTTTCAAAACGTGACTTGGATAAAAAGCGGAATGTTGCCAAAGTTAAATCGATACGCGCACATCGTGGTCGACGGGGTTGCGCGCCATCGCGTCGAACATGGCATCGATGAGCTTTGAAGCCTTCGGCGCGAGATCGATGCGGTAAAACGGCGTTACGGGAAAATCGTACGAAGCAGTGGAAAGAACGGGCAGTACATTTTTTTTCGGTACGGAGAGAAGCGCACAAAGCGACAGGTATTCGCCCAACGTGACGTAGGGAGGCGGCGTCTGCCGGATATGGCCGAACAGCATTTGCGCGTTATCGCAAAAGCAAAGGTGCCCTTTCAGCGATTCCGCGAGAAAGTCCGCATAATTTTCATTGTGCGGCCGCGCCGAGAGGACAGTATAATTCGGGAAATCGGCAAGCTTTTCGGGAAGAGCGGAAAAATCGCTGTAGATCTGGAAGAACAGATAGTGATTCACGATCATATCCGAGCAAACGATGGGAACAAGATAGTTGTTGCTTAAAAGCTCGAATTCTCGTTGCGAAAGATCCAGGCAGATAATACCGTCGATATTCGGCTGCGGTTCCAGCATATCGCCCTTGATCGGCGGTAAAAAGATCGTGCTGTATCCCTTTTGCAGCAACAGTTCGATCAAAACATTGATCAAATCATAATGATCGGTATTGCGCAAAGCATAACGCCCGATCTGAATGCCGATGATATTGCTCTTGCCGGTGGTGAGCTGCTTTGCGGCAAAAGAGGGGGAGTACTGCAAAAGGTTTGCTATTTGCAGTACTTTTTTCTTTGTATCGTCAGAAATTTTTTGATTGGGTCTGTTATTCAGGACGTACGAAACGGTGGCAACAGACACACCCGCCTCCCGTGCGACATCCCGGATGGTGGCTCTTTTCGTCATAGGCTTTCCCTTGCCATTGTTTTTCTATATTATACCAACATTATATGAAAATGTCAAAATGAAAAATGACGATTTATTTATCGCTTTCCCGGCGTCTGAAAGATTTTTCAAATTCCCGGCGTCTGAAAGATTTTTCAAAAAATTTTTGAAAAAGGTATTGACAAATGGTTTTTTTGTGATAGAATATACTTAACAGTTTAACTTAAACAGTTAAGTATTGAAGTGAAGGAAAAAACGGTCATGACCGTTTCTGCCGTCCACGACGGCAGAAATGCAATTAAGAGGAAAAGACAATGAACAAGCAAGCGGTCTATCATGCAATCAAATCGAATTACAGCTTTCCCGTTTCCGACAACGAGCTGACGATCCGCCTGCGCGCGGCAAAGGGAGAAGTCCGCTCTGCGGACATCATCTATTCGATGAAGTACGAATGGACGGAAAAGAGGGAAAGAAGCCCGATGTACTTGCTTTGCTCGGATGACCTTTTCGACTATTTTTGCATCAAGATGGCGCTTTCGGATACCCGTCTCGCGTATATTTTTCTTCTGCATACGGAGGAGGGGGATTTCTATTTTTCGGAAAACGGCGTAACGGAAGAATATAACTTTAAACTGGGTTATTTCAACTTTTTCCAATGCCCGTATATCAACCCGGGCGACGTGCACCGCGAGGTATCTTGGGTGCGACAGGCGATCGTCTATCAGATATTTGTCGAGCGTTTCTTTGTAGGGGATACACAGGATAAAAAGGAATACGTCAATCTGAAATGGGGAGACATTCCGAACCCGAAAAGCTTTGCGGGGGGCGACCTCGACGGAATACGGCAACAGCTCGATTATTTGCAGGAGCTGGGCGTCAATACGCTGTATCTCACTCCCATTTTCGAGTCTTGTTCCAATCACAAATACGACATTTGCAACTATTTCCGCGTCGATCCCATGTTTGGCGGCGACGAGGCTTTCCGCCGCCTTTCTTCCGAGGCGCACGCGCGCGGGATGCGCATTATCCTCGACGCCGTTTTCAACCATTGCAGCGAACAGAACCCGATTTTCCGCGATGTGGTCGAAAAGGGCAGGGAATCGAAGTATTACGACTGGTTTTTCATCCGCGGCGATAAACCTGACCCGGAAAAGGGGAATTACGAACATTTTGCGGGCTGTACCTATATGCCCAAAATTAACACGAATACGCCCGCGGCGCAGGAATATCTCATCTCCGTCGGGAAATATTGGATCGAAGAATACGGGATCGACGGCTGGCGTCTGGACGTGGCGGACGAAGTTTCCGACGTGTTCTGGCGGCGGTTCCGGGCAGAGATCAAGCGTACGAAGGCGGATGTCATTCTCATCGCGGAAAACTGGCACGATGCGTACGCCTGGCTTCGCGGCGACGAATACGACGGGATCATGAATTATTCCCTCACCAAAGCCTGCCTCGATTATCTCGTGTATGACGTATTCGACGCGCAGGCAATGGCGGACAGGCTTTCGCATATCCTCATGCGCAACACCGACCAGGTCAACCGCATGATGCTCAATTTATTGGACAGCCACGACACCGAGCGTTTTTTGACTCTCGCGAAAAAGAGCGGGAAAGACGTGCGCAGCCTTCTCTGCGCGCTGGCGATCCTGTTCTTTTCGGTAGGGATGCCCTGCATCTATTACGGCACGGAGATCGGGATGGAAGGCGGGTATGACCCCGACTGCCGCCGCACATTCGATTGGGACGAATCGCATTGGAACAAAACGGTGTTTGCCGCGGTCAAGAGGCTGATCGGTGTGCGGAAAAAAATCGTTTCGGAGGAGATCAACTACGCGGCGCAGGGCGGGCTGCTGCTGATCAGGCGCGGGGATCTGCTGCTAGCTGTCAATAATACGGGCAGCGTTATCCGCCGTGTGCTCGGCGGCAAAGAAAGGGAAATAAAATCGTATGATTTTATGATAATCGATCTTATTAAAGGAGGAAGACTATGAAAAAGGCAATCGCGGTTTTGGCCGCAGCAACGCTGTGTTTAACGCTCTTTTCTGCGTGCGGGGGCGGCGGAACGGGTTCTTCGGTCTCGTACGAAGAGCTGATGGCGAAATTCGAGGGCGAGCCGGAGCAGAACGTTACGCTGAAGATCCTCGACAACGACACGGCGGTCGACGAAGGGTATTTCGATGAGCTGATCGCGGCGTTCAACGCGGAGTATGCCGAATACGGCATCAAGGCGGAGGACGCGAACATGAGCCAGTACACCGATCTCGAAACGAACGGCCCGCTCGGTTACGGCCCGGATGTGCTGTACAACGCCAACGACGTCATCATGCGCTATGCGGAGAACGGGCACGTTCTGCCGCTGCCGACCGAAAAACTGGACATCTACGGAGAGGGGAAGCTGGACGAAAGGGTTTCCGCGACCTTTTCCATGAACCGCTACGATATGGATTTGCAGTTCGGTGTACCCATCAACGTGCAGACGCTCGTACTGTTCTATCGTGCGGATAAGTTTGCCGACCAGCCGGATGCGGACGGAAACGGCACGCCCGACGTGCTCGAGTCGTACGCTTCTCTGTACGAATACAGCAAGGAAGTCCGCGCAACTTCCACCAACGACAATCCCGTCTACGGGTACGTGCACTCGCTGAATAACGAATATTTTAATTTCGGATTCCTCCTTTCCTACGGCGCGTATATTTTCGGGGATTCTACGGACGATATCGGGCTCGCAAACGGAGAAGCATACAAAGGTCTGCGCGTCATGCAGGATCTTGCGTCTGTCATGGACAGCGACGCTTCGAGCGACGCCTATACCGTGCAGGCTTACAACGGCATCGCCAGCGGCAAATATCTCGCGACCATCACCACGCCCGACGTATACGTCAAATTTTTGAACGCGCTCGCCGATGAATACGAGCGCACGGAGGGGCTTTCCGAGAGCGCCGCAATGGACAAGGCGCGCGAAAACCTGAAGGTCGCCGATGTTCCCGCCCTTCCCGAATCGGGCGATCTGGACGATGCGGATTCCGCCACTTTCGAGATGACCACGATAGGCGGGGTAAACGGCTATGCGATCAGCTCTTACACAAAGGCGCCCAAAGCGAGCCTGCTGTTCGTCGATTTCGCGTCAAAATACGAACAGGTCGTCAAACGCGCGTCCATGCTTGGCGTCGTGCCTGCACGGAAGGATGCGGCGGAGGCGGATGATACCAACGCCTACAGCGAAATGGTCTACAACCGCGTCGAAGCGGATCGTGTGACGATGATGCCCTCCGTGCGTGCGCTTGTTCGTGTGGTCGTCCGTCGGTTCAATGTTCGCGCTCGTCGCCGACGACGTAACGGTCACGGGCAGAGGCCAGCCGAGCGTTTATCAGACGGATGATTCCTTGAAATCGCTCCTTTCCGATACGGTAACGAACATTCGGGGTGCGATGGAGATCGGCTGAGAAGAGGAGGGGAAAACATGAGTATAGCGTCATTGCGGGAGAAGGCGGTATCGCCGTTCATAAAACTGAAAGAATTTTTAAAGACTTGCGAACCTTCGGCAAAACTTTCCATGATCTTCATGGGCGCGGGGCAGATCAGGAATAAGCAGCTCGGAAAGGGCCTGCTCCTGATTCTGGCGGAAGTTGTGCTGATTGTATACTTTGCGCTGATGGGAGCGGGAGATCTGATCGGGCTTTTTACGCTCGGCACGATGCAGGGCGATCCTGTCATGGGGATCGAAGGGGATAACTCCATCACCATGCTCATACGCGGCGTCGCCTCGGTGTTCGTGATTGCTTTTACGGTCTTTCTGTATTACGAAAACGTGAAAGACGCGAACAACATAGCAAAGCGTTTGTCGGAGGGGCGTCCGGCGAACAATTTCAAACAGTCGCTGCAATCGCTCCTCGACGAAAAATTTTACATGGTCACGCTCGCGCTCCCCGTCGTAGGCGTCATCATCTTCAATGTTTTGCCCATTATATTTACGGTGCTCACCGCTTTCACCAATTACAGCGGTACGATTGCGCCGCCGAGACTCGTCGACTGGATCGGGTTCGGAAATTTTGTGACCATTTTCACCGTCACGACGTACATCAATACGATCGGAAAGGTTTTCCTGTGGAATATCATTTGGGCGATACTGTCGACGTTTTTGAGTTATTTCGGCGGGCTGTGCCTCGCGCTTCTCGTCAATAAGCAGTGCGTCAAGGGCAAAAAACTGTGGAGGGCGTTCCCCATTCTCGCCTATGCGGTGCCGGGCTTCATCACGATGATCGGTTTTCGCTATATGTTCAGCGGCATGGGGCCGATCAACTGGCTCATCGTGCGGCTGTGGGGCGAGGGCGCACGGATCGACTTCCTCGGCATCAATTCCGTGGGCTGGGCGCGCTTCGTCTGCCTGCTCGTCAATACCTGGGTCACGATCCCTTCCTCCATGCTCCTGTCCACGAGCGTTCTCTCGAACATGAACAAGGACATGTACGAAGCGGCGGAGATCGACGGCGCGAGTGCGATGAAACAGTTTTTCGCCCTCACGCTCCCGTTCGTGTTCTTTGCGACGATGCCGATCATCATCACTCAATTTATCGGCAATTTCAACAATTTCGGCACCTCTTTCTTCCTGCGCAACGGGTTGGTCAACAATACGGAATATTTCAACGCCAACAGCACGGACCTGCTCATCAACTGGCTGTATAATCTCGCGCTCGGAGGGGGGAGCAAATATTACGGCATCGCGTCGTCGGTCAGCATACTTATCTTCCTGATCACGGGCACTTTCTCGCTGATCGCCTACGTCCTTTCACCGTCCTATAAGAGGGAGGATACTTACAGATGAGTACGAAACTGAACACAAGTATCAAAACAAAACGTTTTTTCGATTCGCTTTGGTCGTATATTTTGCTCGCCGTCATCGCGTTTTTGTTCCTCTTCCCGTGCGTATGGCTGATCACTTCGTCCTTCAGTTCAACGGGCTCGATCTACGATTATGTGGGCTTTTTTCCCAAGGAATTCAGTTTCAATACCGCCCGCCGCCGATAAAAAATCGGCGTACTATCTCTCCATCGAGTTTCTCATCGGCCGCATGTTTTACAACAATCTGATGGAGCTGGGTGTTCTCGAAGACGTGCGCGGGCTCCTCGCGGAAAAGGGAGTGGATATCTCCGCATTTGAAGAAATCGAGGATGCCGCGCTCGGCAACGGCGGGCTCGGCCGTCTCGCCGCATGCTACATGGATTCGGCCGCAGCGTGCGATCTCCCCGTGTACGGCAGGGGCATCCGTTACAGATACGGTCTGTTTAAACAAAAATTCGAGGACGGGTTTCAGGAGGAATTGCCCGACGACTGGCAGTCCTTCGGCGACCCGTGGAGCATCCGCAGGGAGAGCGAATCGAGAAGGATACGCTTTGCGGACGGGGAAGTGCTGTCCGTTCCGTACGATATGCCGATCATCGGCAAAAACCGCGTCAACGCACTGCGGCTGTACCAGGCAGAGGGTTCGGAAAGCGCCGCAAAAATCAGCGAATATCTGTACCCTGCCGACGATACGGAGGAAGGCAAACTTTTGCGCCTGCGGCAGGAATATTTTCTCTCCGCGTCCGCCGTCGGCGAACTTGTCGAAGGGTATGTAAAGCGGCACGGGAAAGATTTTTCCCGCTTCGGCGAATTGTGTGCGATCCAGCTCAACGATACGCACCCCGTGCTCGCTGTGGCAGAGTTTTTGCGTATCCTCACGGAGGAGTATTTTGTGCCCTTCGGCCGGGCGGTCGGCATCGCGCAGTCGGTATTTCACTATACCAACCACACGATCCTGCCCGAAGCGCTCGAATGCTGGCCGAAAAAGTACATCGAAAAGCTTCTGCCGGACATCTACGATATTCTTCTCCGTTTGGCGGCGAAGCAATACCGCGACATGAAAAAGGGCGGCGTTCCCAAGGAGGACTGCGCAGCGATGCGCATCGTGCAGGGGAAAAATATTTCGATGGCCAATACGGCGGTATATATGGCGGGCAAGGTCAACGGCGTCGCCGCCATCCATACGGAAATTTTAAAAAATTCGCTGTTTGCGCCCGCGTACCGCTATACGCCCGAAAAGTTCGTCAATGTTACGAACGGCGTCACCCAGCGGCGCTGGCTGATGCTGTGCGACCCCGAACTTTGCAGGCTGTACGATAAATACATCGGCGAGGGCTGGCGCGATAATTTCAGCGAAATCGGAAAGATGCGCGCGTTTGCCGCCGATGCGGAAGTATTGGGCGGGTTTGCGGCGGTCAAAGGCGAAAACAAGCGCAGGCTCGCCGCCTATATCCGCGGCAGAGAGGGCATCGAACTTCTGCCGAATGCGATTGTTTACGCGCAGGTCAAGCGCCTGCACGAATACAAGCGCCAGCTGATGACGGCGTTCGCGATTCTGGAGATCTATTTCAGATTGAAGCGCGGCGAACTGCCCGACTTCAGACCGAGCGTGTTCCTCTTCGGGGCAAAGAGTGCGCCGTCCTATTTCCGCGCCAAGGGCATCATCAAATTCATCAACGAAATCGCAAAAAAAATCGACGGCGATCCCGACGTGCGCGATAAGCTGCAAATCGTATTTGTCTGCAATTATGATGTAAGCTATGCGGAAAAGATCGTCGCCGGCAGCGACGTATCCTTGCAGGTTTCGACGGCGGGTTTGGAGGCGAGCGGCACGGGCAACATGAAATTCATGATGAACGGCGCCGTCACCTGCGGGACCATGGACGGCGCGAATATCGAGATCGTCGAGCGCGCGGGCAGGGAAAACAATTACATCTTCGGCGCGGAGGTGGAAGAGATCGCGCGGCTGAAGGAGGAAGGATACGACCCGAACGCCCGCCTCGCCGCAGACGGCGAAATGCGCCGCGCCGTGCAGACGCTGACGGACGGCACCTTCGGCGACGGCGGCAGAGGCTATTTCAAGGATCTGTACGATTCGCTCACCGTCGGCGCGAGCTGGCACAAGCCCGACCATTATTTTATCATGCGCGACCTGCCCGAATATGTGGACAGGCTGCTGGAAATCAATGCCGAATACGGAGCGCAATCCTTCGTCCGCAAGCAATTTATCAATGCGGTATCGGCGGCGTATTTCTCGTCCGACCGTTCCGTCCGCGAATACGCGGAAAAGATCTGGAACCTTTAAACGTACTTGGCTGCTCCGGCAGTTAAGATTAAAAATTTTTCCGAAGGAGGGAAATCATGAAAAAAACCATTTTGCTCATGGCGCTGTCTGTGGCTTTCGCGCTCACATGCGTCGGACTCGTCGCCTGCACGGGCGGCGGTGAAGAAGATCCCGAAACCTTTACCGTCACTTATTATGACGGCGACCAGACGACCGTTCTGAAAACGGAGGAAGTTGAAGCGGGCGGCAAGGCGACCGAATGGACGCCCGAAGACAAGGCAGATGCGGAGTTCCTCGGCTGGTATGCGACCCCGAACTATGCGTTCGAGTTCGATTTCGACGCCGAAATCACGCAGGATACGCCCGTCTATTCGATGTGGAGCTCGGCGGAGGAGGATACCCGCACCTGGATGATCGCGGGCAACTTCCAAGGGGAAGACCTCAAAAACAACAACTGGGGCGAGGACGGCAGACTGAACGCCGACAAGTACGATTTTGAACCGGTCGAAGGGGAGCTGAACACCTTTACCCTCACCGTCGATCTGTATGAAGGGGATGTGTTCCAGTTCGGCGTGTTCAGTTACGACGAAAAGCCGGGCGGTGTGTATGAGCGCGTTTGGGAGAACCAAAAGGGCTTCGGGCTGCTCGAAGAGCCGGGCGACAACTTCACCGACGAGGGCAACTATCTCGCTTCCGAGGTCAACAAGCACGACATCGGCGTCGCGATCAGCGGTACATACGAGTTCACAATGCAGACGGACGTCAACAACGATAATATCGGAACCATTACCTGGGAACGCCTTTCCGACGCCCCCGAACTCGAAGCGCTCTTTACGCCGACGATCTACGGTACTTTCAACGGCTATGTGATGGGGGCAAACATCGCTCCCGAATATGTGATGGAGCAGACGGATACGGCGGGCTACGAATGGAGCCTGACTGCTTCCATGAACCAAGGCGATTTGATGATCGTACTGCCGTTCAATAACTACAACGCTCAGGTTACGGGCGGAACTCTTACCGAAGGGAGCGATGCGGTTCGTAATCCCGCCGGCTATGAGATCATGTTTACGGACACTGCGAAATATGAAATACAGCTGTCCATTACGGCAGCGGGAGAAGACGAGTATACGTATGCCGTTACCGTCGACAATATCGGCGCATATGAAGCGGGGGCAAAGGAGGACAAATATACCGTTACTTACCGCAGCGCCGAGGAAGGTACGGATTACACGATTTATCTCAAAAACGGTGCGCGGTATCCGCTCTTTACTGACCCTGTTCTCGCCGAAAACGAGACGCTCATGGGCTGGCATTTCGTCGGAACGGGCGAAAACGGCGCGAACGAAGGCATTCCCGAGGAGAGCACCTACGCCGCCGACGGAACGGTGCAGGACGGCGAAATATCCTACGGCGTAACGAAGGAAGGGGAACGCGATACCCGCGCGTTCTGGCTCAAAGGCACGGGCGGCACCGCCAACGGCAAGCCCCTGTCTTGGAACGGCGGAGACGAAAACGTTTATCTCGAGCAGACGGGTGATCACGAATATACCGCCACGCTCGTGCTCGACGGCGCGCAGAAGGAGATGCAGGTCTGCGAGGATTACCTCGGAGAAAAGACGGATACCTACCTGCGCAACGGCAGTATCGTCGATTACGATAAGCTGGAGTTCATCGATCCCGAAGGCCTTTCCAACATTCGTTTCAGTCAAAACGGCACTTATACGCTCACGCTCAACTCTCTGACGATGAAAATCACCGTCGAAAAGGTCGCGTAAGCGCGTAAAACCAAATAATGCGCGGGGAGCATCCCTCTCCGCGCGATAAAAAAGGAGGGAAATCATGAAGGCAAAAAAATGGCTGGTAGCGCTGCTCGCGGCGCTTTTGGCTCTGGCGTGCATCGGTGCGGTCGCGTGTTCGGGCGGCGGTGAGGAAGGAACGAAGTACACCGTCACCTACGTCGACATCACGGCGGATAACGCCACGCTGAAAACGGAAGAGGTGGAGGCTGGCGGCAAGGCGACCGATTGGACGCCGACGAAAGAGGGCTACAATTTCGACGACTGGTACGCTACGCCCGATATGCTGCACGAATTCAATTTTGACAGCGCAATCAACCAGAATACTACGGTATACGGTTATTTCACGCTCGATACGTTTGAAGAGGATACGCGCGACTTCTATATCCTCGGCACCAGTTCGGACGAAAATTCCGTGCTGTACGGTACGAACTACAAGATCGGCGACGAATCCGCGCAGAAATTGACCAAGGCAGAAAAGACGGGCGTCAACGAATATACGATCACGCTCGACCTCTATCTGGGGGATACGTTCCAATTTGCCATCAACGACGATTTTGAAAATCAGCGCGGCTTCGGGTATTTCGACGAATCCGCCGCCGAAGGGTACTTCGAGGGAAAGGCAAACTTCCTCGATCCCAACCCGCGGAAGGCGGACGTGGTTGTCAATCAGGCGGGCAATTATACCTTGACCCTGACGACGCATCCGTGGAGCGATGAGTATGAAACGACGCACGCATCCTACACCGAAGAGGAGAAGGAAAACTTTAACTTCAACGTGGAGGATACGGTCACGTTCGTGCGCAACGGCGATCCTGTCGTCGCGCCGAGCGACGCGCCGCTGGAAATTTACATCAAGGGCGCCTACATCACGGGGTGGGGTCACGACACTTCCGCCGAGTACACCATGACGTATGACGAGGAGAACGACGTATACACCTATTCGCACGAGTTTGTCGCCGGCGACGCGTTCATGTTCTATAACTTCACCAAGTACCTCGGCGACGACGGCAAGTGGCATAATACGCTCGGCAGTATCAGTCTGAACACCGATACGATCGATCAGGAGAATTCGGATGTTGAATATCTCGACCTTACGCAGGGCAATATCACAGTAACGACGAGCGGAACCTATAGCTTTGTGTATGACAGGAACACGAACAGCCTGGTCGTTACCTATGATCCGACGTTTACCGAAGGGTATACACCGGCGGATACCTGGTATGTTTCGGGCAGCGGCATCACCGAGCCGCTGAAAAGTTCACAGTTTGGCAACAACCTGACGGACGCACAGAAGCTGGAAAAGATAGACAATTACACCTATAAAATCACGCTCGACCTTGCGCGCGGCGATCTCTTCCAGATCGTCATGAACGGTTCCTACGGCGGTCAGCACGGTTTTGCCGACATCGTCGAACCGGTCAAAGACGGCGAAACGTACTTTGCCCTCGCCGGCGACGGAAACAACGCGCGCGTCGAAGTTTCGGGGAATTATACGCTGACATTGAACCTTGACGACGAAACGCCGCTCGGCGATACCGTCACCTGGGTGCGCAACGGCGATATCGTTCAGGAGCTCCCCGTCGCATACGACGTGTTTATGAAAACGCAACCCGACGAGGGTAGCACATGGATCATTTCCGAACGCCATTCCACGGGTACAGACGGCATGGCGGAGGGCGTCGTCGAATTCCGCGCATATTTTACCGCCGAAAAACAGTTCTGCTTTATCTATTATGAGCCCGGCGTTCCCGACGACGAGGTCGGCGGCTATTTCAATCCCGGTATGCTCGTCACGGGCGCGATGATCGGCTCGGACGGCGCGTACAACGATAACTTTGGCATCTTTGAAAACAACTTTGTGTGCGAGGTCGCGGGCTTCTATATCATGCGCATCGACTTCAACGGCGGCGAAGTGAAAGTGGATTTCGTCGGATACCAGGAGACTATGCCCGAATTCGAGGCGGTCATTAAGGGCCCCGCTTACGACGGAACATGGGATAACTCCGATCGCTTTGCTTCGGAAAACGGGCGCGTGGAGATGATTTTGGAGCTCTCTGAAGGAGAATTTGGCTTTACTCTGTACGGCGAAAGCATGGACCCGCAATACGGAGATTACGTCGGGTTTAACTTTATCGGCGAAAACGGCGATGCAAACAGCCTGTTTGAACAGCAGGAAGGCGGTGGCAACAATATCGTTTGCACCGTGCCGGGTACTTACAGGATCGTCATCGATTATTCTGCCGGCACGCCCGTCGTCGATTTCTATTCGCCCGATTGGGAAGTCATCGTCAAGGGTACCGCGTTCGACGTCGGCTGGGACGGCACCGACCGCCTTCCCGTGTTCGGCAACCGCTTCGAGCTCGAGTACGAGTTTATTGAGGACGGTGAATTCGGATTTACCATCTACGGGAAGACGGTTACGAATCAGTACGGCGATTACGTCGGCTGGGCGTACCTCGGAACTTCGGGCGACGCCAACGGGAATTTCTCTTCGCCGAGCGGCAACAACATCGTTTGCGACGTCGGCGGAACATATAAGATCGTCATCGACTTTTCGGGCGATGAATATGTGCTCGACTTCTATTTGGTCGATTAAAGAAATGTAAAAGCAGAAAGGGCGGGAGCACGGAATGCGCTCCCGCCCTTTTTGTAAAAGGGGAACGTTATGGAAGATTTTATGAAAGAGCGCGCCGCGGGCGTGCTGCTGCACACCTCTTCTTTGCCCGGCAGATACGGCATCGGCACATTGGGCAGGTACGCCTATAGGTTCGTCGATCTGCTCGCGGGCGGAGGTATTCGGTATTGGCAGATACTTCCCCGATCGGCAGCATTTCGGCTCGCTTTTTAGCGCTTGTGTTTCTCCGTTTTTATTGCGTAATAAATGATTATAATAACTGCCTTTTGCAACATTAAGAGCCTCGCATAAGGTGTTTACGTTGTTAAGTAAGACGAGGAAAACAGCTAAAAAATAATTGAATAGAAGATAAAGCATGCAGCCTATTGGGTGGAACAGTTGCCGGTGTCGCGGCGTTCTTGTTATTCATCGGTTGTGTGGCTGTAATCAGGAAGAAGAAGTCATAAATCTTTCGCATATCTACGGCCGAAATATACCTACGAAAAGGACAGACAGGCGATAGTAGGTTGCTGTTATAACGTTTGCCGTTCTTCAATACGACCATTCGATTATGTATTGATAGCAGAAAGAATACTAGATTTCGGAAAATTTTATATTGTATTTAATAAAATATTCCGATTTCGGAAAATATATTGACATTTGGAGAGCGGTATGCTATACTGAACGTGTCGGAGGTATGGCAATGATCGAAAGAAAGAATTATTTAGAAAAGTTGATTGCTTGGAAGGACGAAAAGGTTATCAAAGTCGTAACGGGGATACGGCGCTGCGGAAAATCCACTTTGTTGGATTTATATAAAGAGTATCTGAAAAAAAGCGGCGTAGAGGACGGGCAGATCGTTGCAGTCAATTTTGAAGATCTTGACAACGAGGCGTTGCAGGATTATAAAGCGTTGTATGCGTATTTGTCGGACAGACTGTGTAGCGGCAAAATGACGTATATATTTTTGGACGAGATACAAAAGGTAGAGGGCTTTGAAAAGGTAGCAGACAGTTTATATATAAAAGAAAACGTCGATTTATATATGACCGGCTCCAATTCGTGGCTGCTTTCGGGTGAGCTTGCAACGCTTTTGTCCGGGCGATATATTGAAATCAAGATGCTGCCGTTTTCTTTTGCGGAGTTTTATAAGAGTCAGGGCGGCGGAGATGCAGACCGGCTGTTTGCGGACTATATGGCAAACGGTTCTTTCCCGTATATAGCGACGATGGACAGGACAAAAGAAAAAATCGATATGTATCTGGAGGGCATATATAATACCGTTATCGTCAAGGATATAGAGGAGCGTCAAAACAGAAAGGAAAAAGATCCGAACAAGAGAAAAGTGTCGGATATTTCTTTGCTGAAAAATATTTCTAAATTTCTTGCAAGTAGCATCGGCAGTCCCGTTTCCGTCAAACGTATTGCCGATTATATTACGTCCTCGGGCAGGAAAGTATCGCAAAATACGATAGACGACTATATCGAAGCGCTGGTACAGGCATATGTTTTTTATCAGGCCGAACGGTATGACGTTGAAGGAAAACAGCTTTTAAAGCAAAACGGAAAATTCTATATTGCAGATTTAGGTTTGCGCAGGTATTTGCTGCCGAAACGCGAATACGATTTAGGGTATTCTCTGGAAAATGTGGTTTATTTAGAGCTTTTGCGGCGGGGCTATGAAGTGAACGTCGGAAAGATGGGACAGACGGAGGTGGATTTTGTCGCTAAAAAGGACGACGTGATCAGTTACTATCAGGTCACGGCATCTTTGACGGAACAGACGACATTCGAGCGCGAAATAAGACCGTTGAAAAAAATCAATGACAATTATCCGAAAAAGATTTTGACATTGGACAGATTTACGCTCGGCAATTATGAAGGGATCGAAGTTCTGAACGCGGTCGATTGGCTGTTAGGCGAATAAAAAAATGAGTGCCACAAAAGAATATACGGCTCTGCAAGAGGAGTGCGAGCGTCTGCGTGCAGAAAATCAACGGCTGAATAAAGATCTTGCCCGATATCGTGCTAAATACGGTGAGCTATCCGAAACAGATAAGGAAGAAGAAGTTGAGCGGCAGTCCGCCGAGACGATAAAATTTAACGAAAACAAAGCTCCTGTGCAGTCAAGTGATAGCGCGGTCATAACGAATCAAAGCACGTCGGAAGAAAAGATCAAACTTTTCCGTTTGCTGTTCCGCGGGCGGGAAGACGTTTACGCAAAGCGTTGGCACAGCGAAAAGAGCGGCAAAAGCGGTTATCAGCCCGTCTGTCTGAACGAGTGGAATACATGGCTTTGCGATAAGCGGAAGACAAAGTGTTCGGAATGCAAAAACAGAAAGTTCGCCCCGCTCGACGACGGCGCGATCTATAAGCATTTGCAGGGGAAATCTCCGAACGGGGCGGACGTCGTTGGTATTTAATTGGAATACACGCCTGTGGAAAATTGTAAAAAAGGTGCAGATGTATTGCTGAATACCGTGTTGAAGATTGACGGCGCCATGGAATAGCTGATCTTGCTTAATGAAGAAAGGGAGGCGGCGCATAAAGGAACCGGTTCCTTTATGCGCCGCCTCCCTTAAATTATTTGTTCAGAAAGGTTTTGCGTGATTTTGCAGAAAGGACTGAACTGGGACCGGATTGCTCCGAGAACAAGTTTTCGCAGGAAAAGAATTAAAAAAACAGAGGATAATTGCAGCCGGCATAAGCGCGGGCGTTTTGCAAATTACAAAAAAAATAAAAAAAATTTTAAAAAGGTGTTGACAAATCGTTTGCTTCGCGATAGAATAAGGATGAGAAAAACGTTTTTCTGGGGAGGGGGTATATGTCTACTATTAAGGATGTATCTCGACTCAGTAAAGTGGCAATTTCAACGGTATCCAATGTTCTTTCGGGGAAAAAATATGTCAGCGAAGAGCTGCGCACCAGGATACTTGCCGCCTGCAAAGAATTGAACTACAGCACGAACGTGATGGCGTCTGCTTTGGTTACGCACAGGACGAATCTGATAGGCGTGTTTCTGACAGCGAAAAAAAACCAGTTCGACTCCTTTTATTCCGACCTTTTGCACGGCATATGCGTAGCGGGCAACGAAAACGGCGTCAATCCGATTTTATATTATAATGTTTTGGATGCGGAAGGGCTGACGCAGCTGCTGCTCCCCGGGAAGGGGATCATGGACGGAGCGATCATCCTTACGCCGTCTGAAAAAGATTTCAGGTTGGAAAGATTTCGTCAGGACAATTTGAAACATGTTATCATCGGTTCGCCCGAAAAGGAACATCAGAAGGACGGGGGATCTTATTACATAGACGCCGATAACGAGGACATTTGTTACAAAATGACCAAACATCTCATCGAGCAGGGGCATCGGCGCATTTTGTTCGTGAGCGGTCTCAAAGAATATACGATCTGTATAGACAGGGAAAGGGGATTTTTTAAGGCCGTAAAAGAGTGCGGATTGCTCGAAGAGGAACAGAAGGTCTGCAATTTGTTAGAGGGCGAAAAGAACGGCCGCCGCGTTTTCGAAGAGGTGTCGGGCGATTTCAGCGCGGTGCTTCTGGATTCAAGCAATCTGATTCCGGGGGCGAGGAAGTACGCGGAACGCATCGGCAAGACCGTCGGCAAAGATTTTGCCGTTGTCTCTTTGGGCGGAGATATGCACACGCAGTACGAGACGGACGTAACGACGATGTATGTAGATTACTATCAGGTGGGCTATCAGTCCGCGCAGATGCTGTTCGAACTCATTGAAAATAAACCGGTACAGCCGTCTTTCCTGCACAATTATTATACGATTGAATATCGCAAGTCGAGCGAATTTCAAATCTAATCGCGGTAAAGACAATCGAAAGCGGCGCGCCGAAACCTTGTCGGAAGTTGTTGAGATCAGAACAGATAAAACGATTTCGGATAAAATGAGCATACAGGTTCGGCGCGTTCTTTCTTAAGGGATAGAAAAACGTTTTTCTGAATATTTTCCGTATCCGCATCGGCTAAAACGTGCTTGATAAATCGAATTGAATTCATAACGGGCATATCGAGTCGGCTCGTTCTTTTTTGAAAACAAGAAAAACGTTTTTCCAAACATTTCAATATATCGGCGGCCTTGTAAATTCGGATGAAACGTTTCGATAAAATCTAATGCAATAAGGAGGAGGTTATGAGCAAAATATTGCGTAAATTAACGTGTTTGATCTTGGCTGCCGCCTGTCTGGCGGGCGGCGCGGCTTGCGTCAAACTTCCGGAGGTGAACAACGATTTCACTTTCGATCCCGACACAGTTGATCCCGCGACGCTTACGGGAACGGTTTCCGTTTGGTGGGCGCCCATGGATTTTATGTGGGAGCCTATGGAGCGCGCGATCGAAAAGTTTAACAAACAGTATCCGAACGTGACGATCGATCTGATCAAAAAGACGAGGGCGGATTATTATGACGATCTGAATCTCGCCTTTGCCAACGGAACGGCGCCCGACGTCGTCCGGCTGGACCACGTTTACGTTCAGTCCCTCGGTGAGTCGGGCCGGGTCCTCGACCTCACCAAGATGACGGGCGGCAAGGTCGAAATAAACGAGGAGGAGCAGTTTATCGATCAGACGTGGCAGGCGATGCGCATCGGCGAACATCAATACGGTTTCCCTTTGGAGAGCAACACTACGCTTTTCATGTATAACGAAACGATTTGCGAAGAGGTGTTCGGCCCGGATTATACGCCCCCGACGACTTTCGAAGAGCTGTGCGAACAGTCTTTGCAGGTGCGTGCCTATGAAAAGGACGGCGAAAATCCGTATCACGGATTTATCATGCCCATCAACGCGAGCAACTCGCAGCACGATATGTACGTCATCAACGGTTGGATGGCAAGGTTCGGGGCGTCTCTTTTGAACGACGAGCGCACGGAGTGTACGCTGAACACGCCCGAAGCGATCGAGGCATTCCGCACCATGCAGGACGCGGCGGACTCGGGCGCGATCGAATATACGGGCTATGCGCCGTATCTGGAAAACCAATTCATCTACGACGGGACCGTCGCTTTTATCGAAATGGGCTCGTGGATCTATAACGACGTCAAGGGCATGGACCTGAATTTGGACGGTGAATCCGATATTAAAGTCGCGGCGATCCCTTCCACGACGGAGGGGATACCGGGGTATGCGACGCTCGGTTCGAGCGGACTTTGCATCAATTCGACCTGTAAAGACGAAAATAAGATCGCCGCGTACGAATTTATCAGGTTTTGTGCGACCGATTACGAAACGCACATGGATTTTGCGAAGGAAATGAAGGTATTCCCTTCATTGGAAGCAGGGCTGGAAGATCCTTACTATCACGAACCCAACGAATCCGATCCGAATTGGGTGGAATATTGGGACATCTTTATGGATCAGCTTCTGATCAGCGTTCCGAGGCCCGGTACAAAATTCTGGCCGGAAATCACCACAAAGCTGAAATATGCCGAGTATAAATTGGTGGACGGAGGACAGTCGCCGGAAAAAGTGGCAAACGACGTGACGGCGGATATCAACAAATTGTTTCGGTAAGGGGAAGGTATGAAAGGCATCGACATAAAAAAATGGTATCACAAATACAGAAACGATCTGAAATGTTATCTTCTGTTATTGGTACCCATTTGTCTGTTTTCTGTATTTTTTGTGTACGGGTTCGTCCGCGGATTTGTTTTCAGCCTATTGAACTATGATCTGCGTTTTGTAATGCTCGAAGGGCTGCAATTTGTCGGCTTCGAACATTACGCAGAGGTGTTCAGGGACAAAGATTTTCTGAACGGGCTCTTGCATACGACGATCTGGACGGTCGTGATGCTGATCGGCAACAACGGTTTCGGTTTGCTGATGGCGGTATGCCTGATGAAACTGTCCCGCGGCAGAAAGTTTTTCCTGGCGGGACTGTATTGGCCCGCGCTGGTTTCTGCGGCGATCACCACGCAGATCACCCTGTACGTATTCAACCCTACGGAAACGGGTATTCTGAATTCGTTTCTTTCGGTGTTCGGGATTCCTCCGAAGGATTGGCTCGTCAATGAAGATACGGCTTTGATCTCCCTGATGGTCATACCTTTCTTTACGGGGTTCAGCCAGAAGATGATCATTTTTTACGCGGGGCTGAACGGGATCCCCAAGACGTATTACGAAGCGGCGAGCCTGGATACCGACTCCGGCGTGCAGATTTTCGGTTATATCACCTGGCCGCTTTTGGGGCCTGTGGTCTTTTTGAACGTATTGCTTTCCCTGATCGAAGGGATGAAGGTCATTGCGCCGATGCAGTTGATCACGCCGCACAACGACTTTACGATGTCCGCGATCTATGCAATGTACATAGACGCGTTTGAAAACACCAACTTCTCGTTCGCGTTTGCGGAAGGATTCGTCATGTTCGTCATCATTATGGTCCTCACCGTCATCCAGAACCTGACGCAAAAGGAGACCGTGGTGTATGAATAAAGTCAAGACGAAAGGGAGCATCGGCAAGCGCGTCGTGCTGGGGCTGTGTTACGGGACGCTCGTCCTGTTCATGCTTTTTCAGATATTGCCGTTTTATTTCAGTTTTGTCGAGTCGCTTCAGCCCGAGACCTATCGGCCGGGCGGAACGCTCCATCTGTTGCCCGAGAGCATAAACATAAAAAACTATCTGACCGCCTGGCAGGGCAGCGACATGATCATGGGCATCGTGTGGAGTTTGATCTACGCGGGCGGATTCACCTTTGTGACGGTCATCATCATCAGCCTTGTCGCGTACGTTCTTGCCAAAAAGAAATTCCGCGGTCAGCAGTTCGTGTTTCTCTTTTTTATGTCCGCACTGATGGTGCCCGGCGAGATCCTTCTCGTTTCCAACTATCTGTTGATCACGGAAATCGGTTTGCTGGGTTCGCCTCTGGCGGTCGTGCTGCCGGGACTCGTGAACATCTTCGGCATCTTTTTGCTCAAACAGTTTATGCATACCATTCCCGACAGCGTCATCGAGAGCGCCGTGCTGGACGGCGCGGGCGATTGGAAAATTCTGACGCGGCTCGTCATACCCATGTCGATGCCCGCCATCGCCACCTATTGCATCATCACGTTTGTGGGTCAGTGGAACGAATACCTGTGGCCGCAGTTGGCGCTGAACAGCGTAAGCCCGTTCGACCCGATCCAGATCAAGCTTCTGATGTACAGGCCTACGATCAACGGCAGCGAAAACCATCCGTATGCGAGCGTTTTGCGCACGGCGGCGACCATGATCACGCTTCTCCCGGTACTTGTGTTCTATTTTTCGTTCCAAAAGTATTTTACCGAGGGGATCAACGTAACGGGGCTTAAATAAGGGGATAAAAAATGAAGAGTAAAATTTCTAAGGTATTGCTCGTGCTGCTGTCGGCAGTTTTGGCACTGGGGATCGCTTCCTGTGCGCCGCAGGATCCGAAAACGCCCGAACAGCCGGAAGAGCCCGCGTATTGGGAAGATCATTCGGCGGTCGTGGAGGGAGAGGCGGAAAGCTCGCTTTTCCCCGAATTTCCCGCCGTTCAGCAGCTGGATTGCGTCGAGTACGATTTCGGAAACAGCAACGTTTACGACTCGCCCGACATCTTTAACGAAGTCGCCACGCTTTCCTGTTTACAGGGGCTGGCGCTGAAAAGCGGCGCAACGCGGAACATCTATCTGAACGTATTGCGCCAGGCGGGGCACAAAGCCGGTTGGTGCGGCGTGTGGCTGGACGAATTCAAGCAAAAAGACGGCGTGCAGTCGAACGAAGTGACGGGCACGGAACAGAAAAGCGCTTTCGAAATTCTGCTGGAAGATTATGCCGGGTACGTCACGGAATACGGCGGCAAACCGGGATACGTCTTGTATGAACAATCCTTTGAAGAAGGGATCGATACGGACGGAAATCAGAGCATGATGGGGAGCGAAACGCTGAACGCGGCGTTTACCGTCGCGGCGGCGACGGGGTATCTGCCCGTAGACGTGACCAAGGCGGACATCGCCGAGCGCGCCGGGTATGTTATGGCAAAGGACGTCCGCGAATATACCGAGCGGCAGGCGTATGAGGAGTATGCGGACGAACTGAGCAAGAGCTATATCATCCTCACGCCGAACAATACGGTCGAAAACAGAGATCTCGGCATCGCGTTGGGCGCCCTGTACGTGGACGAGGCGTATCAATCGGACAGTTTCCGTTCGGAATTGAAAAACGCCTATCCGAACGACGGTTCGGTGACCGTGATGGGTTGGGCAAGCTACAACGAGGTCTATCAGATCAAAAACCACGGAACGAACGGCTTCGGCTTTTTGTGCACCGTATACAACTACAATCTGACCGTCAGCGTCACCCTGGGCGGGAAATGCTTTGAACCGAGGAAGCAGGACGAGGACATCGAGGCGGACCCCGACAAGCACTATGTGGCGCTGGTCATGACGGACGGAGACAATCTCAGCTGGCATCAGAACTCCTTTGCGATGAGCGAGGAATACTTCGGGTACTCTCTGAACAAGGAGCTGCGCAGCAAAAATCCTTTCAAAATGGGGTGGACGATCGCGCCCTCCATGGCAGACCTGATGCCGCAGGTATTGCGCTACGAGTACGAAAAAGGTTCGCCTTACGACTACTTTGTGGCGGCACCGTCCGGTGCGGTGACGATGTATCCGACGCAGATGTCGAACAAGCATCCCGAGGCGCTGGAAAACGCGCTGGACATGACGGACGAATACATGCGCCGCTGCGGGATCTCGTATACGGAAATCCTCAACGATGCGGATTCTGCGCCCGAGCTTCCCTTTGACGACACCGTGATGGAAAAATACGCGGCGCGCCCGCATATCAAGGGCGGGTTCGTGATGGCGAATACCAACAAATACATTCAGGGCGGAGATCTGCGCTGGTACAACGACAAGCCTTTCCTCGGCTATGCAGAGTCTTTCTGGTCGGACACGCCGGGAAGAGTGGCTTACAGGCTGAACAGCCTGCCCGCGGATATCCATTCCGTAAACGGGTACACGGCTGTCAAAATACATTGCTGGTCCACGACGATGACGGATGTGGCGAACATGGTCAGCCGTCTCGACGATCATATCGAAATCGTCTCCCCCGGCGAGCTGATGCGCCTGATCGAAGAGAACGTGCCGCACGAAAACGCAGAGCGTACGATCGTCGGCAGAGAGGATTATCCCGAAAACGTGGACGAATACGTCGTGGCGGAAACGATGTTCAACGAAACCCCGCTGAACGAAAAATCGGAATTCTATTTCGACGTGTTCGGAGATTACGAAGGGTGGCAGAAATACAAGGGCAGCCGCACGTACGACTACGTTTCTTTCTCGGGCGAGAAGTGGGAATATAATCCGTTGGGCGTGGGCAAGCAATCTGCCGACGGCGGCGACGGATATTCGATCCGCTTCGACGGTTCCGATTACGGTCTGCACGACGAACAGCCGAACGGCGCCATATATTCCAAATTTTACATTTTCGATTCGGCAAAAGCGCGGTTTGAATTCCGGTTCAAGAGCGCGATCGGCGAATTTACCGCCGATTTCAGGGTCCGCGCCATCCAGAAGACGGAGGACGGATATATCATCAAAAACCTGCGTACGGGCAGAGAGCTGGAAGACAGCACTTATACCCGTGCGGGCAGCGAATGGACATTATACAGATACGACCTCTCTTTGTTCCGGGGTCAGGAGATCGTTCTCATGATCGAATACAATCCGGTCGAGGGAGAGGCGTATGTGGATAATATTAAATTAACGTTCTAGGAAGGAGGACAATGATGCAAAGGTACAGAAAGTGGCTTTCGGTTCTGCTCGCGTTTGCAATGCTGTTTGCATTGCTCGCGGGATGTGCGCCGAAATCGCCGGGCGGCGGCCCGGATGAACCCGACGAACCGGTGACGGAGTGGACGGACTTTGAGGACGCGCAGGTCAGCAACGATGCGACGTCGACCATGTTCCCCAAGTTCACGAAACTGACGAAGTTGTATTCTGTGGAATACGATTACGGCTCGGGCAAGGTGTACGACGCGGGCGCGGATTCTTACGGTGAGTTTATGACGATGACGGCCATGCAGGGTCTCATCGCGCGCAACGGCACGAGCACGGAGGGCATTTATGTAAACCTGAAGCGCTGCGGCGGCTATGCGGACAACGCGTACGACCGCTGGCTGAACGAAATGGTGCAGTATGACGGCGTGACCGTAGAGGTGGTCGAAGAGGATACTACGAAAACGGGCGACGCCGCAACTCCGTACTATCAGATGATGGATAAATTCAAAGATCAGGTCGCCAAAACGAGCAGCGGCAAGCCGGGCTACATCGTATTCGATCAGCAGTTCGAAGACGGCAAAGATCCCGAAGGCAACCTGCGCAAGGTGGGCAGCCAGAGCGTGAACGCCGCCTGCACGGCAGCGGGCGTTACGGGCTATCTTCCCATCAACGTGACGGACAAAGAGATGTTCGACGCGCTCGGATATGAAGAGGCGCTCGATGTGAGCGACTGGACGGAAGAACAGGCCTTCGACGAATTCAAGGATGAAATTTCGACCGAATATCTCAGCCTTACGCCGAACGCTTACGCGGAAAACCGCGACCTGGGCATCGCGCTGGGCATGTTTTTCCTGGACGAATGCTATTCCGACAATGATTTCTGCCAGGATAAGCTGAGCCAAAAATTCCCCGCGGGGAACGGCGCCATCATGATGGGCTGGAGTTCGGCGAACGAGGTGCAGCAGATCCGTCAGGATGCGATGTACGGTTTCGGATTCCTGTGTACCGTTTACAGCCTGAACATGACGGTGTTCAGCTCGATGGGGCACAGCACCTTCGAACAGCGCAACAGCGAAGAGGACATCAAAGCGGATCCCGACAAACACTATGTCGCTTTCCTGTTCACGGACGGCGACAATATCAGCTGGCACGCCAACGACTTTTCTTTCAACGACGGCTATTACGGCTGGACGGTGGACAAAGAAGTCCGCAAGGAATCTCCCTTCAAGATGGGCTGGACGACTTCGATGACGATGGCGGATCTTACGCCCGCGATCATGCGCTATGAATATATGAAGTCTTCGCCGTACGACTACTTCTATGCGGGCACTTCGGGCGCGGAAATCATGTATCCTTCGCTCTACGGCGAGGACAATAAAGCGTCTTTGACCAAACTTGCAGAGCAGACGAACGCGTTCATGGCAAGAACGGGCATTGAATATACGGAAATTTTGGACGATAACGTATTTGATGAGGACGTTCTGCAGGCATACGCTTCGCAGCCCAACATCAAGGGCGGTTTCGTGCTTGCGAACTATGATTATTATGTTTCGGGCGGCGACGCGCAGTGGGTAGACGGCAAGCCCTTCCTCGGAGTCGCAGAGTCCTTCTGGTCGGATACGCCGGGAAGAGTGGCTTACCGTTTGAACAGCCTGCCCGCCGATATCGACTCTGTCAACGGCTATACCCTCGTCAAGGTGCATTGCTGGACGACGCCGATGGCGGACGTCGCGAAGATGGTGGAAAAGCTCGACGACCATATCGAGATCGTCTCTCCCGGAGAGCTGATCAAGATGGTCGACAAAAACGTGCCGCACGAGGATAACGACGTGGCGGAGCGCACCGTTTATGCGGATGAAGATTATCCCGAAGGCATCGACGAATATCTCGACCCCGTAAGCATGTGGGCAGAGCTTCCCCTGAACACCGGCACGAATTTTGAATTCAACAATACGGGCGATTATGAGGGCTGGGAATGCTACATCGGGCCGAAGGTATACGATAATGTCCAATTCTCGAGCGAAGTGTGGCAGTATGAAATGTTTTCGACCCGCACCTCGGCGGACAACGACCCGAACGGAGACAGCCTGCGCATTGACAGCGGCGACTACGGCCTGACGGACAACACGCCCGGCGCGGCTATTTACAGTAAGTTAAAAGTGCCCGATTCCGATAAAGCGATCTTCCGGTTCTTCTCGCGGGGAGACGGATTCGGCTTCGACTGCGATATCCGGACGAGGGTCATACGGCTGGACGAGAGCGGAACGCCCGTCATCGAAGAGCTGAAGACCGGATTGGAATATCCCGAATCGGATTCGCAGAACTCCTGGACGGTAAACGGCGACATCATGTGGAAAGAAACGGTGTACGACGTGTCGCATCTGAGAGGGCAGGAAGTCATCTTCGTCATCGAGCATAACGCCACGGCAGGCGAGGGCGACGGCGAGATCCTCTATCTGGATAATATTTCCATCGGCGAAGACAAGCTGGATGTCGAAAAGATCCGCGAGGCGGAAGGAAATTCCATGTCCGATTCCACATATCCCGAAGCCCGGTTCGATTTCGCGTCCGGTGCGCAGGAATGGGTGAATTACACCGCGGGCGGCACCGCCTCTTACGATTCGGCAATGCAGGCGCTGAAAGTAACGACGACGGCAACCAAGCGCGCAGATGCGTTGGAGGCAGACGCCGTATGGTATACCCGTCTGGCGCTGCCCGAAGAAAAGACATATACCCATTATAAGTACGGCGTCACCGTGCAGGCAGCGCCCGGCACGACCGCATTGGTCAGGATCGGCGGGATCATGCGCCTCGGCAACGGTACGGAGTACAAAGCGGTCCGTTCGACGCAGTATCAGGTGATCGGAGATCAGCCTACTTATCTCGACTTCGAGCTGGATACTTACAGCGTGCGCGGCCTTGCGAGAACATATTTCTATCCGTTCGTCGAGGTGAGCTCCAACGGCGAGGCGACGGACGTGTATATCACGCAGGCAAATTATTCTACGTATCTGCGCGACGTGGAGAACGGCATCTTTATGGATACCGACAGGTTCCATGCGGCGCCCGAGCGCACCCTGAGCGAGCTTTCCGATATCGGCAACTGGTCGTTGCAGACGGGCAGGGGCATGGGCGACGAGGCGTATGTGACGGACGGAAAGATCTTGTTGTCCGGTTACGATTATATGCGCTACGATGAAACGGCGCTCGTCAGCAAAAAGGTCGGCGGCTGGTCAAAGGTGAAGGACGAGTTCAACGCCCGTATGTTCGCCAATGTGGATCTTGCGTCGGCAAGTACGCTTACGTTTACCTATGAGCGCACCACGGAGACGGCTTTGGGCGGTTCGACGACCATTCCCAAATTCAGAGTCCTGTTCCTGGACGAAAACGGCGACGTGACGGTCGTTTCCTCCTGGAAGAGGGTCAGTTCCAACGGAGAGCAGACGGCAGAGATCGATCTTGCTTCCGTGGCAGGAAAGGCGGGAACGCTTATTCTCGACATGGACGTAGACGGCAACGCACAGACGGCGGGCATCTACGTTTGGAACATCAGCATCAGCTGATAAAAAATAGTGAGGAGGAAAATCATGAAACACAGGCGAATCTTTGCGCGCGTGATCTGTCTGATCTGCGCCGCGCTGATGGCGTTGTCCTTTGTTGCTTGCAACACGGACAAAGAGCCGGAAACGACGTATCCCGTTCTTACCTTTACTGGCTACTCGACGGCGCTCTCTTTTGAAACGGGCAGCGACATCACGGACGATATGTTGTTACAGCAAGTCAAAGTCAGTTCTGACGACGGCAAAACCTATACCGCTGCGGTCAAAGACCGCAGCGCGCTGAAGCCGTCGGAAGCCGGCGAATATACCGTGGTCATCGGTGCCAAGGATGAAAACGGCGCATGGGCGAAGAAATCGGATACGGAAGAATATGCGGTCAATCGCACCATACGCATCACCCGTCCGACGGGCATCAATGCGGACAAATTTGCCGATCTTGAAGCGGTGGCGATGCAAAAGCAGGACTTTTCCGAAGGTGCCGGCATCTATGCGGCGGAAAGAGCCGCGTACGACGCGGACGAAAAGGGTATGGTCTTGCCGAGCGACAGCTATATCTATGCGAAGATGACCTTCCCCGCATACGCCACGCGCTATCCCGTTTTGACGGGCGAAGATGAAAACGCGTTCCCGAATCTGCAGAAGAACAGCAGCTATTATATCCGTATAGACGGCGGCGAAAACAAGGACGAAGCGCTGTTGCAGGTGTTCCTGTACGACGCGAACGGAGAGGCATATGACCTTACCGAGGCGGGCATTGTGCCCAAGGGCGAAAAATTCGAACTTCTGGTGCCCGACAGCCTGCTCGGCCAGGAGCTGACCGTGGTCGTCTTCAACGCGGTAGAGGCTTCAGAGGAGTGCAACTATACCGTAAAGGCGATCGACATCGTGCAGGAAGACGATCCGAAAGACAGAGACACATTGTTTGCGAATGCCTTCGAATATGCCACTGCGCTCAACGTGCGCGAAAAATTCCAGTTCAGGAGCGCCGGCTATCAGGGATGGCGCGGGATTTCCCGCTACGACGTTGCTCCCGGTTGGTGCGCTTCGACGGACTCTTTCGGCCTGAATTTGCGGTATAACGGACATCCCGAAGAGGGAGAAACCTTCACGAATGCAGGGTTCAGCGGCGTCGGCGCCTGGGCGAAAGCGGATATCAGAGATGATGTGAAGCAGATCAAAGTGGAAGCCGGTTATGTCGGCGGCGAGGTCGCGATGCGCGTGAGCCTGTACAACGAGAACGGATATACCGTCCTCACGCAGTCTGACGATACGCTCGACCCTCAGTACTGCGCGGCAGGCGACGGATGGATGCGCGTGACGCAGGACTTTTCAAACCAGAGGGTTTACAGCTTTAAGCTGCCCGACGGCTTTGCGGGCACGCAGCCCATCGTCATCATCGAAAGCAAAAAGCTTTCCGCCACGGCGGGCAGCGAGATCCGGATCGGTTCTGTCGAATTTTCCACGCAGGATTACGTCGAGGCCAATTATATCGACGGCGTGGATATGAGCGACATTTCTACAATGGACGCGCTGACGGATAAAGAAGTGGATCTGACTGCTTCTCCTTCCTCGTTCAAAGCGAAGCGCAACGCGCAGCTGAACTCCGGCGAAGGCATCGTGCTTTCCGCGGCCACATATGTGGAAGGGCAGGCATATCACGCGATCGCGGCGGCAAAGGTAACCGTGCCCGAAGACTGCGCGAACTTCAAAGTCAGCCTGAAGGACGAAGCGGGTAAAACGGCAAGTTTCGGCGTCATCGCGTTCGACTTCAAGTCGTATATCACGACAGAGCTCGTTCCCATGCGCCGCATCAGCGGTAGCGCAGAGGTTTCGCTGCACTGCGATAAGTTCCCCACCACCTTTACGGGCGAAGTCGGCTTGATGTTCGTCATGTCGCACGAGGATATCCTGGAAGCGGATACTTACGGCAGCATTACGGTCACAGGGTTTGAATTCTTCAATGCGGATAAGATTTCTGAAGGCGCGGGCATGGATTTCAGCAAAGATATTCTGCAGTCCGTCCCCATTGTCGAAATCGGCGAAAACACTTTCAATTCCAATTTCGATAATAAAAACATCTTTAACCAGTGGAGCTATCTGAACCGCTCTGCGGGCAGCAACTGGGCTGCGGCAGCCAATGCGGGCGCCTTGGAAATGAAGGCGGATAAGGATATGGAGAGCGACTGGCAGTCCGCCGCGTATATCGGCACGCAGATCACCGCGGATTATGTGAGGCTCGATCTGTCGGCATACGTCTTTGCGGAAGACGGCAAGACGAGCGCAAGCATCCGCGTGGTGGTATACGACAGGGCTGCGGATACGTTCACGGTGCTCGACGGCGATCAGAATAACGGATTTAAGACGAGCGTTGCAGCGTTTCCTTCGCATTCCGGCGTTTTCTATACCGTGCCCGAGGCATTGCAGAATAAAGACGTCGTGATGATTTTGCAAGTGGCGCACGGCAGCGGCGACGCATGGTCGATCATGGTCTACGGCGTTTCCTTTACGGATACGGCGGAATAAACAGAACAAAGGGCGGCGGGCGCCGTACAGGCGTCCGCCAAATTAAAAAAGAAACATCGGGCAGGAGAAGACAGAAATGACATCGAAAGAGCGAGTATATGCCGCATTGGACGGAAAAGGGGTGGATCGCGTGCCGTACCATATGTGGCTGTTGGTATGGGCGACGGATCATTACGCCAAAGAAGTGGCGGAAATCGGAAAGGATTTTCCGGACGATATAGCATATGCCGGGTGCAGGACGGAAAAGCAGTCGCCGCTGTGCAAGGGAGACGCGTGGACGCCGGGAGAGTATATCGACGATTACGGCTGCCGTTACGAGAATGTGCAGAGAGGGATCGTAGGCGAAGTGAAGCGTCCGCTGGTGGAAGACGAAGATTGGGAGGATGTAGAGAATGTGCACATCCCCGAGGAATGGCTGACTTTCAACGTCGAAGAGGTCAACGAAGGGATCAAGAGCATCTCGGATAAATTCGTGATCGCGGGGCATTGCCCCAGGCCGTTTGAAAGGCTGCAATTCATTCGCGGGACGGAAAATTTTTACATCGACCTGATGATGCGGCCTGCCAAAATGATGGAGTTCATGGAAAAACTGCACGATTTTTACTGCCGTCTGCTGACGAAATGGGCTCAGACGGACGTAGACGCACTGCAATTCATGGACGACTGGGGAAGTCAGCGGTCGCTTTTGATCAATCCGAAAACGTGGCGCGAGCTGTTCAAACCGATGTATAAAGATTTCATCGACATCGCGCATAAGCACGGAAAAAGGATTTTCATGCACAGCGACGGTTACATCGTGGACATCCTGCCCGATCTGATCGATCTGGGATTGGACGCCGTAAACAGCCAGATCTTCTGCATGGGATTGGATCAGCTGGAGCAGTTCCGCGGAAAAATAACCTTCTGGGGCGAGATAGACAGGCAGAATTTGCTGCCCTATGCCTCGACGGAAGAGATCAGGAAGGCGGTGCGCGGAGTCTATGAAAAGCTGTGGGACGGCGGGCACTGCATCGCGCAGCTCGAATTCGGCCCGGGAGCAAAGCCCGAAAACGTGCGCGCGGCGTTTGACGAATGGATGAAACTGACCCGGCGTTGACAGTGGGAGGACTGTATGATATATATGATCGGAAACGCGCATCTCGATCCCGTCTGGCTTTGGACCAAGCTCGAAGGGTTCGGAGAAGTCGTTTCGACGTTTGAATCGGCGCTTCGCAGGATAGAAGAGGAGGATCGTTTCGTATTCACCTGCTCTTCGGCGGCGTATTACGCTTATGTGAAGCAGCACGATCCCCAAATGTTCGAAAGGGTGCGCGCCGCTGTAAAAGCGGGAAAATGGAATATTGTCGGCGGATATTGGATACAGCCCGACGATAACATCATGAACGGAGAGCTGTACGCGCGCCACGCGCTGTATTCGCAGCGATTTTACGAGGAAGAATTCGGCATAACCTGCAAAACGGGTTATACGGTAGATACCTTCGGGCATAACGGAGCGCTGCCCAAGCTGCTGCGCGAATCGGGCATGGAAAACTTTCTTTTCATGCGCCCGTCTGCAGAGGAAAAACCGCTCCCGCCCGTCTTTTATTGGAATTCCGCAGACGGGTCGAGCGTGTTGACGTATCGGATCACGGGTCAGAATTATAATAACTTTTTCCCGTTTGCGCAGGACGGGCTCCGCATCGATATCGAAAAGATGACAAAGCTGTCCGAAGAGAACGGGTACGACATGATGTGCTTTTACGGCGTGGGAAACCACGGCGGCGGCCCTACGCGCAGGCAGGTGATCCAGCTCGGCAAAATGATCGACGAGGGAAGCCCGATCCGTTTTGCGTCGGTAGACGAATATTTCGACGACCTGCGCGCATCGAAGAAGGATTTTCCCGTATATACGGGGGATCTGCAGCACCATGCCATCGGCGCGTATTCGGTCACGGACGTATTGAAGGTTTTAGAGAGGCAGGCAGAAACCGAGCTTGAAAAGGCGGAAAAGTGGATGCTGTTTTCGGCCGACAAGCTGGGAACGCCCTACGAAAACGATAAAATACGCGCGGCATACGAGAACGTGATGTTCAATACGTTTCACGACATCATTTGCGGCTGTACCGTCCGCGAGGGGATCGAAAACGCCGTGGCAAATTACTACGAGGCGATCTCCGTCGCGAACAAGATCAAGGAAAAAGCGTTCGTCGACATCGCGAAAAAAATCGATACGATGGTAGACGGCGTAACGCTGAACGGAAAAGAGGATTGGCAGATATGGGAGGAAAACGATCTCGGCATCCCGCTCGTGCTGTACAATCATCTCTCCTACCCCGTTACGAGGATGCTGACACTGAACCGCGAGTATCATACCGTTGCCGACGACCAAGGAAGGATAATTCCTACACAGTTTGTCAAAGGACGGTATCTGGACGGCGCGGTTTCCCGCGGGACTCTGTTCGAGGTGAAGATCCCCGCGTACGGGTACACAACGTATTGGGTCTATTTCCGCAAAGAGACGGAAAAGCCCGCCGATTCTCCCTGCATCGCGTCGGGGACGGCGCTGGAAAACGACTATATCCGCGCCGAATTTTCGGAAGAGACGGGCGCGCTCGTCAGCCTGACCGACAAGCGGTCGGGCAGAGAGCTGATCGCGTCCCCCTCGCTCGTTCCCGAGCTGTATAAGGATACGTCCGACACATGGTCGCACCAGAATGTCAGGAGATATCCTCCGGCGGATTGCGAGCGCGCCGTATGCGAGGGCGTCAGGGTCGTGGAAAACGGGCCGCTGCTGGGCAGGCTGCGCGTCAAATTCAGATTGAAGGAAGTGAAAGCGGTTATCGAGTATTCGCTGTATAAAAAAGACGATTATCTCGACGTACAGGCGAAAATTTTGTACAGTGAGCCGCAGAGCTATCTTAAAATGCCCCTTTATACGTCGTTGAAGAATACGTCGGCGGCATTTGAAACGCCGTTCGGGTTTATCCGCAAGCCCGCAAGCGGGTGCGAACAGCCCGCGCTGAGGTTTGCCGCGATAGAGGGCGACAACGGCGCCGCGGCATTCGTGTGCGAAAACAAGTGCTCTTTCAGTGCGGACGGGAGCAAACTTTCGTTCGTGGCGGTCAGAAACAATGTTTGCGCCAATCATTTCGGAACGCTGACCGACGATGATTACGATTATACGGACGAGGGGCTGCATAAATTCAGGTTTACCGTCGTTCCGTTCGGCGGAAAAGCCGATTGCGCAAAACTGACGCGGATCGCGGAGTGTTCGGGCGAACCCGACTATCTGTTGGATACATACCATCACGGCCCGCTGCCGCGCACGGCGAGCCGCATCAAATGCCGCAGCGAAAACATTTCGGTGACCGCCTGCAAGCGCGGAGAGGACGGCGGCGTGGTCTTGCGCGCCTATGAAACGGCTCAGAAGCCTACGGACGCGACGATCGTCTATGACGGGCAGAAGATAACCGCGCATTTCGCTCCCAATTCGGTGCATACCTTTTTGCTCACCGAAGACGGAGTCAAAGAGACGGATTTTATCGAGAGGATCAAACAGAATCCGTAAGAGAAAAGTTTTTTTGGGTTTGGGTATACTTTCCGGCCGCAGAGCGGAAAAATTCTGCGGCCGGATGAAAGACAGAAAGCATTTTTAATTTACGGTGCAGACAGAAACGGGGGTCTTGGCATATGGGACTGTATGAAAGGCATGCGGAGCTTTTGTCTCTGCGCGATGAGATCGGGCGGGCGGCGGAAGCCGTCGTCGCGGCATACAAAGCGGGCAAAAAAATATTGCTCTGCGGAAACGGGGGCAGCGCCGCCGACTGCGAGCACATCAGCGGAGAGCTGATCAAGGAATTCAAGATCAGGCGCCCGATCGATCCGGCGCTGCGCGAAGCGCTGGAACGTGCGGGCAGGGCGGATATGGCGGACAAACTTGCGGGCGGAATCTGCTCCGTTTCACTGCTTTCGCAGTCTGCCGTTTTTACGGCTCTGTGCAACGATGTGGGGTACGAATACGCGTTCGCGCAGCAAGTCTGCGCGATGGGTGCGCCGGGCGACGTGCTGTTTGCGTTCAGTACGTCGGGCAACAGCAAGGCGGTCGTCAATGCGGCGGTCACGGCGCGCGCGTGCGGCATGACGGTGGTCGGATTTACGGGGCAGGGCGGCGGGATGCTGCTGCCGCACTGCGACATCCGCATCAACGTGCCCGAAACGGAGACTTATCTCGTGCAGGAGCTGCATCTGCCGGTATATCACGAGATCTGCGCCCTGGCGGAAGAAAAGATCTGGGGGGATTGCCGATGATCGTTGCGGGTCTGGATATCGGCGGAACAAAGTGCGCGGCGCTGTTGGCGGACGCACGGGAAGATAAAATTGAATTTTTGGAGCGCGAACAGATCGAAACGAAAGGAACGTGGGAGTCTGTGCTGGATGCGCTCTGCAAAAAGATAAAGGTTTTTGCGGCGCGGCGCGGCGTAACGGCAGAGGCTGTCGGCATTTCCTGCGGCGGGCCGCTCTCCTCGGCGCGCGGCGCGATTCTGAGCCCCCCGAATCTGCCCGGATGGGATAACGTGCCAGCCTGCGCGTATGTCGCGGAACGGTTGGGGCTGGAAGAAAAGGCGGTCCGCCTGAAAAACGATGCGGACGCGTGCGCCGTCGCGGAGTGGAAATACGGCGCGGGCAGGGGCACGAGAAACATGATCTTTCTCACGTTCGGCACGGGGCTGGGCGCGGGGCTTATCCTCAACGGCGCGCTGTATTCGGGCGCGGACGACATGGCGGGCGAGGCGGGGCATATCCGGTTGGAAAAGCTCGGCCCGGTAGGTTACGGCAAAGCGGGTTCGTTTGAAGGTTTTTGCAGCGGGGGCGGCATAGCACAGCTGGCAGACATGTATTTTACGGAAAAAATACAGCGCGGAGAAAAATGCCCGTATTACAGGGGCGCCGGCAGCGTGAGCGCAAAAGTTCTGGGCGAACGCGCGGCGCAGGGCGATGCAGACGCACTGGCGGTGTTCGGATTGGTGGGAAAATATTTCGGCAGGGGGCTTTCCGTATTGGTCGACCTGCTGAATCCCGAAGTCATCGTTGCGGGCAGTATTTATGCGCGGTGCAGGCAGTATATCGAACCGAATATGCAGAGAGAAATGCAGAAGGAATGCCTGGCGGCTTCTTACGCGCGCGTGCGGGTCTTGCCCAGTAAGCTCGGAGAAAAGATAGGCGACTACGGTGCCGTCGTTGCCGCGCTGGTTTAGTGCAATGCGATAGCCGGTACGCCCGATCAAAAGGCGCCGTGTTTCCGAAATGTAAACGGTCAGTACACGGGAAAGATCCGAAAATTTTAAAATTTCATTCGATGAACGGTAAATCCGAAAGGTGACGGCCCGCCGCAGTTTCTGCGGCGGGCCGTCGCTTTATTTTTGCGGCTTTACTTTTGCAAACAGGGCCGATTTTGCCGGAAAGTGCTGAAAATGCGATAACATTGTGAAAAAATGTTGACGACATTCGATATTTTAGCACTTTTTTAGCGCTTTTCCTGTTATACTCTGAAATAAAATTTTTAAAGGAGCAAAAAACATGTCACTGATCGATCCCATTGTAAAACTTGTGACTTTTTTCAAGTTCTTAAAACCTAAAACGTTTACATACGGAATTTTTCCGCAGAGCGTCAAATCGCCGTCCGTTACGCTGAAGGAGACGCAATACTCCGGGCTGTTTGACGGTTCCGACGGGGCGACGTACGTTTCGCGGACGGTACGTTGCAAAAAATACGTCGTCTTTTCGGACGGGCAGAGGGTTGCCGACGGCGAAACGGCGTATTTTAAATTCGAACCGCTCGTATGGGAAATGGGCGGGCACCTGTTCACCGGCGAAAAGAAGCATAAGGGCAGCATCGAAGTTACAAAATATAAAAAGTCGGATTCGGTATACTGCACTTCAAAATACGTTCTGGCGCCTGCGGGGGCCGCTCTGGACAGTCTGGGCTACGCGGACTCCGACGAAGGGGTGTTTTCCGATTCGATTCAGCACCCGGTCGGGCTTTTGGGCTATTATTCGGATGCCTATGCGATCAAGCCGGGCGTATGGGCGCGCGGCAAGGGGCATGCCAGCAAAAAGGCGACCGATTTCGCCATCGCCTGCGGCGTTTCCGTCAAGGGCAGAAAGGCATATCATACGGCAATGTCCAACGGACTTTGCGCCGCGCCGAACGGTAAGAGCGTTTCGAAAGCGGGAAAAGTGACCGCCGGCGAAGTTCTCTGGTTCAGCGCAAAGAAAGAAGACGTGCTGAAACAGAGGGCGAAAACGTTGAAAAAATAAGGCGGCGGAAGGGAGGAGAACGGAGAAATGTTTGTCTATTTTGCCATCTTAAAGATCGCCATGATCGCCGTTTTGCAGGGCTTTTGCCATTTCAGCGGCGGGATACTGGCGTGCCTGATCATCGGCTCCATCCTCGAATATATCGGCGCCGTCCTTTTGGGCGAGTGCGAAAACTTTGTCGTAAGGGAGATCATCTTTTATTTCCCCGGCATGCTGCTGCAGATCATCCCGATCTACATCGCTTCGTCGCAGTACCTCTCCCTTTCGGAGAGCGACATGAATTTCATCATGGCGGTCGCCATCGGCTGGGCGGGCGCATTGCAGGCGGCGCTGTGGTTCGGCAACGCGTTCCGCGGCGGGGCGGGTTTTGCCGTGACTTACGGCGTTTCGATCGTCGTTCTCGTCGCCAATGCGATCCTGAACATCTTTATGGGTTACCACGCATTGCTCATCTTTAATTTTGTGATCGGTTCGCTCGGGCTGCTCGTCGCGCTGATCGCGCGGCTGGCGCTGGGCAGCAATATGGCATAAAAGGAGGAAATCATATGCTGAAAAAGGTACGTCAGGCGGAGCGTGATTTCAACCGCCGTCAGAGCAGTGAGTTTGCCAGGACGCACGCGGGCGACGGCAGCTTTACCTACAACGGGTACGAAGGGAGCTTTTGGGTCAAACGCGTCGGCGACGGCATGGCAGACCTCGACGTGTACTATCCTTTGGGTAATTTTTCGTGGCCAGACCGTTCGGACGTCGAGCGGCAGGTGCAGAATTTTCTGCGGAAAGAGCTGCGCGGCAACTTTAATATCCGCTACATTTATGTGCACAACAACGCCTGAATCCGCCCGCACGGCGAGGTTCGTGCGGCACGTACGGAAAAGCGGTCAAATCAATCGGAGGTAACTGAATGTCGGAAAGAAAGGGCAAACTGATCGGGCTGGCGCTGAACGTTGTCTACTTTATCGCGGCGGTCGTGATCATGTTTTCGGTCAACGCAAAAAACCCGGATATGCCGGGGTTGGACAATATGGTTTTCGGCTCGATAGGGCTTCTCGGGGCGCTGTTCCTGTTCATCGCGTACGGCATGTTCGGCCTTTCCGATTACCTGACTGGCGCAAAAAGAGCGGCGCGCCTCTTTCTCATCGTCGTCGGGATCGTGATCCTTCTCGTCGCCGATCTCATCGCCCTGTTCGGGGGAATGGCGATCGAAGGCAACGGGCTCGACGCCTACGGCCCCTGGTATGTTGCCCTGGGCGGTTTCTGGTGGATTGCGTCGGCGGTCATGCTCCTGTACTTCAAAGGGGCGCAATATACGAACGGCTATCAGGTCGGCTGCATGATCGCCGTGCCGGTCAGCCTTGCGGTCGGCTATGCGCTCTGCGGCGCGGTGGGCTATCTGCCCATCCCTTGGTTGTTCGCGCTGCTTTTGGGCCTGGCGATCCTGATCATAGGGCTGCTGATCATAGGCAAGAGAAGGGATTCTTCGCGCAGCGGCCGCTCTTCGGGCTCGTCTTCGGGTTCGGGCGCCCGCACGGCCTCGTATTCGGGCGGCGGAGCGTCCTATTCCTCCGAACGTTCGGCAGGTTCGGAGGGCGGCCTGAAAAGGGCCGTTCTCGATGCGCTTCCCCGTTCGGGCGGTTATCTCGGCTCGTGGGGATACGGCGACATATTTCTGGATTCCGTCAGCGTCGATATATGGAGTTCGACGCACCGGGTCAGCGTGAGCGGCAGCATACGGTTCGCCTGCAAAAGTTCGGACGGGCGGTCGGTCGAAACGATCCGCTCGAACGCGCAGGAACACCTCGACAGCATTGCGGAAGAAATCGCGTCGCGCGCGGTCTCGGCGGTGGAAGAATATATCGACCGGTATTCGGGGCTGGACGGGGACTGGTCGGTGTCCGTAAAAAACATCAGCGCATCCTTTTCTACATAAATCTTTTCAAAAAACTGCGGCATATTCGGCCGTGTGACCGGACCGGCGGCACGGCGGCGCTTTGCAGCCGCGCCGCCGGCGCGTTGTTTTTGCGGAGAACGCCGGGCGGACTTTTTGAAACGGAAAGACCGTCCGGCGGAAGTTATGGTATACTAATGTCATGGAATGCAAAAAGACAATACGAATTTTATCCGTCGTCGTGAACACGCTGCTCGTATTTATGGGCAGCGCTGTTTCGCTTGTCAGCCCTTCCGCTGCGGACGGCGGCAGCCCGGCGAGCGTATTCGCCGTAGTACTGTGCGGGATTGGGGCGGTCATTCTCGTAGTCGAATGCGTTTCGGCGTTCAAGGTATTCGATTCCACGCTGCACACGGCGGCGGTCGCGCTCTTTTTGCTGCTCTTTATGCTTTTTTCGCCCGACATGCGTGCTTTTTATGCCGATGCGGGCGCAGATACGCCGGATCGCCTGTTTGACATTTTCGATTACTTCTTTTTTACGGGCGTCGCGCTGACGATCGCGCTGTTTTTCCGCCATACCTTTCGGCCGAACGGCAAAAAAATGGCGATCGTCCCTTTATTTGCGGTCGGTATTTTATGTTTTGCCGCCTATGTCCTGCTCGCGTTTTACGGTTTGCAGTACATCGCGCTGTGCTGTTTTGCGGCGGCGCTCGCGGGTTGGTTCGGCTGCATGCGGTTTTTTTCTTACCGCGGCGGCCTGGACAATCTGCCTTTCTATTTTTCGGCTGCGATCCTCGCGGCGGCGACCGGGATGCAGGCGGTCGATTCTCTGTATTATGCGGGGATCGTTCGGGGCTGCGTCGGGTGGCCGATCGGATATTACGCGATCATCCTGTTCTGTTTCGCCGTGATCTACCTCTTTTATTTTCTGCGCAACGAAGGCGCCGCCCTGCACCTGAGCGAGTATCGGCTGCAGACCGAGCGGCTCAAACTGAAAATACTGGTCGGGCAGATGAAGCCGCATTTTATTTTCAATTCTCTCACGACCGTCAAGTCGATGTATCACCGCAACGTCGAGGCGGGCGACGGCGCGCTGGAACTGTTTTCTGAATACCTGCGCGAAAGCCTGTCGATGATCGATACGGAGATCGTCCCGTTCGAGCAGGAACTGCAAAATGTCGCGCGGTATATCAGTTTCATCAACATCGGGCAGGCGCGCGCGTTCGATGTCATCTACGATATCGAGGCGACCGATTTTTCCGTGCCGGCCTTTTCCATTCAGCCGTTCATCGAAAACGCGGTCAAATACAGCCGCGTCAACGAAAAGGAGGACGGCTGTATCATGATCTCCTCCCGCGCCGCAGACGGCAGCGTCGAACTGAAAATCTCCGACAACGGCGTCGGGTTTAATATGTCCGGCGTCAAAGAGGGCGCGCACGGGATCAGCAACGCGCGCGAACGTTTCAAGCTGCTGCTGAACGCGGATCTGTCCGTCCGGAGCAGCCCGGGGGAGGGTACCGAGATCACTGTCTATATCTGTCAAAAGGTGGAGAAAAAATGAAGATCATTGTCGTAGACGATGAAATGAGCGCGCTGCAGGCGTTTTTGGGCGAAATTATCGGCGAGGACGTCGAATACAAATTTTATCGTGACGATGCGGAAGCGGTCTGCGAATATGCGGCAAAAGGCGGCGTGAACGCTGCCTTTTTGGATATCCGCATGCCGAAAACCGACGGCGTCGAATTGGCGGAGCGGCTGCTGCGGATCGATCCGACCATCAAGATCGTCTTTATCACGGGGCTGTCTTTAATGGAGAGCGACCTGCCCGATTCCGTCAGAAAACACACGCTCGGTTTCTTGTATAAACCTTATGAAACGCAGACCCTCCTGAAGTTTCTTTCCCTCATCAAGGATAAAAAGAGGGTATTGGTCGCCAAAATGTTCGACACGTTCGATTGTTTTGCCGACGGCGAGAAAGTAAAATTTTCATCGGCAAAATCGAAAGAACTGTTCGCGCTCCTTCTGGCTTATAACGGCAAAACGCTGACGATGAACGACGCGATCTCGCAGCTTTGGGCGGACATGAATACGGAAAAGAGCAAAATCCTGTACCGCGACGCCGTCTGGCGTCTCAGACGGACGCTGAGCGATCTCGACATTCCCTGCGTGGAATGGCGCCGGGCCGCGCTTTCGCTCGATAAAACGATGATAGAGTGCGATTATTGGCACTATCTTCTGACGGGCAGGGGGGATTACCGCGGCGAATTCTGCAAAACGTACGATTGGTCGGTCTATTATCTGGCTGAACTGGACGGTATCCGTCAACGGGCTGTTTCCGAAACAAAAGCCGACAAGATATGACAAAATTTTGCTTTTGATTTTCGGAAATGATATAATAAGTCTATGGACTATGGTATTTCCGACATTCACGGCCATTACGGGCCGTTTTGCCGCCTGATGGACAAAATCAAATTCGGCGGCGGCGACAGGCTGTTTGTGCTGGGGGATATGATCGACAAGGGCCCCGACAGCATACGCCTTGCAAAGCTGTTGTTTTCTATGCCGAACGTCTATTGCATCGCGGGCAATCACGAGTACGATTTTTTGAAATACTACCGCGCCATGATGCAAAAGACGGAAGATTACGACCGGGTTTTTGCGGCGCTGTGCAAGTATTTTCCGGACGGAAACCTTCTCGATTGGGAGACGGTGGACAGGTTCGATCTCTTGCCCTTTTATATAGAGACGGACGATTTTATCGGCGTGCATGCAGGGATCCCCGTCAGAAACGGGGAACTTCTGCCCGTTTCGCAGGCGACGTGCGAACAGCTCGTATATGATCGTCGGTTCAAAGATCCCGATGTTTTGCCGCAAAAGGGAAAATGTGTTCTGTTCGGGCATACGCCCGTGCGGTATCTGACGGGTAAAGACGAAATTCTGCTCTATCCGCGCGCGCCCCGTCTTGCGGGCGGCAGGAGCATCGCAGACTATTGCAAAGTGCATCTGGACACGGGGACGTATCTGAGCGGCGTTCTGGGCTGCTTTTCCGTCGGCACCTGTCAGTGTCATTATGCGGAAGAAAGGAACTTTTAAGGGGAAATCTTTCCCGGAAAAGTTTTTTAACTTTATATTCGAGAGACAAACGAGAGCCCCCGGCAGAAGCCCGGGGGCTCTCGTTTTATCGCAGGACGACTTCCATGAGAATATCCTGGTTGTAATCTCCGAACGATTTGCCGAACAGGTTGAATCCACCTTTAAGGCGGCAGTCGTCCTTATTGCCCACGCGGAAACGCACGCATTGATTTTCCGCAAAACGCAGATCGCCCAGGCATATGTCGCGGTTTACGAGACGCTCGTTCAGATAGGCGCCGTTCCTGCGGATGGCTACGCTCGTCAATAGACCGTATTGCGTGCTGATCTGCGGCCACCAGTCGGGAGAAAATTTGCCCTTTCTTCCGCCGAAATCTCCCGGAGAAATAAAAGTGAGTATTTCCACGCCGTTGACCCATACGGTCAGTTCGGAAGGGTAATCGAGGCGGTAGTTCGGGCTTTCCGAACAGATCTCGAAAGAAAACTTGATCTCGTCCAGTCGTTTTTCGTCTTCGAACCGCTTCGGGAAATTGTATTCGATCCATCCTTCGTTCATCCAGACGATCTCCGAAACTCACGTTCCGTCATCCGTCTATCGACCTGACGAGCGCGCGCGAGCAGTTCAACACCATGATGACGGACAAAAAACTGCCGGACATCATCATGTGCGGCAACTGGTATAACGGCGGCGTTGCGGAAGGCGTGCGCCAGGGACTGTTCGTAGACCTGAGCGACTATGTAGAGGAGTACGCGCCCGACTATTACCGCCGGGTCAACGCAAACGAAGCGGTCAAAAAAGAGATCGTCAACGACGAAAAATATTACGCCATGTCCGATTATTACATCGAATCGACGGTCAAGATCAAAAATTTCAATGCAAAGGGCGCGGGGCTTCTGCTGCGCTACGACGGCGCGGGCAACGGGTATTTGGTCAGGCTGACCATCAACGACGTGTCCGTCTGCAAACTGTCCGGCGGCAAACTCACGGTGCTCGATTCGGTCGAGTTCGGAATAGACGACAAGCTTTGGACGGGCTGGCGCAATCTGCTGCGCGTTTCGATCTGCGGAGACGAGATCAGGGTGTATCTGAACCCGTATTCGTTCGACGCGGACGTGAAAGACCCGTCGAAGAAAAATCCTTCCTCTACGAGAGAACCGATTCTCACCGTAAAGGACGATGCGTATGCCTCGGGCAGGGTCGGTTTTTACGCGCACGGCGCGATGGCACAGTTTGACGATTTTATCGTGATGGATTACGAACTCGCGCAGCGCGAAGTGTTCGGCAGAGTATATCAAAAGGGAGAATCATGAAGATGGACAAGAAGAACTGCGGCGGAAAAGGATTTGTGTTGGGGGCGAATTTTTTGCCGTCTACGGCGGCAAATCCCGTCGAAATGTGGAGAAAGGATCTCTTCGATCCCGATACGATCCGAAAAGAGCTGAAACTTGCCGCCGCATGGGGGTATAACAGCGTGCGCGTATTTCTTTCCTTCGCCGTTTGGGAGAGAGAAAGAAAGACGTCTTTGCATACGTTCGACCGCTTTTTGCAGATCGCCGACGAAGAGGGTTATACCGTGATGCCCGTACTCTTCGACGACTGCGGGAACGGCGACGTAAAATACGACGGGCAGACGGCGCCCGTTCCGTTCACGCACAACAGCGTCTGGTGCGCCTGCCCCGGAAATGCGTACGACGGTTCCGAAAAGATCGTTCGGGAGTATGCTTGGGAGATCCTGTCGCGCTATGCGGCGGACCGCCGCATATATATGTGGGATCTGTACAACGAACCGGGCAATACGGGCCGCGGACGGAAGAGCGAAAGACTGCTTTTAAATGCCTTTGCGTGGGCAAGGGAGATCCCGCTTACGCAGCCCGTTACGGCGGGGATTTGGGGATACGAGATCGAACCCGCGAACGACGCGCTTCGCGTTCTGGAAAAAGAGAGCATCGAATTTTCCGACGTCGTATCCTTCCACAATTACGACACGCCCGAAAAACTTGCCGAAATCATTGCAAAATTGGAAAAATACGGCAAGCCTTTGATCTGTACCGAATGGATGGCTCGGCAACGTTCTTCGACCATCCTGGACAATCTTTCCATATTCAAAGAAAAGAACATAGGGTGTTATCAGTGGGGCTTGGTGAACGGCAGAACGCAGACGCATTATCCCTGGGGCTGGAGCGAACATGCGGAACCCGAGGTTTGGTTTCATGACATTTTCCGCAAAGACGGGTCGCCTTACGATCCGAAAGAGCTGGAATACATAAAACAGTTGGGGCTGTGCGATCGGTCATGAAGAGTTTATTGAAATTGCGTCCCGAAAAGATGACGCCCGAGGTCATGGAAAAATTAGAGAGGCGCGGCGCGGTCATACGCCTTCTCCCCTCGCGGGAAGAGCACCGCGCGGGCGTGGCTTCGGGCGAAGGGCGGGGCGAAAAGATCTATGCGGCGCCCGCCCAAGAGGGCGGGCACATGCTGGCGGCCGTCGAGATCGACAACGAGAAATTTTCTTCTTTCGCCACCCATCAGGTCAACGAGGAGTTTATACTGCTCGGAGGAAGAAACGAGCGGCCTATGTATTTGCTCGTTTGCCTGCTGCCGAGGGAAGAACTTTTGGAAGGGCTGCAAAAGGGAACTTTGCGTTCGGAAGATTTTGTTTTGCTCGATGTCGTGTTCAACGATCCGCAGGTGAGTTTTTTTGTAATGAAAGCGGGCGTACCGCACGGCGAATGCGCTTACGGCCGCGGCAGGCCTGCGACCTTTTACGTCACGGAAAGCGAGGGCCTGCGGCTGGATAAGATCGATCTGTATCAGAAATACGATTTGCAGATTTTGGGAGAGGTGCAATGACGAAAAGAGAGAGAGTGGCCGCCGCGATTTCGCATCGGCAGCCGGATAAGATCCCCGTCGACATCGGCGCCACGGGGCAGACGGGGCTGAGCGCGAGCGTGATCTATCAGCTTCGCAAAAAACTCGGGCTGACAGAAGAGCCTGTCAGGATCGCGGAGATCTATCAGCTGCTCGGCGAAGTGGACGAACAGCTCCGCGATTATTTCGGGAGCGACGTGATCGGATTAAACGGAACGCACGACATGTTCGGCAATAAGATCTGCGGCGCGCAGCCCTTTTCCATGACGGACGGAACGCCCTGCACCGTTTCCGAAACTTTCCGCTTTGACGTGCGCGACGGCGATTATTATACCTATGCGCAGGGTGACACGGCTCTGCCGCCGTGCGCAAAAATGCCCAAAGACAGTTACTTTTTCGACGGCATCGTGCGCAACGGCGATTTCGACGAAGACGCCCTCACGCCGGAAGAAGACTGGAAAGAGGCCTTTTCGGTGATGAGCGACGAGAGCGCGAAATATTACGAGGCGCAGTCGAAAAAACTGTTCGAAGAGACGGATTACGCCATAATCGGCAATCTCGGCGGAGGAGGGCTGGGCGACGCGGCGATCCTTCCCGGCATTTCGGAAAAGCATCCGAAGGGCATCCGGCGGATGGACGACTGGCTGATGGCGCACATCCTCTATCCCGATTATATCAAAACGGTTTTCGAGATGCAGACGCAGGTCATGCTGAAAAATCTCGAAATATACCGCCAGGCGGTGGGGGACAGGATCCAGATCGTCTGGATCAGCGGTACAGACTTCGGCACGCAGAAAGGGGAGTTTGTCTCTCCCGACGTATTCCGCGATCTTTACAAACCTTTTTACCGCCGCATCAACGACTGGGTGCATAAAAATACGAACTGGAAGACCTTTTTCCATACCTGCGGCAGCATTTACAACATTCTGCCAGATCTGATCGAGATGGGAGTCGATATCGTGAATCCCGTGCAGGTTTCGGCGGCGAACATGGACGCGCAGCGGCTGAAAGACCGTTTCGGCGGGCAGATCGTGTTTTGGGGCGGCGGCGTCGACACGCAGAAAACGCTGCCTTACGGCACGCCGGAAGAAGTCTACGCGCAGGTGCAGGAGCGTCTGCGCATATTCGGCAAGGGCGGCGGGTACGTTTTCGGTTCCATCCACAACATCGTGGCGAAAACGCCGATCGAAAACATCATGGCAATGGTCGAGGCTGTCAGGGATTTTAACCGATAAGGTCGAGACTCTGCGGCACAGCGGGAAAATAAAGTCGGGACGCAGATCGGCGTCACCATAGTTTTGAAGAGCGCTCATAAGAATTTCATGGTATCTACATAAAGCTGCGTATAATAGCTGCAAAAAGGACCATGGATAGCGTCGGGGAATAAAAATGAGCGAAGCGGAGACACAGCCGCAGAATGCGGCAACCGAAAAACGGGAAGGGAAGGACTATTTAGGCAGGGCGCACAGCCGATCATCAGTTATAATTACGGTGCGAGAAATTCGGCTCGCGTAAAGAAAGCGTTCAAACTTCTCTTGATTTCCAGCCTTTGTTATTCGGTAACGCTCTGGGCGCTCGTTATGGCCGTTCCGCAGGCATTTGTCATGATGTTTAACACGAACGAAGAGTTCGTGCGCTATACGATCCCCGCGCTGCGCATTTATCTGGGGGTTTTGGTTTTGTTCGGCATTCAGATCGCCTGCCAAATGACATTCACTTCGATGGGCAACGCGGCGGCTTCCGTGATCGTGGCGGTGGTGCGTAAGTTTGTGCTTCTGTTGCCGCTCATTTATATCATGCCTCTCTTATATACGGCGGATCAGGCGACGGCCGTCTTTATGGCGGAGCCGATCGCGGATACGGTCGCGGTGATGTTTACAGCCATCCTGTTTTTCTTTCAGTTCCGCAGGTTCCTTCGGAAAATGGATGCGCCTTTTGCGGCGGAAACGGTTTCAGAGGCTTCTGCGGGCGATCCTGCGCGCGGCGCCGCTGAAACGCTCGGCGGCAGCGCGGAAGAAAGCGGAAATGTTTCCGAAACGAAAGGATCGGCGGAAGAAAACGGACGGCATGCGGAGAAATGAACAAAAAAGTATTTGTTTTGTTGATAGCATCCTTTCAAAATCGCGATACCGCTCGGCGGCGGAAAAAGATTGACAGCCGCGCCGGGTTTATGATACAATCATTTGCGAAAATAAACGCGGCGACCGGGAAAAGTACCGGGGGAGCCTCCTTCAAAGAGAGCGGCGCATTTTGCTGAAAGCGCGGCAGGGAGACCTTCGTGAAAAACACCCGCGAGCGGCAGGGGCGAACGCTTTTGCAAGTCATTAGTCCCCGACGGGCGGCCCGTTACAGCCAAAGCCTTTGACGGAAGGCGGAGACCCGCAAGGGGACAATTCAGGTGGCACCGCGAGAGACCGACAGCCCATCGCCCTGAAATTTCAGGGTGTGGGGCTGTCTTTTTTATTTCCCCGCGCCGCGGGGACGGGAGAAACGTTATGTGTTCCATTTTCTGCTGCACGACCAAAGAGGTCGATTACAAAAAGATGACGGAAGGATTTTACCGCACCGTTTCGCGCGGGCCTGACATGAGCCGCATCGAGCGCACGCCTACGGGCTATATGGCCTTTCATCGCCTCGCGATCATGGGGCTGAACGCACTGGGCATGCAGCCCTTTTCGATGGGCAAAGACAAGCTCGTGTGCAACGGCGAGATCTACGGGTTCCGCCCCATGAAAAAACAGCTCGAATCGATCGGTTATACCTTTCTGTCGGACAGCGACTGCGAGATCCTTCTGCCCCTGTACCGTGAATACGGGCTGAAGATGTTTTCCATGCTCGATGGCGAGTTTGCGCTCGTCCTCTACGACGGGCAGACGCACGAATATATCGCCGCGCGCGATCCGATCGGCATCCGTCCGCTGTACTATGCCTATCTCGAAAACGGCGCGATCGTCTTTGCGAGCGAGCCGAAAAATTTGATCGGCTGGACGGAAGGGGAGATCGTGCCCTTCCCTCCGGGACACTATTATTATAAAGGGCGGTTTTATAAATTTTGCGACATTGCCGAAGTGAAGGAGATCCGCCGCGACCCTGTCGACACGGTATGCCGCAACATCAACGTAAAACTGACCGAGGGGGTCAGAAAGCGCCTTGACGCGGACGCACCCGTCGGATTTCTCCTTTCGGGCGGGCTGGACAGCTCTCTCGTTTGCGCCATCGGCACGAAAATCCTGCGCCGCCCCATCAAGACGTTTGCCGTCGGCATGGATAAAGACGCGATCGACCTCAAATATGCAAAAGAAGCGGCGGATTACCTCGGCAGCGTGCACAGCGAGATCATTATCACCCGCGAGGAAGTGCTTTCCGCGCTCGAAACGGTCGTTGCGGCGCTCGGCACGTTCGACATCACGACGGTGCGCGCGTCGATGGGGATGTATCTCATCTGCAAAAAGATCCACGAGATCTCCGACGTGCGCGTCCTCCTCACGGGCGAGATCTCGGACGAACTTTTCGGCTATAAATATACCGACTTCGCGCCCGACGCCGAAGCGTTTCAAAAAGAGGCACAAAAGCGCGTGCGCGAGCTGCACATGTACGACGTCCTGCGCGCCGACCGCTGCATTTCGGTCCATTCGATGGAGGCGCGCGTGCCGTTCGGCGACCTCGATTTCGTCAGATATGTCATGAGCGTCGATCCCGCGCTCAAACGGAACACTTACGGCAAGGGCAAGTATCTTCTGCGCAAGGCGTTCGAAGGGGACTATCTGCCCGAAAATATCCTCTGGCGCGAAAAGGCGGCCTTTTCCGACGCGGTGGGGCATTCGATGGTGGACGACATCAAGGAATACGCCGAAGAAAAGTACGGCGACGACTGGAAGGAGACCGCCAAAAAGTATGCCTACCACGCAAAGCCGTTCACGAAGGAGAGCCTTTTATACCGCGAACTTTTCGAAAAGCATTACCCGGGTCAGGCGAAGATGATCAAAGGGTTTTGGATGCCCAACAAAAAATGGGAGGGCTGCAACGTGAACGATCCGTCCGCGCGCGTGCTTTCCAACTACGGCGACAGCGGTAAATAGGAAACCGCCGATACAATTTCATCCGCCTCGCCGTTTTGCCCGATCCCGCCGCTTGCGTTTTTCGGTGCGGTATGTTACAATGGCGGCATGAATAAGCCCGATTACAACAAGATGATGAAGGAACAGGCGGCGGGCGCCGCCGACGGCGAAAAACTTCTCCTGCACAGCTGCTGCGGGCCGTGTTCGACCCGCTGTTTAGAGGCGCTCAAAGAGAAATTTGCCGTCACCGTCTTCTATTATAATCCCAACATCACCGATCCCGCGGAATACGAAAAGCGCAAGGGCGAACAGCTGCGCCTTTTGCGTGAGACGGGCTGGGCGGACTTTCTCGACTGCGATTACGCGCCCGAAGAGTTTTTTGACGCCGCAAAGGGGTTCGAGGAGGCGCGCGAAGGGGGCGCAAGGTGTTATGAGTGTTACCGCCTGCGCCTAGAACGCACCGCCCGCACCGCAAAGGAATACGGCTTTGCGTGGTTCTGCTCAACGCTGTCCGTCAGTCCGCACAAAAACGCCGCGTGGCTCAATCGGCTGGGCGAAGAAATGCAGGGAAAGTACGGCGTGAAGTGGCTGTACAACGATTTTAAAAAGGAAAACGGCTATCTGCGTTCGGTTCGGCTCGCCGAAGCGCATAAGCTGTACCGCCAGAATTATTGCGGGTGCGTATTTTCCGACTGGACGAAGAAAAACGACGGCTGAAAAGGCGGCTTGATCTCGGTTTTGCAAAAAATTGAAAAGGCATGCCCGAAACGATTGACGGGCATGTTTTTTTTCGCTATAATAAATACTACCAAATGAGTTGCAATTAAAAGGAGGCAAACCGTGCGTCTTTCATCGAAATCGCAGTACGGGCTGAAAGCCTGTTTTATTCTGGCGCAAAATTATCCCGACCGGTGCGTGAGCGCGTCGCAATTGGAAAAGGAGATCGCGGTCTCGGGCAAATATATCGAAAAGATCATGCGCATGCTCTCGGGCGCGGGCGTCGTCACGGCGGAAAGGGGGGTCACGGGCGGCTATAAACTGCGCCGTGCGCCTTCCGAGATCACCATCGGCGACGTGGCGCGCGCGCTGGAAGACAATATGGAGATCGCCGACTGCATCGCGTCGACCTGCGAAAAATGCGCCTCCGGAGAGGTCTGGCGCAAACTGTACGCGGGCATCAACGAGGTGCTCGATTCGATGACCCTGCAATCGGTCCTGGACGATCATGCGGAGGTGCGCGTCTGCAAGTGCGGCGCGGGCGACAAGAGCAGGGAGCACTGCGGCTCCGGCTGCGGGTGCGGCTGCGGCGCCGAGGCCGTCTGAAAAAAGGACTCTGAAAGGAGCATGTATGGAGAAAAAGATATACTTTGACCACGCGGCGACGACTCCCGTCGATCCCCGCGTGCTGGAAAAAATGCTGCCGTATTTTACCGAAAAGTTCGGCAACCCCAATTCTCAGCATTGGTTCGGGCGGCAGACGGTTTCCGCGGTAGACGAGGCGCGCGACACGGTCGCCCGGCTCGTCGGGGCGAAGTCTTCCGAGATCTATTTCACGTCCGGCGGCACCGAGGCGGACAACTGGGCGCTCCGGGGCGCGGCGTACGCCATGGCGCATCGCGGCAAACACCTCATCGTCAGCGCCGTAGAGCATCCCGCGATGATCACAACGGCGAAAGAACTCATGAAAAGGGGATTCGAAGTGACCTTTGCCGAGGTAGACGAATACGGCGCGGTCGATCTGGAAAAACTGGAAAGGGCGATCCGCCCCGATACGACGTTTGTCGGCGTCATGACCGCCAACAACGAGGTAGGCACGCTCCAACCCGTAAAAGAGATCGCCGCGCTGTGCAAAAAAAAAGGCGTTCTCCTTTTCACGGATGCCGTGCAGGCGGCGGGCGCTCTTAGGCTGGACGTGAAGGAGCTCGGCGCGGACATGCTTTCCTTTTCCGCGCATAAATTTTACGGGCCGAAAGGGGTCGGCGTATTGTATATCCGCTCGGGGCTGAAAATAGACAAAATCGTCACGGGCGGCCATCAGGAGCGCAGCATGCGCGGCGGCACGACCAACGTTCCCGCCGTCGTCGGGCTTGCGGAGGCGCTGCGCCTTGCCGTTTCGGAACTGGACGAAAATGCGGCGTACGTCTCGTCTCTCCGCGATCGGTTCATACGGAGGGTGCAGCGCGAGATCCCGTTCGTAAAGCTCAACGGTCATCCCGAAAACAGGCTGCCCGCCAACGCGAATTTTTCCTTCCGCTATGTCGAAGGGGAATCGCTGCTGTTCAGCCTCGATTTAAAAGGCATCGCCGTGTCGTCGGGCTCTGCGTGTTCGTCCGGCTCGCTCGAGCCCTCGCACGTCCTTCTGGCGATGGGTCTGCCCGAGGGGCTGGCGCACGGCAGCGTACGCTTTTCTTTCGGCAGGCACAACACGGCGGAAGAGGTCGACTATGCGGTCGACGCGCTCAAAGAGATCGTATTGAAACTGCGGGCGCTGTCGCCTCTTTTCCCCAAAGATTTGAAAAACGAAGTATTCCCCGAGGAGAAATGATATGTATACGGAAAAAGTCATGGAAGCGTTCCGGAATCCCAAAAATGTGGGCGAGATGGAAGATTACGACGGCATGGGCATGATCGGCAGCGAAGCGTGCGGCGACATCATGCAGGTATTCATCAAGGTCAAAGACGGCGTTATAACCGACGCAAAGTTCAAAACGTTCGGCTGCGCGGCGGCGATCGCCACCTCTTCGACGGCGACGGAGATGATCAAGGGCATGACGGTAGAGGAGGCGCTCAAAGTCACGAATAAAAAGGTGATCGATGTGCTCGGCGGCCTTCCGCCGCAGAAGATTCACTGTTCGGTGCTTGCCGAACAGGCGATCAAAGCCGCGATCGAAGATTATCAAAACAGGCACGCGGCAAAACAAATTTGATTTTCGTTTAAATAAAGGCGCGGCGCACGGGAATTTCCCGTGCGCCGCGCCTGTTATATGATCGGCAAATTTGTTCAGATATGTATGTCTTTGAGCGATTCGACCGTACAGCTGTCCCGAAGGACGAGCGCTTGCGGGATGCGGATTTTTCTGATCTCGTCCGTGTCCGTACAGATCGTCTCTTCGATCGTTTTTGTGAGGATCTCTGTGTTTTGGCGTATTGCAGAGATGGAAAAAAATTGCAGCCACCTGTTGTCGTCGAAGGTGATGAAACGAACGCTTGTGAGCCGACGCCGGATAATGTGCGAGAGGACTTCTAGTCCCGCTACGTTCGTCGCCGTAATGATTCCGTCGGGAGAAAATCCGTCGATCTCCGAAGCTAAAACGGCCGTGTCGTAGTCGACGAGAGGAAAACGCAGGATGCGGTACTGTACGTCCCGCCCGTTTACCGCCTGTAAAAACCCGGTGCTCCGGTCGGGGCGCACTTTATCCGATTCCAGATAGCGGTATTCGACGTCGACCAGAAGAAGTTTTTTGCATCCGAGCGTCAAAAGCTCTTCGGCCGCTTGGCGGCAGCCCGATTCGTCGTCGTTGATGATGGTGTCGATGTCTTCGTAAATATCGCGGAACAGCTGTACGACTTTGATGCCGTTCTTTTTCGCGATGCGGATGATCTCGGCGTTTTGCTTGTTGGTCGGCGTAAAAAAAATTGCGGAGACGCGGCTCGCTATCAATGAACGGAAACAAGTTTCTTCGTCGACGGGGTTTTCAGAACTGAACGCAATGATCAGGTTCATTCCGTTTTCGTTGAGCATTTTCTGAATATCAGTAAGGATGCTGAAATAATATTCGTTGTTGCTGTCCGAAATGATAAATCCCACCGTTTTTACGGTGTTTTTTTTCAGTTGCTGCGCCGTAGAATTGGCAATATAGCCGAGTTCCGATGCGGCTCTGAAAACGCTGTCGTGCGTTTCTTTGCTGATGTAACCGATGCGCCTGAGCGCCCTCGAAGCCGTAGAGGGGGATACGTTCGCGCGGCTCGCCACGTCTTTGATCGTGATCATGTTCTCCGCCTTCCTTGTGGATAAATGATACTGTTCTATTAAAAATTATAACAAATCTTGTAAAGTTTGTAAAGCGAAAATCTAAAAACTTGGAATTCAGAGCAAAAAAAATGTTAAAAAATTTTTAAAACACCTATTGACAAAGTAAACGTTGCGTGTTATACTACAAGCAAGATACAATCGTTTGCATAATCGATTTTTGCCAAGCGGTTATTATTTTTTGCAAGATGTGCAAACGTTTGCATATCAAATCAGCACGATTGACGGAGGCAATTATGTTTTACAGGGCGCCGGGAAAAGCCGTATGTGCGGACGTAATACCCTTTTTTGAAGACGGCGAGTTCAAACTGTTTTATCTGAGAGATTATCGCGATGTTGCGGAACACGGGGAAGGATGCCCGTGGTGTCTTTTGACGTCGAAAGATCTCGTCTGTTACAAAGACGAGGGGCCCGTGCTTTTGCGCGGGAAGGAGGACGAGCAAGATCTGTATGTGTTTACCGGCTGCTGCATCAGGCACGAAGACAAATACATGATCTTTTATACCGGGCATAATCCGCATCTTCGGGCAAAGGGCATGCCCGAGCAAAAGATCCTGCGCGCGGTCAGTTCCGATCTCGTGCATTGGGAAAAAGACAAAAATTTTGTATTCGAGGCGCCCGATTGGCTGGAAATGCACGATTTCCGCGATCCGTTCGTCTATTTCGACGAGGAGAAAGGGAAATACGCCATGCTCATCGCGGGGCGGCTGAAGAACGGCGACCCCGTCTTTTCCAAGGGGGTCACGCTCGTCGCGTATTCTGACGACCTTGCGCACTGGGAATTGGACAAAGAGCCGTTTTTTGCGCCCCACGCCTATTTTACGCACGAATGCCCGGATCTGTTCAAAATGGGCGACTGGTGGTATCTGGTGTTCAGCGAATTTACGGACAAGATCGTCACGACCTACCGCATGAGCCGTTCTCCGCACGGGCCGTGGGTCTCGCCCAAGGTGAATAATTTCGACGGGCACGCCTTTTATGCGGCGAAGAGCGTTTCCGACGGTGCGCGCCGCATCCTGTTCGGATGGAATTGCATCAAGGACGGAGAAAGAGACGGCGCCCCCTGGCAGTGGGGCGGCACGGTCATCCCGCACGAGATCGTGCAGGAAAAGGACGGCACGCTTTGGGTGAAATGCCCCGACGAGATCGCCTCGTCGTACGCGCAGCCGGTGCCTCTCGCCGCGGGCAGGACGCTCGGCACGGTGCGGGAGGAAAACGGGTCGTACCTGCTCGGCGGCGAGGGCAAGAGCCTCGTCATGCTCGGGAAGATGCCTGAAAACGGCAAGATCGAAATGACGTTCGTCCCGTCGGACGATTGCGGCGACTTCGGCGTATATCTGCGGGCCGACGGGGGACTGGATTCTTTTTATGCGGTCAAATTCGAGCCGCGCTTCAACCGCCTCGCCATGGATATCCAGCCCCGGCAGGACAACACCCGCCATACGCAGGTAGACGTCGAACGCTTCTGCCCTTTGGAGGCGGGGAAAGAAAATAAACTCCTCATTTTGTTCGAGGGGAGCGTTCTCGAAGTGTATGTAAACGACCGCGTGGCGATGAGCGCACGCATGTTTGACAGAAAAGAGGGCGATTTCGGGATCTTTGCGCACAATACGAACGTGCGGTTCAAAGACATAAAACTTTATCGGTAAGGAGGGGGGACATGAAAAGCACGCTGATGGCGTTTACCGTAAAAGCGGCGCTCTTTCTTCTGTTCGCGAGCTTGTTTATGCTGTTTTTCGTGCCGTTCGGTACGGCGGAATGGTATATCACAGTCATTTCCGCCGCATTGATGGCGGTGCTCATCGCCGTCATTAAGATCATATGCGTCGTGCGGGACAGGAGGAAAGGGGAATGAAATTAAAGATCGCGGCAGTCGCGCTTTCGGCCGCCTGCATACTGAATGTCTTTGCGCTTGCTGCTTGTCAGAAAAAGGAGGATGATCCGGACGTGAACGAAAAACTCACTTACGAAGATTTATACCGCACGGACGAAGTCAAGTCGGAGCCCGTTACGGGCGCGGCGCTGTATAAGGCGTCGTACGGGTACACCCTGTCCGAAGAGCAGGGGTACAACGCATTCCGTTATCAGGTCCGCGCGGGCGGCGCGTATACGGACATGACGTATGCCGACGGCGTCTGGCAGGGCGGCGGCGCCTCTATGGAAGGCGGCGCCATGCGCGCCGTGCAGGGCGCCGACGCGGTGCGCGCATTCACGGTGCCGGTATCTGGCAGGGCGCACGTTTACGGAAACCCGTATTTGCTTTCGGGAGAAAGCGCACATGTGTATATCCTGCAGGGGGATGTTCCCGTTGCGGATTACGAGGTGACGGACGGGGAAGGCGTCTGGCATTCGCATACGCTCGAACTCAGCGAGGGAGAAACGATGTATTTTGTCGTTACGGGCGACGCGGAGATATATTGGAACCCCGCAATCGACTACACGCTGGCGGAAGAAGTTTCTCTTCATCATACGGTGGACGGTTATTACGGAGACGTGCATCCGTTTTACGATCAGAAAACAGGCAAGCTGTACATGTATTACCTTTCGACCGGTATGCAGACGCAGAACGTCGTTGAGCGCTATGCGTCCCTTCTCACCGTAAGCGACAATTTCGTGCAATATCGAGACACGGAACTGAAAATGGACGAGGAGAACCCGCCCGAGCAGGAACTCTATTACGCACTCGGCGTTTATGTCGATAAAGACGGGCGTTACCGCAGCAGCTACGGCAAAGGGAATTATGCGGGAGGGTCGGTGAGCGACGATCTTCTCGTTTGGCAGAACGCCGCCAGTCCTTATGTCGACGAGGCGGACGGGCTGCTGAAATATACCTGGCGGGCTTATTTCGACGAAGGTGTGTATTCGGGCAGGGATCCCGACATCTGTTACGACGCGGAGAGCGGCACCTATTATTGTGTGGTCATGAATTATTATTCTTCCGCCGAGGCGCAGGGCGAAAAGGGGCTCGCGCTGTACATGGCGGGAGAAGACGGAAAATTTTCGACCGAATCGGTGCGGCTGGTCGATCTCACGGGCAGGGGGGACCCCGAGTGCCCGCAGCTGAAAAAGATCGGCGACAGGTGGTATCTCTTCTACTCCGTCTACGGTACGGGCACGGCCGGGAACGTCGGATACCTCACGTATCGCGTGGGCGATGCAGGCGTTTCTCCCGACAAAGTGGACTGGAACGCCAAGGAAGAACACGCTCTCGAAGGCGGAGACCTGCACGCGGCGCAGCTGTGCAGCGTGGGTGACATGTTTTACATGTACGGCTGGCTGAATTATACGCCGCATGCAAACGTTTGGGGAGGGTATCTCAACCTTGCGCGCGAGGTGTATCAGAAGGAAGACGGATTGCTCGGCACCCGCTGCGACGAATTCCTTTCGTCTCTTCTCAACAAGGGTTTGGTCGCTTCGTTCGGAGAGGACAACACCGTCCTTTCGGGCATGAGCGCGGCGGACGGCGCGTTTTCCGTTACGGACGGTACGGGTACGGCGGCGCTTGCGGGCGAATACGGCCGCAGTTGGATCGAGGCGGACATCGAGCTTCCCGCGTCGGCAGATTATGCGGGCATCACCCTGACCGAGGGCGGCGTCACCTATCATGTGCGGCTGGAACGCAGCGGCGGAGAGCTGTATCTCTCCATCGAAAGCGGCTCGGCCGGGTGCAGCGTGAAGCTGGAAGACGCGTCCGTCACGTCTTTCCGCCTCAAAGTCGCGGCAGACGGACCGTTTATCGAGGCGTATGTCAACGACGAATATTCGCTCTCGTCCCATACCCGCCTGACGGGCAGCTATGAGATCGGGCTTGCGGGCGGCGGCGCGGGCGTATCGGTCTCTTCGGCGCAGGTATGCAAGCTCGCCGATTACAACAACATTTTCGATTAAATCAAACGAAAGGGAGGGAAAAACATGAAAATGCTTCTCAAAAAGATAGGATGCGTACTTGCGTCTTTGGTCATGGGAACGACCGTTCTCGTCGGCTGTGTGGGCGGCGGAGGCGGCGGCGGGAATCCCGACAAGTCTTTCTCGATGGTCGCCACCTGGACGGCGAGCGGTCTCGTCAACCACTACGACAGCAATACGACGTGCAACGCGTTCGATTACTTTGTCGTCGAAGGGATGTGGCGCTATGTCCGCTCCACCGACGAGATCTTCTGTCAGCTGGCGGCAGAACTTCCGACCCATTCGGAGGCGCCGATCGAGCAGTATAAAGACGCGATGGGCGAAGACGCCTACGACTATTACGTCGAAAACGGCGCGACGACCGTTCCCGTCACCACCGGTAAGATCCGAGAAGACGCAAAGTGGCAGAACGGCGAAGATTTTACGGCGCAGGACGTGTGGGCTTATTATTACATCATCCATCCCACGTCCAGCAACTACATGGCGGCGGTCAACGTAGTGGACGACAAGACGGTCGAGTTCGTCTGGAATCCGCTCAAAGAGCCTGCCGACACGGTAAAGGAACTTTTGCTCGCGCAGGATAAATCGGGTACCGTCAAATACGACGTGTTTTCTTCGTATGTCGATACCGTCTACGAAATCCTCATGCGCAGCGACGTCAACGAGAACCCTAACCTTTGGGGCGCGTTCAACCGCTTCTCTTCCGGTAACGATCTGACCGACCTCAACGTCGCAAGGAACGCTTTCTACAATTACAGCCCCAGCTGGTATGTGGCGACAGGTCCCTTCAAACTGGAAACCTTCTCCGCGACGCAGATCCTGCTTACCAAAAACGAATATTATTGGAATGCGGACAACATCGGGTTTGAAGAAGTCAGACTGTATTCGTCCAACGACCTCAATCAGACCTATCAGCTGATCACAAACGGCTACGTCGACTATTACGACGGCTTTATCCAGAAAGATACGCTCGAGAGCATGCTCGCGTCCAACTCTGACCTCGTCAACCTGAAAATGTATGACCCGGGTTCGATCGGCATCACCTTCAACCTCGAATGCGAGCTTCTGACCCCCGGCGTGCGCAGGGCATTCCAGTATATTTTCGACAGAGAGGAGATCACCCTTGCCGCCAATCCGTATGCGACGACGTCTTATTATCCGCTACTCGGCATGGCGGAGTCCGAAGCAAAGACGTACATGAGCCCCGAACATTTCGAGGCGCTGCCCAAATATTCGCATGATACGGCGAAAGCGGAACAACTGCTCGAAGCGGAGGGATGGAGCAAGAGAGACGGCAGCTGGTACGACGCGAACGGCGACCTCGTCCGCCTGACTCTCGGTGCGCCCAGTACGCACGACATTTCGTCTACGGCGGCGGAAGCAGCCGCGGCGCAGCTGGAAGTTTTCGGCATCACGGTCGACCTTCTCAAATCCAGCAACTACTATTCCAACGCATCCGCTGAAAACAGCCCGTACGATCTCATGCTCGAATGGACGGATCTCAACATGTCCTTCTCCTATCCCACGGGCTCGTACAGTCAGTTCTCCAGCGTCTATTCGCAGTGGATCCATGTGGAAAGGTATCCTTCCGATTACGAAGACTCGCAGAAGGCCGGAAATGTCAAGCTGGTCTTCGACGGGCTGGACGGGGATACGAACACCTATGAATTTGCCGATTATATCAACTCTTTCTATTCGGTAGACGAAGAGGAACTGACCTATCTCGTCGACGTGTTCAACACGGGCCTTGCCAACCTCGACCTCGGCATTCAGTTCTTCCAGAACGTCACGGCGTCTACGCTCAACGTGGGCAAAGTCAGCGGCGTTCCTCTCGAAGAGTATTGGTCCGAAAACAGGAACGTGACTTATGTTCCCGAGGCAGGCACGGACGATTTCTTCGAAGTCGCCAGGACCAACCTCGTGTATGCGACCAACTATATGTTCATTTTCGGCGTATATCAGCCGAACGTGTAAGGATGACGTGCCATGAACGACAGCATGATTCCCGCCGGGGCGGCAACGCCCCCGCGGGACGGTAAAATCAAAAAAATCTTCGGCGTGATCGGAAAATTCCTGCAAAAATACAGTTATTTTTTCGGCAAGGTCGGCATTTCCCTCATCACGCTCATACTCTCCACGATCGCGCTGTTTTTTCTTTTGCGCATGATCCCGGGCGACATCGTCGAGCTGTACGCTCTGCGGCTGCAAAACCAACAGGGAATCACGTTCGAGCGGGCGTATCAGCTTGCGGCGCAGCTTCTCAACTATGACCCGAACGAAAATATCTTTCAGGCTTTTGTGCGCTATATGGGCGGGCTTTTCCGCGGAGAGCTGGGCACTTCTTACCTTGAAACGGGGGTGTCCGCAAACAGCCTGATCGCGACCAGGCTCCCGTGGACTCTCTTTATTTCGTCGGTGTCCCTGTTTATCAGCTTTTTTATCGGCATCGCGGTCGGCGGGTTCGTCGCGCAGAAGAGAAAGGGCATCGCAAACAAAGTCGCCTCCGGTTATATCGCCGTGTCCGGCTCCGTGCCCGACTACCTCATTGCGCTTATTCTCGTCATCGTGTTCGCGTATCAACTCGGTTGGTTTCCCGCGCAGAACAATTACGACGCGTTCAAGGTCACGCCCGGGTTCAACCTGCCGTTTATTCTGAACGTGCTCTATTACGCCTTTTTGCCCATTTTGTCTTATACCATCGTGCAGACAGGCAACTGGATCCTGCACATGCGAGGCAGCTGTATCGGAGTTTTGGGCGAAGACTACATCCTCGCGGCGCGCGCCAGGGGGCTCGGCGAAGGGCTTATCCGGCGTAAATACATGAAAAAGAACGCGCTTTTGCCTCTCATCACGCAGTTCGGCGTTTCGTTCGGCGCATTGTTCGGGGGCGCGACGCTGATGGAGAGCATATTCAACTATCCGGGGATCGGATTGGAGATCTCCAACCGCATCGTCAACAGGGATTACATGGTCGTGCAGGGACTGATTTTCTTTTCCGCCGCCATGGTCATTTTGGTCAATCTCGTAGTCGATCTCATCTATCCGCTGGTCGATCCGCGTGTGAGAAAGGGGTGAGCGTATGGAACAGGAAAACAAACAGGGCAGGCGGAGTGAAATCCTGTCCGAGATCGCCCGCATCGCGAGCGACGTCGGCGCATCTGTCTTGCGCGGCTTGAAAAAGGTCTTTTCCAACGGCAAAACGATCACAGGATTTGCCATTCTGATGTTTTTTGTCCTTGTGGCGATCTTCGGGCCGCTCATTTTTCCGTATGATGCGAGTACGGATATGGCGAATACCTATCTCATGCCTTCGCTCGAACATCCCTTCGGCACCGACTGGCTGGGGCGCGACGTCTTCCGCCAGGTCATTGCGGGAACGGGCTCGGTCCTTGCCATCGCGTTCTATTCGGCGATCTTTACCGTCGTCATCGGCACCGTTCTCGGCATCGTCAGCGGGTATCTGGGCGGCTGGGTAGACAGGATCATCATGGCGATCACCAATATTTTCCTCTCTATCCCGTCTTTTCCGATCTACCTGCTGCTGGCGGCGATCGTGACCATCAATACGCCTCTTTCGCTTGCCGTCATTATCTCGATTTGGAGCTGGGCGGGGTTGTGCCGCTCGGTGCGGGTGCAGATCATGAGCCTCAAAGAGCGCGACTTCATCCAGATCTGCGCGGTCATGCACATGAGCAAGGCGCACATCATTTTTAAAGAACTCATGCCCAACGTGTTCTCGTACATCGCCATCAACTTCGTCATGGCGATGCGCAACGCGATCATGGCGAGCGTCGGCATCATGCTCGTGGGACTTGCCGCTTATGATCCGACCAACTGGGGTGCGATCATCAACGCCGCCCGCACGAGAGGGCTGATGAACGTAAAAAATATCTATATTCTCATGTACCCGCTCGTCTGCATCATCATTTTCCAGATCGCGACGCTGGTACTTGCCAACGGGCTGGATGAAACGCTCAATCCCCGCCTGAAGGTGCTGTGAGGTGCGCGCTATGCAAAGCAATACAGAAAATATCGCGGAATTCCGCCATATTTCCATAGACTATCCTCTGAAAAAATACACGATCCGCGCCGTAACGGACGTCACGTTCGAACTCAAGCGCGGCAAGATCACGGCGCTCGTCGGCGAGAGCGGGTCGGGCAAAACGACGCTGGCGTCCTCCCTCATCCGCTGCATTTCAGAGCCCGGCAGGGTTGCGGAAGGGGAGATCGTATTTTACGGGAAGGAGGAGGACGGCATTCGGGAGATCCGCGCCGACGCGCTGTCCGACAAGGAGATGCGCAAATTCCGCTGGAATAAGGTCTCCATGGTCTTTCAGGCGGCGCAGAGCGCGCTCAACCCCGTCATGACGGTGCGCCAGCAGTTTTTTGAGACGCTGGACGCGCACGATTCGAAACTGACAAAGGAACAGAAAGAAGAAAAGTGCCGCGGCCTTCTCGAATATGTCAAGCTGGACGCGGACAGGGTGCTGGCGTCTTATCCGCACGAATTGTCGGGCGGCATGAAACAGCGCGTCATGATCGCATTTTCTCTTTTGCTCGATCCCGAGCTGATCATCCTGGACGAGCCGACGACCGCGCTCGATGTCATCACGCAGAATTATATTTTCAATCTGCTCAAAGAGATCAACAGGGAACGCGGCATCTCGATGCTGCTCATGACGCACGACATCAGCGTCGTCGCAAAATTCGCCGATTATATGGGCGTCATGTACGGAGGCAGGCTGATGGAATACGGCACGGTGGCGGAGGTGTTCAAAAACCGGGAGCATCCGTATACGGCGGGCCTGATCGGCGCGACGCCGTCCATCATCGGCGACATTTCGTCCATGCACCCCATAGAGGGAAGTCCGCCGGATCTGATGAATTTGCCGAAGGGCTGTATTTTCTCGCCCCGCTGTCCGAAATGTTGCGATCTATGCCTTACGGCGGAGCCGCCTACGCGTGAATTTGCAGACGGCAGCAAGGGAAAATGTTATTTTTTCAAGGAGGCGGACCATGCAGACGCAGCAGATGCAAACTGAGTCGGCAGCCCCGCTCATGCGGCTGGAAAACATCAACATGGTGTTTAAAAAACCCGGCTCTCTCTTTACCGACAGAAATATTCACGTGCTTAAAGACGTCAGCTTGGACATCTCTGAGGGAGAGATCGTCGCGCTCGTCGGTGAGAGCGGTTGCGGCAAAACGACGCTCGGAAAGATCATCACGGGGTTGTATCGTCCCACTTCGGGAGACGTGTATTTCGAAGGGGAGCGCGTTTCGGGCACTTTCGACAAAAAACTGTCCTCTTACAACCAGGTGCAGTTTATCCAGCAGGATTCGTATGCGGCGCTCAATCCCGTGCGCACCATCTATCAGAGCCTGTATGCGCCCATAAAGACGCATAACAGAAAATGGTCGAAAAAACAGATCGACGGGCGCATCGAAGAGCTGATGGGGCTCATCGGTCTGCAGCCCTCGGCACAATTTTTAACGAAGTACCCGCACCAGCTTTCGGGCGGACAGCGTCAGCGCATTCTCATGGCGCGTGCCATTTCTCTCGAACCCAAACTCATCGTCGCGGACGAACCGGTCAGTATGATCGACGTGTCGCTGCGCCTGTCCCTTCTCAACCTGATGAAGGAACTGAACGAAAAGCTGAACATGTCCTTCGTCTACATTTCGCACGATCTGTCTACGACCCGATACATCGCGCGCAACGGCCGCGTCGCGGTCATGTATCTCGGAGAGATCGTAGAAGTCGGAAATATCGGCGACGTTATCGCCAAACCGCGCCATCCGTATACGCGGGCGCTCATTCAGGCGGTGCCGATCCCCGATCCCGAGTACAAAGGAAACGACGAGCTGCCGCTCAGATCCATGCAGTTGGGATCTTTGGAAAATCGGGGCGACGGGTGTGCTTTTTACGAGAGGTGCCTGTATTCGTGCGAAAAATGCAGGGGAAAGATCGGATTTGTAAAGACGGATACGGCGGACGTTTTGTGTTGCAATCTCGAAAACGTACCCCGGGATCCCGTCTACGATAAAAAATAAATAACGGAGGTAAAATGTATGAGCAAATCGCTTGCGAAAAAGCTGACTTGTCTGCTTGCGGCGCTGTGCGCCGTGTGCCTGGCATTCGGCATCCTGTTTTCGTGGAGCGGCCGTCCCGTATCCGCAGACGCGGAGGGCGGCGATGAAAACGTGTTGTACAGCCAGGACTTTTCAAACGCGTTGGAGGGGGATCTGGCGAACAGCATCACCGCCTCGGACGGCGAGGGCACCGTCACGAGCAATGCGATGTTCAATCTTCCCGTCGAGACTATGGCCTCGTCCAACAATTATTCCGTCGAGTTTGATCTCAAATTGACGGGTACGACCGAATTTTATGTTCACTTTGTAGGATTGGACGGCACGCATGACAACAACATCTATCTGTGCGTCATCGCGCAGGGCACCTATCTTCGCGTGACCGACAACTTCGGGCACGACATCTACAACAACACGGGCGATCTTCACGGCGGTCTCGACGCGACGCCCGTCGACCTCAGCGATTTCGCGACCTTTAAATTTATCCATTTTGAAGGGTATATCGAACTGTGGGTGAACGGCACGCGCCGCTGCGTTTCGCACCTTTGCGATTTCGGCAACAACAATTACATGTCCCGTTCCCCGATCGAAGAGGGGACGATCACGGCGATCGCCATGCACGCGCAGAACGCGAACGCGGCCGTCCTCGACAACATCAAAGTGACCGAAGCGGTCGGCGCGTCCACGAGCTATTCCGAGCAAAACGATTCGGACAGCGTCAGCTCTTCTAAGATCTTCCCGCTCTCGGCGGTCAACCTGTACCGTGAAAATTTCATGGTCGAGGGCACTTTCTACGTCGCCGACGGCACGCAGACGGAATACTATCCCTCTATCAACCTTTACGGTCTGAACGCGTCCCTGCTTTCGCATAACGGCAAGGAATATGCGGTCAACGTGCAGACGTATGCGAACGGTACGACCTTCCTGCCGCAGATCATGTGGCAGCCCGAAGACCCCGAAACGGCATGGAACAACAGGACGGGCAGCGAAGTCACGGTAGAACAGGGGCAGACGCTTACCCTGCGCGTCGAGGTATACGGAGACAATTTCGTCCTCTATGTCAACGGAGAGCAATCCGTTTCGACCACCTTTACGGAAATGGGTCTTACCGAGGGCCGCGTGCAGTACATCCGCATCCAGAGCGGCGGCAAGGGCGTATACTGGACGGACTTCCGCTACGAAGGATTTGAGAGCGACAATGCGGCCATGGTGACGACCTCTTCCCCTTCTACGGTTCTTGCGGGGACAGACGTCACGTTCGAGGCAGACCTGTTCGGCACGAAAGAGGGCGATTTTTCTTGGTTCGTGAACGGCGAAGAGCAGTCGGAAACGGGCATGACGCTCACCCTGTCCGACGCCGCGGCGGGTACCTATACCGTGCAGTATAAGAGCGATACGGTCTCCAGTGAAGAAGTGACCGTGACTGTCGTGGATAAAATGGTCACGATCTCGGCGGATAAGACGGAGATCTATCCCACCGAAGAAGTCACCGTTACGGCGGACATGCAGGGCGACTTTACGGGCGAAACGTTTGCGTGGTATGTAAACGGCGCGGCACAGGCCGAAACTGCGTCATCCATCACTCTCTCCGGCCTTGCTGCGGGCACCTATACCGTACAATACAAGAGCGCCGAGACGGAGAGCAACACGATCACCTTTACCGTTTTGGACAGCAAAGTCGAAGTAACGACGGAAAAGAACAATTATCTTGCGGGCGAAACGGCCGAATTTACGGCGGAACTTTCGGGCATGGCGGAAGACACGGCGATCGAATGGTACGTGAACGGCGAAAAGCAGGATGGCGCCTCGAGCGCAACCTTCGAGCTGGATCTGTCCGCGCTGGAAGCGGGCGACTCTGCGACCGTGTATGCGATGGCTGCGGGCGTGCAGAGCAACGAAGTTTCCGTTCGCGTCGCCTTTGACGTAAAAGAGCAGATCGAAGGGGACGAGTACTATAAGACCATTTACGAAGACGTCCTCGAAACGGGCGGAACGTACGGAAATTTCAGCGTGGGCGAAGATGAAGACGGTTCTCTCTATCTTTACAGCGAAGTGCAGAACGCCAGCACTTATTACACGGTCAACGCGACGATGCCTTCAGGCGTCGATTATATGTTCGAATACGACTTGTATATCCCCGGCGATATTTCCACGACCAATTTTGTATACCCGACGCTCGCAGGGCTGAATTCCACTTATCCCGCAGGTCAGGTCGAAATGGCATGGGAAGTGAACGCGGAAGGCGTGCGGCCGTACGTGAAAGATCAGAGCACGAACAGGGAATACCTGCATACCGAATACGGTTTCGGCCTTGACCTTACTTATGAGGGCGGTATCGCCAAGAAGGGAGATTGGAACACGATCACCGTGGCGGTTTCGGGCAGCTACATTTCCATGTATATCAACGACGCATTGGCACTGTTCTTTGAAATGCCTACGGCGACCGTCGCCTCCGGGATCGGCTTCAACCTGTTCCCCGACGGCGGTGCGGGCGTCGTGCCCGTGCGTATCCGCAATATTGTGATCAGCGGCGTTTCGGAACCCGCGCCCGATCTGACGGCGGTCAACGTATCGCTGTCCGGTATCAGCGTCGAGGTCGGCGGTACGATCACCGCGACGGCGTCGCTGACGCCTTTCAACGCGGAGGCGAACGAGATCTCTTGGTACGTGAACGGCGAAAAGGTCGACGGCGCGACTGCCCTTACCTACGCTTATACGGCAGAAACGGCGGGTGAGTACACGATCTATTGCGTGATCGACGGCATTCAGAGCGCGAGCCGTACCTTCACCGTGACCGCCGCGGGCGGCGGAAACGGAGGCGGCGGCAGCAACACGGGGCTGTGGATCGGTCTCGGCATCGGTCTCGGCGTCGTGGTCATCGCGGCGATCGTCGTCATCGTGATCGTCGTGCGCAAGAAAAAGAACGCATGACCTGAGATACAGTACAGAACAAACAGCGGCCGCGCGCAACTTGCGCGCGGCCATACATTTATCGGAAAGGAAACTGTATGAAAAAATTATCGGCGGTCCTCGCATTTTTACTGATCGTTTTACAGGGGGTGTTTTTTATGAGCGGATGCGAAAAGAGCGGAAAAGGCGCGGAGGAAACGTTCGATTACGCTGCGCTGTACCGGTCGGAACGGACCGAACCGTATCCCGAAGAGGATCGCCTGACGACCCGCGCCCGTTACGGTTATACCCTCTCGTCCGAGCAGGGCTATAACGGATGGTATTATCTTTTCGGCAGCGAAGGAGAATACGCAGAGATGACTTTTGACGCTTCTTCGGGCGAATGGCGGGGCGGCGGCGCCGCGATGAGCGGCGAAGAGCTGCGGCCCTCGTCCGATGCGGCGGCCGTGCGCATGACGCGCGCCGCAAAGGACGGCAATGCCGTGCTGTACGGCAATTTCAAGTGCGCCGATTCCTCTTCCGCGGCGGCGGAGATCGCCGTGTTGGCGGGCGGGGAAGAGGTCTATTCGGGCGCTTTGCAGGCGGGCGACACGGTCGGGAAATATTTCGAGGTTACCGTTTCGCTGCGAGCGGGCGACGAGGTGTATTTTTCCGTCAAAGGCGAGAGAGCGAGTGTCCTGTTCGATCCCGTCGTGACGTTTGAAAGCGCACAAAACGAGTCGCTCTATCACCTGACGGCAACGGGCAAACAATACGGCGATGTGTTTCCGTATTACGACGAAAACCAGCACCGCCTTTACATGGGCTTTTTGTGGTCGGACAACGCCGCGCTTGCAGACAATTACCACGACGCGCTGGAAATTTCCGACAATATGCTCACGTTTGCCGACGTGCCCGAAGCGGACAATTACGACGTGTGGCAGTATTATAAAGAGAATTACCGTATCAATTTTTTATACGATGTGAATCGCTTTGCCGACAGCGATATTTATACTTTCGGCGTGCGCGACAACATGTTGTATTTCGATGAAGAAAACCGGCGCTATCTCATGATCGCGGGGTGTTACTACCGTTTCGACAGCGCGGCGCAGACATCCGATCTCGTGATCTATGCATCCGACGATCCGATGGCGCTCAGCTGGACAGAGCCCGGGAACGTGGTCGAAGCGGGGTATTCCCGCAACCTGCCCGAATGCCCGTCTCTCATGAAGATCGGCGACAGGTGGTATGTCTTTGTTTCGGTCGCATACAATACGGTGCACCAGGTCGGGCCGCTTCAGTACTGGACGGGCGACGAGGGGGTCGACTGTATGGACGTGGACTGGTCGGACAAAGATTACGCCTTTCTGGACGGAGAGGATCTGTGCGCGGCGCGTCCTACGCAGGTGGGCGATAAAGTGTATATGTGGGGCTGGATTCCGTCGACGTACGACACGATGCCCTGGGCGCCCTGGGCAGGTTATCTGAATCTTCCGCGCGAGGTCGTGGTGCGCGAAGACGGTTCCCTCGGCGGCAGGTTGGACCCGGGGCTTTCCGCGCTTTTGAATTTCGGCAATCTCTATACGCTCGGCGAGGGCAACTTTGCGGCGGAATCGGGCTCGGCGTTTTTTTCGGACGGCGCACTTTTGATGAACGGACAGGAAAATACCGTGCGCCTCGGCGATTTTCATCGCACATACGTCACTTTCCGCGTCGATATGGGCACGAGCGACAAAATCGGCTATGTCATGCGTCAAGACGGGCGCGAATATCGGGTCGTCATCGAGCGCGAAAACGGCAAGCTGTATATGAAAGTCCTCTCGCCGGACGATCCGTCGCATAAAGTCAACAGCACGATCGAGCTTCCCGCTCAAACGGACGTGTTCGATGTTCAGATCGTAAACGACGGCGAATTCATCGAATTTTTTGTAAACGGGGAATGTGCGCTCACCGCCCACACCGCCATGGCGGGCGATTCGCACACGGCGTACCTTTATTCGGACGGTCAGGCCGTCTTCTCCGATGTCAAAGTCAACAAGCTTCGCCCGTACGGCGACATTTAAGACCTGTTCTTCTCCAAAGTTTTTGACATAAAGGGCGCCCTGCGGCATCGAGCAGCAGGGCGCCCCGCTTGCAATACCCGTAAAAGGGATTGACAGATATTGCCGCGGGCGGTACAATCAATGTCAGGATTTATCATAAAGGGGATGAAAGACATGAATTTTGACGCAAAGCAAATGCAATGGACGTGCCCGCCTGAAAAGTATACCGTGGCGGAGGATAAGGTAGAGATCGTCACCGAGCCGCATACCGATCTTTGGCAGCGCACCTAATGGAATATGAGGACGAAAAGATACAGCGCCTCGGCGTCGGCGTGACAAATAACGGATATTCCGATTGGAGTTCGGCGGACATCGACGCGTTCATAAAATGCAAATGGTTCCGTTTGAGCAGGCGCGGCAGCGATTTCCGCATCGAAAGTTCTGCCGACGGCGTGCATTTCGGTCAGATGCGTATCTGTCACCTGTTTAACGGTTCCGGCAAGGTCCGTTTCGGTCTCTTTGCGTGCAGTGCGGAAGATTCTTCCTTCAAGGCGGTCTTTACCGACATGGAGTTATCCGAACGCCGCTGGCCCGCGTACGACGGTCAGCCGCCCGACGAGGACTGCTGATATTTTCCTGTAACCGAAAGCCCTCGGGGCGGCGTCGCCGCCCCGAGGGCTTCTGTATTCGGAAAAGCAGTTATTTTTTGCCGCCCTTGTCGGGGCGGCGATCAGAGAATGAATTGAAAGATATTCCGTATCGCATCGGGGCCGAAAGTTTGCACCGTCATGCGGTACATGGCTTTCGCGTGAATCCGATCGTGCCATACAAAGCGCCGCAAGACTTTTCGGAGAGACCATTCTTCCCCGTAGCTCCCTTTGAAGACCTCGTTGGCGAGAAAACCGGCGTGCATTTCCAATTTTTCAAAACCGCGCGCCCTGCAAGAAAATATGTCTCCCTCGTTACTTGCTTCGATACCGATCTCGCCGAAGTAGTAGTTGTTTACATTTTTTGTGTGTTCGTACATTTCAAGGGCCGTGCGCGGCGCTTGTCCATAAAAAGTCCGCCGTGCGGGCAGACAGCTTTCGTTCTTGTTCGGAACACTTTCGTACAGCGCCAGAAAGTCCCGCGCGGATTTCAGCGCCAACTCTTTCAGCATTTCGTATTCCGAAAGGGCGAGAGGAACTTTTTCCGTTTCGAACAGCACGTCAGAATCTGCGTCGCTGATCTGCAATGCGGAAATCTTTTCCTGGACGATTTCGGTCTCGAACGACTCGGGGTCGGGCAAACCTCTCCATGTCAGGTAGGACGCGATCTCCGTCGGCATTTTTTTCAATGCGGTTTCGGGCGATTCTCCCCGCGTGAATGCGCCGACGCAGTTTTCCGAAAATAAAAGGGTGTCGTTTCCGTTATGTTCCCATATACAGCGTATTTTCATGGCGGCCTCTCCGTTATCGCCCGTTGTCTGCGTTTTTGCCCGCGCCGTATTCGAAGAGCAGATCGGAAAGGTGTGCGAGCGCTTCGGGGGAAAGCGTTTCGCCGCGCGCTTTGTCGGGGATATCCGCGCGGCGGAGAATTTCTGCTGCCTCTTCCCTCGGCAGGGAAAAGGCGTTCATCAGGTTGTTCTCCAAAGTTTTCCTTCTCGATAAAAAGGCGGCGCGCACCGTTTCGCGGTACAGTTTTGCGCTCTTTACGGGGATTCGGTCTTTGATAAATGTCAGCTTTACGACCGCGCTGTCCACGTTGGGAACGGGATAAAACATCTGCCTCGGCACAAATTTTACGGTCTCGGCAGACGCTCTGCGGGCGATAGACGCGGTGATCGCACCGTAATCCGCCGTTCCCGCGGCCGCGCAAAAGCGCTTTGCCACGTCGTCCTGCACCATGATCACGAGTTTTTCCGCCTTCTCGCTCTCCTCGATAAATTTCATCACGAGGGGGGATGTGATATAGTAGGGGAGATTCGCCACGACAAGGTAGGGCGGAAGTTCCGCTTCCAGCGCTTTCAGGTCGGCTTTGAGAAAGTCGCGGAAGACGACTTCCGCGTTTTCCACGCCCGCCAGCGTTTCCGCAAGCACGGGCTGCAATTTCGTATCGATCTCGTAAGCGATCACTTTTTTTGCCTTTGCGGCGATTTCGCGCGTGAGCGTGCCCGCCCCGCAGCCGATTTCCAGCACGGTAGCGCCTTCCGCATCCGCCGCCGCAACGATGCTCTTTAACAGGTTGGTGTCCGAAATAAAGTTCTGTCCAAACTGTTTTTTGAACGAAAAGCCGTGTTTTGCGAGGATCTGGCGCAGATTTTCCATAATTTAACTCCGTTTCTGAAAGTATAAACAGCCCTTATGCGGGCATACTGCTGTCGTAAACCTTTTCTTATCCGAGCAAGCGGAAGACCTTTACGGATCGGAAGTTATGCCAAGACGGAAAGATAGGGTTGAACAGGACCCGTTTGTTGCGGGGCCTTACAAATGAGAAAGGAAAAGCTGTTTTGAGAAAGACGGATGCAGGTTTTTGCGGATGTGTTTCAAAAAGCGGCTTTTTCTTTTTTGTAGGCGTTTTCGGGTCCGCTTTTTGCCGGGGCGAACGCCCGCGCCGTCTGTCGCGGGATTTTTTGCGGCAATCCCGAATGCAGGGCGTTTCCGGGTGTTTCCGCCCGCATGGCACAAAATCCCGCAGGCGTTTCCGTCAAATTGCGAAAATTATCCGATATACGGCCGCACTTTCAGCGCTACGCCGCAGTTTTTTGCGATTTCGCGGCACTTTGCAATTTTTTCTTCGCCGATGACGTCGACCACCGAAAACCAGGTGTCTATGCCGTGTGCGGCGCACTTTTTGGCAAAATCCTGCAAGCCTTCGAACGCCGCCTCGCCGAACGCGGGCCTGCACAGCTTCGCATAGTCCTCGGCTGTCGCCTCGTTCAGGCTCACGTTGATCTTGTCGACCGTCCCCGCAAGCTCGCCCGTCACGTCCCTTTTCCAGATCATGTTCGCCTGCCCGTTGGTGTTGATCCGCACGATTCCGCCGCGCGCTTTGATCTCCTTTGCGACAGCCAGAAGGACGGGCAGTTTGACCGTCGGTTCACCGAATCCGCAGAATACATATTCGCGGTATTTTTTGATGTCGTCGGGCAGGCGCGAGATGACCTCTTCCGCGCCCGGCTCGCGCGAAAGCCACAGTTTATGCCCGAAATAATCGGACTTTTCGTTGCGCACGCAGAACGTGCAGTCGTTCGGGCATTTGCTCGTCAGGTTGATATACAGGTTTCCGTCCAGTTCGTAAGTAAAATTTTCGTATTTTTCCATAATCATCTCCGTATGCGCCCGCGCGGCTAGCCTTTCAGCTTAAAAAACAGCGCCCGCGCGTTTTTGTGTATCTGCGCCGCTAAAGCGGCGGGCTCTTCGCCCCGCAGTATCGCCAGCTTTTCATACACGCGCACCACGTTTTTCGGGGTGTTGAGGGTGCCGCGCAGCGGTTCGGGCGCAAGGTAGGGGGAGTCGGTTTCCGCTAAAATGCGGTCGGCGGGTACGATCTTTGCGACTTCGTCCAGCCGCCGCGCGTTTTTAAAGGTGACGGGCCCCGCAAAGGAGATGTACAGCCCGAGTTTCAAATATTCCTTCGCCGTTTCGGGGCTGCCCGAAAAGCAGTGCATCACCCCGCCGTGCGCAAGTTTTGCGCGGTTGTCTTTGAGGATCTGTAAGGTGTCTGCCGCCGCGTCGCGGCTGTGAATGATAAAGGGCAGGCCGAGCGAGTCGGCAAGTTCCAGCTGCTCGCAGAACGCCCGCTTCTGCGCGGTCTCGTCGGTGCCGTCGTAATGGTAATCGAGTCCGATCTCTCCGACGGCGACCCCTTTCGGAGAGGAGAGGAGATCTGCGATGCGCCCGTAATCGCCTTCACGGAAATCCGAAAGGTTAGAGGGGTGAAACCCCGCCGCAAAGTACAGCGCGGGGGCGTTTGCGGCGCTCTCCGCGCTTTTATCTTCCGCCATTTTTGCCGCGAGCGCGGAAGAATCCAGGTTCCAGCCCACGTTGATAACGGTATCCACTCCCGCCGCCGCAATGTCGGAAAGGAAAGCCGCCATATCACCGTATTTATCTTCGTAATTTAAATGTGCGTGCGTGTCGATATACATGATTTTTGATAGAGTTCCGTATATTTTGCGCGGATTATTTTGCGCGCCTGTCGTTTGCCGCGGCGCAGAGCGCGCGCACGAATTCCTCTTCGTACGCCTCTGCGCGGGCTTCTTCCTCTTGTCCCTGCGGCGTTTTGCTGTAGTCCGACAGGGGCAGAAGATCCGAATATTTCAGCGCCGCCGCACCTCCGCCGTACAGATGCCAGCTGCCCGCAAGGTGCCGCGCGGTGATGCGGAACAGCTTTTCTTCATTCTCTTTCCGGCAGCCGCCGTTTTCTGCGGCGAGATACGCTCCTTGCACGGCGGAAAAATTCTCCGCCCAGTGCGGCGCGTATTTTTTGAAGAGGGGCAAAAGGTCATACCCGCATTCGCGGAAATAACGCAGATACCCGCCCACGATCAGGCGCCAAGTCTCCTTTTTCTCGTCCGCAAAACCTTCGCCCCAATCCCCTTCGTGCAGGGCGCGGTGCAGCTGCCAGAGCGCGTAAAAGGGGAAATCGGCCGATCGCAGGGCGCCGAGCTCGTTCATCTCGTCAAAATAGGGGAAAAAGAAATAATCCGCGTCGGGAAATCGCTCCTTTTCATCGGGCAGTTTCAGCCCCAACCTCTCCCGTTCGTCTGCGGAAAAAGAACGCAGATGATCGCGGTACCCCGCCAGTCGCCTGCAAATAAACTCCGCCGCATGGATGATGCCGCAAAGTTTCGCATGCGCGGTGCGGAAGGTGAATTTCACTTCGCCCGCGCCCGCAGTCAAAAGCGCGTATTCGTACAAATCGCCCTGCTTTCGGATGGAGCAGCCGAGAAATTGCAATGTTGTGCCGCGCTTAATGCGCGCAAAATCGCCGTCCCGCACAAAGTTTTCCGCCCCCCCTCGAAGATGAGTTGAACCTTGCAGGAAAAGAGGTATACGGCAAACGTCACCCGCCCGTTCCGATGGCGCGGCGGTGAGATTTCGCTGTCGTGAAAGTCGCAGAAGGGCAGTCTTTTGCGGATGGGCAGGTGCGCGAACTCCTCGGGCAGTCTCTTCGGGAGTGAAATAGGTAACAATATTCGCAACGGTCACGCTCATTGCCGCTTCCCCCCCCCTTCGAACCGCGCCCCTGCGGGGCACATCGCTTTGCATAATATTGTACGCTTTTTTGCGATGTTCGTCAAGGAGAAACGCCTGTCCGCAATGCGTGTATGGAGATCTCTTGCGGGCAGAAAGCCCGCCGAAAGATAAAAAAGGAGAGGAGTCCCGCCGTTTTCGGCGATGCCTCTCTCCTTTTTCAGATGATTCGGTTGATATGGGTCGGAACGGAGGAATACGTTAAAAGATGCCGCTTCCGTCCTCGATCTCGCTTTCGGGGGAAATGAGGCACAGCTTTCCTTCCGCATTCTCCGCGCAAAGAATCATGCCCTCGCTCACGATGCCGCGAAGTTTCGCGGGTTTCAGGTTCGTCACCACGATGACGCGCTTGCCCACCATCTGCTCGGGGGTATAGAACTTCGCGATGCCGCTCACCACCGTGCGCGTTTCATCGCCGATCTGCACGGTGTTTTTGAGGAGCTTGTCGCTCTTTTCTACCTTTTCGGAGGCGATGACCTTGCCCACCTGCATGCGCACTTTTCCGAAGTCGTCGATGGAAATCTCGGCGGGGTATTCGGGTTCGTGGCTCGCTTTCTTGGGAGCGTTGTCGGCTTTTCGCGCCTTTTTCGTTTCCTCCGCGGGTTTGGCGCCGCCGTGCATCGCCTCGTACGCCGCCTCCACGTCTTTATAATTTTTGCGCTCGAAGAGGTGTGTTTCTGCGGGGGAGACCTTCGCGCCGTTCTTTAAAAGCCCGAATTTGTCCAATTTCGCGTAATCGCGCTGCGGGGCGTTGAACTGTGCGAACACCTTTTCCGCCGTTTCGGGCAGGAAGGGCTGCAGCAGCGCCGTCGCGATGAGGATGCTCTCCGCAAGGTTGTACAATACGGTCGACAGCCTGTCCTTTTTCGCCTCGTCCTTGGCAAGGAGCCACGGCGCCGTCTCGTCGATGTACTTGTTGCACCGGCGCAAAAAGGTGAAAATTTCGCCCAGCGCGTCGGAAATTTTGAACTCGTCCATCCTGGCGGCAACTTTGCCGTACAGCGCCTCCGCCATCGCTTTGAGCTCGGCGTCCACCGGTTCGGCGGCGCCCATATCGCAGAGCGCGCCGTCAAAATATTTGAGCGCCATCGCCGCCGTGCGGGATACGAGGTTGCCGTAGGTGTTCGCGAGGTCGGAGTTCACGCGGTCGTTGATGAGCTCCCAGGTGATGTTCCCGTCGTTGTCGAAGGGCATATCGTTGAGCACGAAGTAGCGCACCGCGTCCACGCCGAAAATTTTGACCAGTTCGTCCGCGTAGATGACGTTCCCGCGCGACTTGCTCATCTTGTCGCCGCCCATCAACAGCCACGGGTGCCCGAACACCCGCTTGGGCAGGGGAAGCCCCAGCGCCATCAGAAAGATGGGCCAGTAGATGGTGTGGAAGCGTATGATGTCCTTGCCGATGACGTGCACGTCGGCAGGCCAATACTTTTCAAACAGTTCGTCCGAGTTTCCGTCCGCGTCGTACCCGAGCCCCGTGATGTAGTTGGTCAGGGCGTCCAGCCACACGTATACGACGTGTTTGGGGTCGAAATCGACGGGAATGCCCCACGTAAAGGAAGTGCGCGAAACGCACAGATCCTGCAGGCCGGGCTTTAAAAAGTTGTTCACCATCTCGTTCTTGCGCGAGAGGGGCGCGATGAATTCGGGGTGCTCGTCGTAGTACTGCATCAGGCGGTCGGCGTACTTGCTCATGCGGAAGAAGTACGCTTCCTCCTTGGCGGGCTTTACCTCTCTGCCGCAGTCGGGGCACTTGCCGTCTACGAGCTGCGAGGGGGTCCAGAACGATTCGCAGGGGGTGCAGTACATGCCCTCGTACGAGCCTTTGTAGATGTCGCCCTGGTCGTACAGTTTTTTGAAGATCTTCTGTACCTGTTTCTCGTGGTCGGCGTCGGTGGTGCGGATAAATTTGTCGTAGGAAACGTTCATCAGATCCCAGATGCCCTTTATCTCTTCCGCAACGCCGTCCACGAACTGTTTGGGCGTTACGCCCGCCGCTGCGGCCTTCTCTTCGATTTTCTGGCCATGCTCGTCCGTGCCCGTCTGAAAGCGCACGTCCAAGCCCTGGTTGCGTTTGAACCGCGCGATCGCGTCGGTCAGCACGATCTCGTAAGTGTTCCCGATGTGCGGCTTGCCCGAAGTGTAGGCGATTGCCGTCGTAATATAATAAGGTTTTTTTTCTGCTTTCATATGTCCCTGCCTCTTTGCCGCGCCCGTGCGCGCTCGTTATCCGTGAATGCAGATATTATACCGCATTTTTACAATATTGTAAACAAAAACTCTGTGTTCCCGCAATTTTTCCCTCGTGAGGGAAGGCTTTTGCCGTTCTGTTTCGCCGCGCCCGCGCATAAGATAGGCGCAAGGGGACAAGTTTATGAACGTACTGTTTGTCTGTATTTTTGCGCTTTCGTCGGCGGCGCTGCTTTTGTCCGATCCGTCCGCTTTTCTTCCCGCACTCCTTTCGGGCGCGGAAGATGCGCTCCGTCTCGGCGCAACGCTCGCCGCCGTTTATACGGTATGGCTCGGCTTTTTGAAGATCGCGGAAGACGCCCGCCTTACGCGCGGGCTTGCGAAGGGACTGCGCCCCGTGACGTCGCGCCTTTTTCGCACTCAGAATCCCGCCGCGCTCGGTCAGATCGCCGTCAATCTCTCCGCCAATCTTTTGGGCATGGGCGGCGCGGCGACGCCCGCGGGCGTTTCGGCGATGGGACTTTTGGAGGGGACGGCAAACAGAAAATTTTCTCAGGCGATGCTCTTTGTCGTCAACTGCGTAGGGTTGCAGTTTTTGCCCGTCACCGCCATTGCTCTGCGCGAACGGTACGGTTCGGCGTCGTCGTACGACATCATTCTTCCTGTTTTTCTTGCCTCGGCGGCGGCGCTCGTCGCGGGGGCGGCGCTCGCCTTTCTCGTCTGCGGCAGAAAGGCGCGCAAAAAGGAGACCCGATGACCGCGTTCGCGTACATTCTGCCCTTCGTCTTTCTCGCGGTCATCCTCTTTGCCGCCGTGCGTAAAGTCAGAGTGTACGACAGCTTTGCCGAGGGGATCAAGGGTGCCGTGCCGCTCGTCCTTTCCGTTTTGCCGTATATCGCGGTCGTCATGATCCTCACGTCCCTGTTTGAGGCGAGCGGACTTTCCTCGGCGCTCGAAAAGGCGCTGTCGCCCGCGTTCTCCTGTTTAGGCATCCCGCCTGAAATTTCGCGGCTCGTTCTTTTAAAACCCTTTTCGGGCAGCGGGTCCGCTGCGGTCCTTGCGGATATTTTCGCCGCGCACGGTGCCGATTCATATATCGGCCGATGCGCGAGCGTTGTTTACGCTTCGGGCGAAACCGTGTTCTATGTTTCCGCCGTATATTTTTCGCGGCTTTCGAAAAAAGCGCCCGCGGGTTTTATCCTCATCGCGCTGGCGGCGAATTTCGTTTCCGTTCTGATCGGATGCCTCGTTTGTCGGGTGCTGTAGATATTTGTCGAAAATGTGTAAATTTTTAACATTTTTGCCGTATAAGCCCTAAAAATGAGGAAAAAGTGTTAATTTTTAACAAAAATCGTTGCAAAATTTAAATTCAAAAAATTTTAAAAAAAGACAAAAAATTTACTTTACTTTTTTTGCGGCTTCGAATATAATATGCGTGTAATCAAACGAAAGACGCAAGCGCTTCCGCTTGGTTACCTGAAATTGCTCATCATTTTCCCCCTTATCATATATGGATCGGGCGCAGAACCGCAAGGCTCTGCGCCCGATTCATATTCTTTCGGCCGTACAGGATTCGGGCGTGGGGGGATGCCGGCGTTCGCCCTCGCGTTTTCCGCGCGGTGCGCTGCCGGTCTTGTTTCGTGTCCGCATTGATCCCGCCTTTTCTTGCATAAAACAGCCGCCCCGCTTTTTTTGATGTGAACCCCAAAGTTTGGACAAAAATTTAATTAAATCGTTTGGCAATGAGTTCGGTATTGTACCGGGCTCATTCCTTTTAGTTTGAGAGAAATTCTCTTGTTGTTCCAGTAAAATATGTATTCATGCAACTTCTGTATAAATTCTTCTACGCTTGTAAACTTCTCTCCGTAGAACATTTCTACCTTCAATCTTCCAAAGAAACATTCCATCGCGCCGTTATCCATACAGTTGCCCTTGCGCGACATGCTCTGCGCAATATTGTGTTCTTTTAAGTATCTTTGGTATTCTGCGTGTTGGTATTGCCAGCCTTG
>CALVMD010000006.1 GCA_944342025.1 uncultured Clostridia bacterium | reverse complement strand
ATCTACACGACGTTCAAACGCCTGTTTCCGAACCATCATACCCACGAGCTGAGGTATAACTTTATCACAAGGGCGAAGGAGGCAGGGTGCAACCTCGAAGCGGTGATGCTTTGGGCGGGGCACTCGTTCGACAAAGACGTAAAGTCTTCCGCGGTAGACAGAGGCTATACGGACTACTCGCAAGAGTATCTCGTGCAGGAAGCACAAAAGATCGATTATATCCTATAAAGAACGCCTTTTTTACCCCACAATTCACCCCACAATTCACCCCACAATCAAAGGGGAGAAAAAAGCCGCAGAAAAAACAAAAACCATATATTGTATTTGGAGGTATATTCCTTATACAATATATGGTATCCGTGGCTGGGGTAGCTGGATTCGAACCAACGAATGACGGAGTCAGAGTCCGTTGCCTTACCGCTTGGCGACACCCCAATCTTCAATTACCACGTTATTTTAACAGAGTTCGGAAAAATTATCAAGCATTTTTATCGGGATTTTTAAATTTTTTTCGATTATTCTGTCTCCCGATAAAAACAAACTCTTTTCTCTGCCGTTCCCGTTGTTTACAAGGCCGCGCGCTCGTTCTGCGGGCCGTTTTTTCCGAAAACCGCCGCAACGACGGCGGAAACCGTTTCGTCCAACCCGAGCCCGTCGCAAGGTACCGTCACGTCGGCAAATTTTTCATAAAGCGGCGCACGCTCGGCGTACAGCTCTGCGAGCGTTTCTCCCTTTTTTTTCATTACGACGCCGCGGCGGAAAATGTCTTTGCCTGCAAGCCTCTTTTCCAGCTCAGAAAGCCCTACTTTGAGATAAACGACTCGGCCGATCTCTTTCAGATGCGCCATCGCCTTTTGCCCGTAAACGACGCTGCCTCCCGTAGAAATCACGCATCTTTCCGCCCAAAGCGCGGCGTTTACACGCTCTTCGATCGCAATAAACCCCTCTGCCCCTTCCCGTGCGATGACGTCGCACAGGAGCGCTTTCTCCTCGTTTTGGATCAGAAGGTCCGAATCGATGTATCCGTACCCGATAGTTTTTGCAAGCAATACGCCCGCAGTGCTTTTACCGGACGCGGGCATGCCGATCAACACGATGTTTTCCATAGCGCACAAATTATACCGCAAAAACCCGCCTTCGTCAATTTTTTGCGCGCCGACACATTTTTTATTTGAAAAGGAAAACCCTTTCTGTTATAATTACGCTTATGAAACGGGAAGAAAAACTGAAGGCGCTGCCGCCCCTTCTCCTTGCATGGTACGATAAAAACAAGCGCGATCTGCCCTGGCGCAGGGACGCCGACCCTTACCGCGTATGGGTCTCGGAGATCATGCTCCAACAAACGCGCGTAGAGGCGGCGCGGGACTACTATATCCGTTTTTTGCGCGAACTGCCGGCAGTCGGAGACCTCGCCGCCTGCCCCGAAGATAAACTGCTGAAACTGTGGGAAGGCCTCGGCTATTACAGCCGCGCGAAAAACATGCAAAAGGCGGCAAGGGAAATCCTGTCTCTCGGCGGATTTCCCGACACGGCGGAAAAGCTGCAAAAACTCCCCGGGATCGGGCAGTACACCGCGGGTGCGATCGCCTCGATCGCGTTCGGAAAGCCTTCCCCTGCCGTGGACGGCAACGTTGTGCGCGTTCTGTCCCGCATCCTCGGCGACGCCGCAGAACAGCCCCTTCTCCGTAAAAAGTATTTTGCCGAACTCGTCCCCGCCTATCCCGAAAACCGGGCGGGAGATTTTACGCAATCGCTGATGGAACTGGGCGCGACCGTGTGCCTGCCTTCCTCTCCGAAATGCCTCCTCTGCCCCGCGCGGGAGCTGTGCCAAACGCAGAGCGACGCGCTGCCCCTGAAAGCCGCCAAGCCCGAACGCAAAAAAACGGACATGACGGTGTTCGTATTTTATGACCGCGGCGGCATTTGGCTGGAAAAACGCGAGGGCGGCGTTTTGTCCGGCATGATGCAGTTTTACAACGCCGAACACGCCCTGACGCCCGAAACCGCCGCCCGTTTCCTCAGCGAAAAGGGACTGACCGACTTTTGCCTCGGCAAGCCGAAGGCGCACCGTCACGTGTTCACTCACCTGATCTGGGAAATGACCGCGTACCCCGTACGCGTACGGGCGGATCTCTCCGCACTTTCCGCCTTTTCTTCCCTTCGCTTTTTTACCGCAAAACAGGCGGAAAACGACGTCTCTCTCCCCTCTGCGTTCCGCTGGTGCCTGTCACTCATCCCCGAACGGTAAACGCACAGGCAAAAAACCGTTTTTTTGCCGAACAAGCCGCATAAAAATTTGTTTCCGGCAAGTACAGAAGCGAAATCTTTTGCCGACGAAACGTCATTTTTATAAAAACCGACGCGCGCCGCTTTATGCGGCGCGCGTTCTGCATCCGTTATTATAAATTCAATCCGAGATCACAGCCTCTTTGCCCATACGGAAAGCGCGTTCATTGATCTCCATGAGCGCGGGTTTCCCGATGAATTTTTCATTGAGACAGCCGATCACGCTCTTGTCTTTGACTGCTTTCGTAACCGCGACAAGCACGCCCATGATCACGTTGTTCGCGCTGCGGATATCGCCCGCCTCCATCGCGATATCGTTGGCGGCGACATCGTATACGGTGATGTCGTCTCTGCCCGCATAACAGTCGGACATAGAACCGTTCACGATGACGATTCCGCCCTTTTTCACGCGCGGGGTAAATTTATGAAAGCTGGGCCCGTTCATGGCGATGAGCACGTCCGGCTCGTTGCAAAGGGGCGAGGCGATCGGCTCTTCCGAAATGATGACCGAGCAGTTTGCCGTGCCGCCGCGCATTTCAGGGCCGTACGCGGGGAGATACGAGACCTCCTTCCCCTCTTTCAGCCCGCATTCGGCGAGGATCTTGCCCGCAGATAAGACGCCCTGACCACCCTGGCCCGCCAATAAGATCTTGATCATTTCTCTTCCCTCCCCTCCGATTTGTCGCGGAACACGCCGAGCGGGAACGTCCTGCTCGTCTCTTCCGCCATAAAGCGCAGCGCCTCGACCGGTTTCATGTGCCAGTTGGTCGGGCAGGAAACGAGCACTTCGACAAAGGAATACCCGCGCCCTTCCGCCTGAAAGCGGAGCGCCTTTTTGATCGCCTTTTTCGCCGCGAGGACGTGCTTGACATCCTGCGTAGAGACGCGCTCGATGTAATAAGGCGCGTCGAGCGTGGCGAGAAGCTCGCACACGCGGATGGGATAACCGTTGACGGCGGGGTCGCGCCCGTTCTGGCAGGTAGTCGCCTTCTGTCCGATGAGAGTGGTGGGCGCCATCTGCCCGCCCGTCATGCCGTAAATGCTGTTGTTGATGAAGATGATGGTGATATGCTCTCCGCGCGCCGCCGCATGCACGGTCTCCGCCATGCCGATGGACGCGAGGTCGCCGTCGCCCTGATAGACGAATACGAGCCTGTCGGGCAGACAGCGCTTGATACCCGTGGCGACGGCGGGAGCGCGGCCGTGCGCCGCTTCCTGCATGTCGCAGTTAAAGTAATCGTAGGCGAACACCGCGCAGCCGACGGGCGCGATGCCGATCGCCTTATCCTGCAGCCCGAGCTCCTCTATGCTCTCCGCGACCAGCCTGTGCACGATGCCGTGCGTACAGCCGGGGCAGTAATGCATATGAACGTCCGTAAGCATTTTCGTCTTTGTAAATACTTTTGCCATGAGCCGACCTCCCTCATTCGCCCGCGCGCACCTTTAAGAGCGCGTTCTTTGCGGCCTTTACGACCTCTTCTTCGTCCATGACGTTGCCGCCCGTCCTGCCGTAGAAATATACGGGTTTTTTGCCGTTTACGGCAAGGCGCACGTCTTCGATCATCTGTCCGAGCGACAATTCGACAGAAAGGAACGCCTCCGCCGTTTCCGCCGCCTCGGAAAACGCTTCCGAAGGGAAGGGATACAGCGTGATCGGGCGGATGACGCCCGCCCTGATCCCCTGTTTGCGGAGGATATTTGCCGCGCTCTTGCAGATGCGCGCGACGGTGCCGTAAGCGGTGAGAATGATCTCCGCGTCCTCCGTCATATACTTTTCGCACAATTTTTCGTTTTCGGCGATCAGATCGTACGTCTTTTTGAGTTCGTTCACATGCGGTTCCAGCTCTTCGGGCTTGATGATGAGGCTGTTGAGCACCCGTCTGTCCTCGCCGTAGCCGCCGTCCGTCGCCCAGTCCTTTTTGGGGATATCCGAAAGCGGGCGCATGGGCGGAAGCTCGACCGGCTCCATCAGCTGACCGATCATGCCGTCGGCGAGGATCATCGCGGGCACGCGGTACTTGTCCGAAAGATCGAAGGCGCGGTAAGTGAAGTCGCACGCCTCCTGCACGGAACTCGGCGCGAGCACGATGAGGTGATAATCGCCGTGGCCGCCCCCCTTGGTCGCCTGAAAGTAATCGCCCTGCGCGGGCAGAATGCCGCCGAGACCGGGGCCCGCGCGCATAATGTTGACGACGACGCACGGGATGCGCGCGCACGCTATGTACGAGATGCCTTCCTGTTTGAGGCTGACGCCGGGGCTCGACGAACTTGTCATGGCGCGCACGCCCGCGCCGCCCGCGCCGTATACCATATTGATGGCGGCGACTTCCGATTCCGCCTGCACGAAAACGCCGCCCACCTTGGGCATATAGACGGACATATATTCGGGTACTTCGTTCTGCGGCGTGATGGGATAACCGAAAAAAGCGCGGCAGCCGTTGCGGATGGCGCCCTCACAAATCGCCTCCGTGCCGTGCAATAAAATTTTAGACATAAAGACCTCCTTGTCTGTGTTCACGAAATTCCGCGATTGCATAATATGCGTGCCCTCTGATATGCCGACGCGAGGGGAAAGCCGTTCGGGTTTCCCCTCAGATCGCACAATTTCGCAGGCAACAGCTTGCCGAGAAATTGGCGAGCTCTTTTTTATTTTTCCACTTCGATCGCGCAGTCCGGACACATGATCGCGCAGAACGCGCAGCCGATGCAGTTCTGCGGATTGACTTTTTCCGCCACGAAATATCCGTTTGCGTTCATCCTGTGCTTGCTCAAAGAGATCACGTTTTTCGGGCAGGCATTCGCGCACAGCCCGCACCCCTTGCACACTTTCTCATCGATCGTTATGTTTGCCATCTGCAACCTCCCGTCCTCTCTTGTAATAAAAGAGATATTGCTGGATATATCCGCCGTTTTCGCCGAACCTTTCGGCGAAATATGCGGCGATCTTCTCTCTGTCCTTTTCCTTTCCGCCGAAATCTTCGCGATAGACCTTTTCGATCCACGTATCCACGGGGAACGCCCCCGAATCGTGAAACCCGAACAGAGCGACGCAGTCCGCGACTTTCGGCCCCACGCCCGGAAAGCGCATGAGCGCCCGCCTGAGTTCGCCGCCGCGAAGTTTCGCAAAAGGCGAAACGCCCGCTTTTGCGACCCGTCGCGCCGTTTCTTCCATGTATTTCGCGCGATAGCCCGCGCCCGCCGAAAGATAAAACGCTTCGTCCCTTTCGGCAAGTTTTTCCGCCGTCGGAAACGCGCGATACCTTTCCCCCATAAACATACGCTCCTCTCCGAGCGCGTCGCACAGCCGCTCTATGATCGCCCTGATGCGCGGGATACGGTTGTTCTGCGACAGGATAAAAGAAAACAGAGCCTCTTCGGGATCCTGGTTGAGGATGCGGATTCCCTTTCCGCATTCCGCCGCCGCAGAAAGGACGGGCACCCCCGCATTTTTTGCTTCTCTTACGATCTTTTCATAATCGCGCGAAAGGTCGAAATAATTTTCAAAAAAATCCGCGTCCTCATCCCCGCAGACGATATGCGCAAAGCCGCCCTCTTTGAACAGGCGGCACGCCCTGTCTTTTGCGTATACGATAAACCCGCCGCCGCACGGACGAAAACGGAATACCTGCCCGCAGCAAAGCGTCTGCGCGGGGTCAAAATATTCCGACGGCAATCTGATCTCCTTCATCCTTTCCCCGCTGCATAAATATTCATGTTTCCCTATATTATATAACATCGCAGGATAAAAAGAAAGCGCTTTTCGGCAAAATACCGCAAAAAAAACCGGATGGCGGCAGGAAAAATCTTCCTCAGCCTCCAAACGGCGCAAAAACGTTTGCAAAAAAACTTTTTTCTGTGTATCATAGATATGCTATGAGTCTCGCAAAGCGTATCAAACTTTCCCGCTTTATCTTAAGCTGTATATTTTTGACCGGATACTCGGCGTATACCGTATATGCCGTATACTATTACACCCGATACGAGGACAGCCGTATCGGCACCATCCTCCTGTGTCTGATCGGCGCGGCGCTGGCGCTTTCGATCTTCATCACGATCGTCAGCTACCGCATCAACCTGATGGACAAGGCGCGCCCCAAGCTGCACCGGTTCGTCAAAATGACGAAATACCTGTTTCAGCTGGTCGCATCGGCGATCACCATCTTCCTCGTCATTTCCACCGTGCAAAACACAAACGCGTTTTCGCTGATCATCTCCTCCGTTTCGGTGCCCTTCCTGCTGTGGAGCTTTTTCGTAAACGTATTTGCCGAACTTTTGGAACACGCACTCGGCGGATTCGGCAAAAAGGTCTACGTGCCGCAGCCCGTCAAAGACGAGGACGGCAAAGAAGTAGACGTGCGGACGGTCATCGCAAACATCGACGGCACCGCAAACACCGTCAAGCAGATGAAAAAAAGGCAATCCGCCCCCAAAGTATGAACGGCTCCGCGATCCGCGCGGAGCCGTTTTTTTCATGTATCGCATCATTTTCAGCGGTCAGACCAACCCGTAAACAGACCTTTGATCAATTGAAACAGAACGATCACGGCGTTTCTGAACAAACACAGGGGAGCCAAAACGAGCGTCATAAAGATCCCGACGAGCATCTTCGCTCCCGTCGACCAGTCCGCCCGCTTCATATATCCGCCCGTGATCGGGATGACGAACAAATTCAGAACGAAAGCAATGGCAAAATACAGAAACAGCTTTTCCCACGTAAAACCGTCTATCAATCCGTTGACAGCGATGACAAAGTACGCAACCGCCGCCGCAAGCCATAAAATACCGAAAACGATTCTGAGCGTGTCTTTCATGCCGCTTTACCCCTCGCCTCTATCTTGACTTCGGTATTGACGGCAATGTTTCCGTCGTAATTGCGGTATTTCCGCCTCACCTCCTCTATCCCGCGCACGGCGGCCTTTTCCAGCGCGCTCTTTGCCGCGGAAAGACAGTCGTTCATTTCCTCCTTGATCCGCGCGGCGATCAAGTCGGGCGAATCTCCCATATTTTCGCTGCTCACCGAATAAGTCATCCGCGCATCGATATGCACGGTGGTGAAAGAGTAACTGACGGAAATATTGTCAAAGCGCATCGCGCCGTAATGCCCCAGGCGGAAGATCCCGCTCCCGACGCCCTGCACCGCCGAACGCACATACGATTGCAGACGGTTGCCCGTCGCCCACTCTCTCGTATCTCCGTCCCCGCTCTGCCCGCCGCGGGACCCCGGCGTTTGCGTTCCGCCGCCGGACGGGCGGCCCGAAGAAACCGCAGGTTTGCGGGGCTCGCCCGCGCCCGCAGCCCCCTCGCAGGAAGGCACGCCCTTTGCCCGCCCGGACAAAGGGAAGGGCGCCCCGGCTCTGATCAGAAGAACGATCGCCCCGATCACCCCCGCAAGGCAAAGGAGAAGCCCCAGCCAGCCGAACAGAAAACCGCCCTATTTCGCCGCGCCCGCGGAAAAAACGCGCAAAAAAATCTCCCGCACGGTTTCCGTGCGGGAGTCCTTTTTCTGTTCGGTTACTGCGCTTTGTAAACGCTGACCTGTTTCCTGTCTTTGCCCAATCTTTCGAAACGGACAACGCCGTCGACGAGTGCAAAGAGGGTATCGTCTTTGCCGATGCCGACGTTATTGCCGGGATGGAATTTGGTGCCGCGCTGACGGACAAGGATATTGCCCGCGAGCACTTCCTGCCCGTCCGAACGCTTTACTCCGAGACGCTTCGCCTCGCTGTCGCGCCCGTTGTGAGAGGAGCCCGTTCCCTTTTTATGAGCAAACAAACTGATAAAAATCATTGTTTTTCTCCTTTTCGATAAATTTTACCCGCTCCCGCACCGCAATGCCGCGGTCGGATGCGTTACAGCGAGATCTTTTCGATCTTGACTTGCGTAAAGGGCTGACGATGACCCTGTTTTTTACGCTCGTTCTTCTTCGCTTTGTACTTGAAGACGACGATCTTTTTGAACTTGTCCTGCGCCTCGACCGTCGCGCTGACTTTCGCGTTTTCCACTTCCGCGCCGCACTTGATGCCGTTGTCGTCGGCAACCATCACGACGGAGAATTCAACGCTGTCGCCGACGTTCGCATCGAGTTTTTCAACGCGCACGACGTCGCCTTCGGAAACCTTATACTGTTTGTTCCCGTTTTCGATGATAGCGTACAAAATCTTTTACCTCCTCTGACCAGTCTCGCCGTATATCAGGCGGCGCAAAAATCTGCGCGCTTATAAAAGCCCGTTCCGAGCGGCTCGGATTCTAATTTAACATATACGGTGAGAAAAGTCAAGCGATTTTCCGCGCCCGCACCCGAAAACGAACGATATTTTTCATAGAAACCGAGGGCGGCCATGCCGCCCTCCCGAAAAAGTCAGTTGAGATATGTTTTCATCCGCTTTTCGCAGTCCTGTTCCGTCTTTAAGAGTTCTTCCGCGAGCTTTCTGATCTCGGGATCGCAGTTCTCGCCGCAATCTCCCATCGAACGGGCAAGCGCAGTGATGCCCATGACGGTACCCTGCGTCATCATTTCGGCGATGTGTTCGCGGCTGCCGTCTTTCATGGTGTTCATTTTGATCGAACCCCACATCATCGCCTTTTTGATCGGCCCCGGTTCTTTGAGTTCCAGCCCCTCGTCCTTGGCGATCTGCGCCGCTCTGCCCGAAATGCGCTCGTAATCGTCGTGCATCTTTTTCAATTCTTCGCACATCTCTCCGTCCTCCGTTTCGGGCAGAATGTCCGAAATAGATTCGAGCGCATAATGCGCGTTGCGGTAGATCTCGGCGAGGAGTTCGCTGTCCTTTTTGATGTCTGCCATACAAAGCCTCCTTTTTAAGGCAGTATGCGCAGAAAACCGCAAAATCATTCCGCGGAACGCAAAGGCGCTTACGCGGGGAAGAAATCGCGGAGCGGGCAGGAATTTTTCACGATTTTTCTCGCCTCGTCTTCGCCGCGGACGGCGCCGAGCGCGATGAGCTGGCAGAGGATGTTGCCGAGCGCGGTGCCCTCTGCGGGCCCAGCCGTCACGCGGACGCCGCACGCCTTCGCCGTTGCGCGGTTGAGCGCCTCGTTGTTCGACCCGCCTCCGACGACGCGCAGCGTTGTATACGTGTTTCCCGTAAGCCGTTCCAGCGTTTTCAAGTGTTTTTGATAGGACATCGCCAAAGAATCGTAGACGCACCGCGCGATCTCAAACGGCGTTTCGGGCACATATTGCCCCGTACGCCTGCAATATTCCGAGACCTTTTGCGGCATGCCGTGCGGAAAATAGAATTCTTCCGCATCCGGGTCGATAAAGCATCTGCCCGCTTCTTCCCTTTCCGCTCCCGCGGCGATCTCCGAAAACGACAGGGTTATCCCGTCCTTTTCCCACGAGCGTTTGCATTCCTGTATGATCCAAAGCCCGACGATGTTGCGCAGGAACCGGACTTTCCCGCCGAACCCGATCTCGTTGGTATACCCTTCTTCGGCAGCTTCCGCCGACGCGTTCGGCCGGTCCGTCACCGCGCCGAGCAGCGACCACGTGCCGCTGGAGAGGACCGCCTCGTCCCTTTCAGGCGCTGCGGCGAAAAACGCGGACGCCGTGTCGTGACCCAGCGTCGCGATGACGGTCATGTTCTTTTTCAGCCCCAACTCTTTTACGATCTCATCCCGCAGCATTCCCGCGACCGTTCCCGACCCGGATACCTGCGGAAACAGGTTTTTCAGTCCGTACGCCGCAAAGATCTTTTCGCTGAAAGCGGGCTTGCCCGCTTTCAGCAGCCCCGACGTGCCCGCGATCGAATGTTCGCAGAGTTTGCTGCCGGTCAGAAAATAAGTGAACAGGTCGGGCATGAACAGCGCACACGCGGCGTGTTCCAGAGCGACGCTGCCGTTCTTTTTCAGCATGGCGAGCTGACAGACCGTATTGTACGGCTGGAAAGCGATCCCCGTCTCGCGGTATAATTCGGCGAGCGGCATCGTCTTTTCCATCTCTTCCCGCGCATGCGAGGTGATCGGGTCGCGGTAATGCAGAGGCGATGACAGAAGTTTTCCGTCCCTGTCCAACAGCCCGAAATCCACGCCCCACGTGTCCACGCCGACGCTGTCCGCCCCGCCCGATTCTTCCGCCGCGCGGATCCCGCGCTTCAATTCGTGAAACAGGCGCAGCACGTCCCAATACAGCGTGCCGTTCACTTCTACGGGCTCGTTCGGGAAACGGTGCACCTCTTTCAGTTCCACCCGTTCCCCGTCGAATTCGCCCACGATCGCACGGCCGCCCGATGCGCCGAAATCCAGCGCCAACGCCCGCACCTTATTCATTTTTTCCGTTCAGCAGTTCGTTCAGAAGTTCCGTTTGCCCCGCCGCATACAGCTGCGAAGGGTGCCTGCCCTGCACGTTGAATTTCTGTCGGATCTCGTAGAGTTTTTCCACCTTCTTTTCGTCCAGCACCTTCGGCCCGCCCAGCTGCATCGACAAAAACATCAGCTGTGCGTAAAACTCCACCGATTCCATCTTATGATACGCGTTCAAAAGCGACTCGCCGTACGTCAGCGCGCCGTGGTTGGCGAGCAAAACCGCGTCGAAATACGGCAGATATTTGGACACCGCGTCGGGGATCTCCTCCGTGGACGGCGTGCCGTATTCCGCGATCGGCACCCCTCCGAGAAAGATCACCGCCTCCGGCATGATCGGCTTTGTCAGCGGGACCCCGCGATCGCAAACGCCGTCGCATACATCGGATGCGCGTGCACCACCGACTTTACGTCCGGACGCTCCCTGTATACGCGCATGTGCATTTTTACCTCGGACGAAGGCTTGAACCCTTCGTTCGCTTCCAGCACGTTGCAGTGTTCGTCTACCTTGCAGATATACTCGGGCGTCATGAATCCCTTGCTCACGCCCGTCGGCGTGCACAGATACTCGTGCTCGTTCAGCTTGACGGAAATGTTCCCGTCGTTCGACGCAACCATGCCCCGCGCATAGATCCGCTTACCGATCTCGCAGATCTCTTCTTTGATCTCTCTTTCCGTTTTCATGGCTCTTTACTTACTTATACAGTTCCTTATAATTCGCGCACGCCCTGAAATCGGCGCCTTCCAGCTCTTTCGTGCCGAACGCGCTCCATGCGTGCGGACGCCAGATGTCCTTGTCCTCGATGTTGTGCAGCGTGACCGGGATGCGGAACATGCTCGCCAACGTGATGAGGTCTTTCCCGATATGACCGTACGTGAACGCGCCGTGGTTCGCGCCCCAGTTCGCCATGACGTTGTATACGCTCGAGAACGCGTTCGTGCCGTTCAGGCGGGGTACGAACCAGGTCGAAGGCCACGTCAGGTCCGTGCGCTCCCAAAGCGCCTTGCTGACCTTTTCGGGCAGTACGGCCGTCCAGCCTTCCGCGATCTGCATCGTATACCCGATCCCGTCCACCATGTTCACGCGGACCAGCGTTACGGGCATTTCGCTCTGCGTCGCAAACGTGCTGCTGAATCCGCCGCCGCGGAAATACCCGCGGTTTGCGGGAGAGAACTCCGTCGCTTTCAGCATCGCCGAAATGTCCTGCTCCGTCACGTCCGTCCACTTTTTCATTACGGGATTTCCGTCTTTGTCTTTGCACACGCCCGTCGCGTCCAGCGCCGCCGCGCCCGAATTGATCAGGTGCATGAACCCGTTTTTCGCCTTGCCCGTCGGTTTCCAGCCCGTCACGCGCTCCACCGCTTCCGGGCTCCAGTACGTGCGCACGTCCGCAAACGCGCTCGCCTGTCCCGTCAGAAGGTTTTCGAACAGCATCGCAAGCCCGTTGCAGTTGTCGCTCTCCGTTGCGAGGAGAAGGGGCTGTTTTTTGCCGTTCCAGTCAAACGTGGAGTTCAGGATCGTCTCCGCAAAGTCCCCGTTCGGTTTGAAATCCGTCCACATCCTCTGACCCTGGAATCCCGCAAGGATCGCGTTGCGGCCCAAAGCCTCTTCGTGCCGGTCGATCTCGTCAAGCTTCGGATTGCCGAGCATGATGTCCTTGATGATCAAGGTCATCTTCGCGACAAACTCCCACTGCCCGTCCAGCTCTTCGCGCGTGAAATATTTCTGCCCCCACACGCCGCCGTTGTTGTCCTTGCCCTCTTTGCAGTTCGCCTTGATCCACGCAAGCTCTTTTTTCAGTTCCTCTTTGTCGTATATTTCAAGCTCGATCCGCCTCATGATCTCGGACATGTCCACCCATTCCGCGCGGATGCCGAAATATTTCTGCATCATGTTCGCGTCGAGGAAACTTCCGCCGATGCCCATCGCCACCGAGCCGATCGATACGTACGCTTTGTTTTTGATCTGACCCACAGCCAATGCGCAGCGCGCAAAACGCAGGATCTTTTCTTCCACGTCCGGCGTGATCCCGCTCATGCCCATGTCCTGCACGTCCTCTCCGTAGATCGCGAAGGCGGGCAGCCCCCTCTGCGCGTGCGCGGCCATCGCCGCCGCAAGGTATACCGCGCCCGGGCGCTCCGTGCCGTTGAATCCCCATACCGCTTTCGTCGTCAGAGGATCCAGGTCCATCGTCTCCGTGCCGTAGCACCAGCACGGCGTCACCGTAAGCGTCGCCGTTACGTTCTGCTCCTGGAAATATTCCGCGCACACGGCGGCCTCTTTTCCCCCGCCGATCGTGCACGGAGAGATCACTACTTCCGCGGGGCTTCCGTCCGCATAAAACACATTCTCTTCGATGAGCTTTTTCGCCGCTTTCGCCATGTTCATCGTCTGGTCTTCCAACCCTTCGCGGATGCCGCCCCAGCGCCCGTCGATCACCGGACGGATCCCGATCTTGTTTTTCATCGTCTTTCACTCTCCTGTTTTTTATTTTTTGACCGAAAACGGTCCGTTTTCCTTTTGCCCGTAAATAGATTCCGCCCAATAATCGTCCAGCCTCTTGTGAAGGTCCAGAACCTGCGGAATATCCTTTTCCCTGAATCGCCCGCTCGTATAGCCGAACAGCAGCCGATTGTTCGTCTTTGCCAGATCGAAATCTTTGCGGATAAATTCAAATTCGCCCGAATGCGGCAATTCCTGCCCGATATTCAGCACGATCGGCCGCCCGCCGATCTCTTTGAGCGCGTCTTCGACCTTGATGCAACCCGCCGTCATCGGCGCGAGCATTTCTCCCGCCTCCGTATAGATCACGTCGGGCAGATTCCGTATCGTTTCGTAGAACACGTGCGGCCCGCTGCACGGATGAATGGACGTTTCGCCGTAATGCTTGCAGATCTCAAGGTCGTGTTCGAGAACGAATTCGAGGTAGAAATCTTCCGATACGAGGTTGCAGGAACATTCGGCGAGAATATTGCGGTGCCGCGGGAACGCGATCCGCCTTTGTTTTCCGATCCGCTCCTGAAAAAGACTGTCCGCCCGTATATAAAATTCGGTTATGATGCGCATGACGTCGCGGAACTTTTCGGGTTCGGTATACGGCAGGATAAACGCGTCGTCGCCCAAAACGGCATGCGCGATGTTGAACGGTCCCTGCATGTCCGGTTTTTCGATCTTGAAAAATTCGGGCGTATAGGCGATGATCGCGTCGATGTCTTCCAAAAAACGGGGCATCATGCCGCTCTTTTCGGGATCGGGCACGCCCGCCGCGATGATCTCGTCCGCCGTTTTATGTCCGCGCGGCGTGTAATCGAGCGCCGGATCGAGTTCCGCCCCGAAAGACGGGATCAGACTGCCGGGCCCCACGCCCACCACGACGTACGGCGCGATCGGATTGTTCAGCCGCATCGGAGCGAGCATGCTCATCAGATTGTCCCGCAGCCGTTCTTCCGCGCTCTTGCCCGAATCATCCGTATGGAGGGGTTTTCTCTCCGCCGGATCCGGCCCGATATTGAGAAAGAGACAGGGAAACGGTCTCTTTTCATTCCTCTGTATATATTCTTCGCAGATGTCCATGCGGCGCTCCGGATTGTTCTCGATGCAAGAGCGCACATATTCCGCCGTTTCTTTCAGCTCCGAAAGCGTCATTTTTCATTCCTCTTCAAAATCAGTAAACTGCTTGATCAGGCCTCTTTCATCTTACGACGCGTCCGGAGGCATCGCCGCCGGCAAGTTTTTCGGCCTCGGCGGCGGAGATGCGGTTGAAATCGCCTTCAATGGAATGTTTGAGGCAGGAAGCGGCAACGGCAAACTCGACCGTCTTCTGCCGGTCGAACCCGTTCAGCATGCCGTAGATGACGCCCGCGCAGAAGCTGTCGCCCCCGCCGACCCTGTCTACGATATGAACGGGATATTTTTTGGAGAACGCCGCCTCGCCTTCCGAGTAGAGCATGGCGGACCACACGTTGTCGAACGCGGACAGGCTTTCCCTGAGCGTAACGGCGACCGCACGGAACCCGAACCGCTCGGTAAGCTGTTTTGCGACTTCGATATATCCGTCCCTGTCCAGCTTTCCGCCCGTGACGTCCGTCCCGCGCGCGCGGATGCCGAACACTTTGTCCGCATCCTCTTCGTTCGCCACGCACACGTCCACGTATTGCATGAGTTTTTCCATCGTTTTGCAGGCCTGCTCGCTGCTCCACAGGTTTTTCCTGTAATTGAGATCGCAGCTGACCGTAAGCCCCGCCTCTTTCGCCGCTTTTGCCGCCAAAAGAGTATTTTCAGCCGTTTCGGCCGAGAGGGCGGGCGTAATGCCCGTAAAGTGGAACCAGTCCGCCCCGCTGAACGCGGCGGCGAAATCGAAACTTCCGGGTTTTGCCGTCGCGATCGAAGAATATTTTCTGTCGTAAATGACTTTGGACGCCCGCTGCGACGCGCCCTTTTCCAGGTAATAGATCCCCACGCGTTCTCCGCCGCGCACGATGCGGGACGTCTGCACGCCGAACTTGCGCAGTTCCCGCACGGCCGCCTCGCCGATGTCGTTGTCGGGCAATGCCGTTACGAACTCCGCGTCTATGCCGAACTGAGCCAAAGAGACCGCCACGTTTGCCTCGCCGCCGCCGAACGTCGCCTGAAACCGGGGTTCCTGCAAAAATCGAAGATACCCTTCGGGCGCGAGGCGGAGCATGATCTCTCCGAATGTTACCGCTTTCATGATCGATGTTTTCTCCTTATCGTTTTCCGTTTTTACGCCTGCGCGGCGATCGCACGGGCCTTCTTCACCAGCGACACGACTTTATCGAAGTTTCCTTCCGCCACGTCGCGCGGGGGGACCATCCAGCTCCCGCCGCAGGCGAACACGCTCTTTTCCCCGAGATATTCCGCGAGATTGTCCTCGCCGACTCCGCCCGTGGGCATGAACCGCACGCCGGGGAACGGCGCGGAAAGGGCGCGGATCGTCTTCAGTCCGCCGAATGCGGACGCGGGAAAAAACTTCACCGCCGAAAACCCCGCATTGACCGCGCGCATGACCTCCGTCGGCGTCACGCAGCCGGGAATATAGGCGAGCCCGCGCGCCGTGCAGAACGCCGCGACTTCGTCGCTCCATCCGGGTCCCACGATAAACATCGCGCCGCAGTCGTACGCGCGCCGCGCCTGCTCTTCGCAGATCACCGTACCCGCGCCGATCAGCATTTCCGGGAACTCCCGCCGCGCCGCTTCGAGCGCAGCCGCGCCGCATTCGGTGCGGAACGTCACCTCCGCCGCGGGAAGCCCGCCCTCGCACAGCGCGCGCATCAACGGCCGCACGTCCGACTTTCGGTCTATCCGCAGCACGGGCATGAGCTTGTGCCTTTCCATCTCCGCTATTACGTCCATTTTATCTCTCCTCCGCGCGGGTCATTTCTCCCGCCGCTCGTTAAATTCGCCCCACACGTTTTCAAACCAGTCGTCGTTTTCGGGGATCGGGCGGCAGCCGACGAATCGCTTTTCGATCTTCCCCTCCCGCATCCCGACGCGCAAGATCCTGCCGCGCCAGCTCTTATCCTCTTCGGCGATCCCGCCCTTTTCGTCATATACGAGGCAGGAACCGCGGCTGCCCGCCGTTTTCGCGCTCTCGATCATGCTCTCCAATACGGCGATCTGCGTGAGCAGGATATCTCTGTTTTTTAACAGCTCCACCGCCTCGAACGAGTCGCTGAAACCGGTTTTCTTATAAAAATCGGCCCATTCGCCGTACAATTCGGACAGATACTTTTCCATGGCGGGCACATCCCGCAAAAACGCCGCAACCCGGCTCATCATGCGCTGCATATGCCTGCGCTTTTCCGCAATGTTGCTCGTCTTCCCGCGGGCGGAACGCAGTTCCTCTTCCAGTTTTTCCGCCGCGGCGAAGTAAAAGCCGTCATCCGGCAGTTTCCGCTCGGGATGTTTTCCGAACGCGATCTCTTCCGCCGCGCGCATGCTGCCCACCTGCGTCGAGTTGAGCGCCGCGCCGCCCGGCCGGTATACGCCGAACGTGCCCGCCGCTTCGCCCGCCACGTACAGCCCTTCGACGCTGCTCTGCCAATGCATATCCACCGCCGCGCCGCCGTTGCTGTGCTGCGCGCAAACGCCGATCTCCAACGGTTCGCGCTCCAGGTCGATCCCGTGCGAACGATACAGTTCGATCGCTTTCGGGTTCATCTTTTTCAGCCGCGCGATCGGCGTATCGATCAGCGCGCCCGACTTCGACAGATAGGCATACGCCTCTTCGGGCAGGTTTTTCAGCGTTTCCGAACAGATCCCCGCAGGGTCTTTCGTGAAATCCATGAACACGCGGTTCCCCTTCACGATCGTCTCTTCGTACACGAGCATGTCGATCTCGGACGAACCGTGCCGCTTGGCGCTGTCGAACGGCCACTGGTATCCTTTCAAAAATACCATATAGCCCGCTTCGTACGGGTCTTTGTACCGTTCGAGCAGGAATTCCCGCTCGTTCCCGTCTTTATCCACGGAGATGTAGCGCGGCAGCACCTGCTGATAGGTGCCGGACACGTTCCAGCGGAATTTCGTCGACGCGAGCCCGTACTGCCACTCCTGCAGATTGCACATCTCCGCGCCCGCGGCGATCGCAAGCCCGCTGCTCCCCGTCTGGCTTTCGGGGTAGACCGAATCGGCATAGATCCCCGCCGGCCCGCCCGTCGCCAGCACGGCGCTGCGCGTGCGGAACAGCACCGGCTCGATCTTCCCCGCGGCGCTCGTATTCAGCGCCAGCGCTCCGACGATCGCGCCGTCTTTCACGAGCAGCTCCGCACAATAATATCCGTCGTAGATTTTTATATTCTTTTGCGCGACCTGCCTTTCCAACGCTTCCGTCATGTATCTGGAAGTCAAAGGGCCCGCAGACGTTGCGCGTTGGCGCGGATCGTGGTCTGTCTTATACCCCGCATACTCGCCGTATCGGTTTGCGGGAAACGGCACGCCCAGCTGCACGAGCTTCATGAAACTCTGCACCGACCCTGCCGCCTCGCACAGCGCCACGTCTCCGTCCACGCACCCGCCGTCATACAGCGTCTTTGCCATCTCCCGCACGGAATCCGGCGCGTCGGAACACAGTGAAAGCTTATAATACGTCTGTTTGTCGCTGCCCGTATTGCGCGACGTGCCCGCGTTCCGTCCTTCCGTTATGATCGCGATCCCGCGCTTTCCGTAATCGTACAACCAGTCCGCCGCATTGTACGCCGCCGCGCCGCTGCCGATCACCGCCGCGCCCAGTTCGATAATCTTCGGCTTCATATGCCTTACAGTCTCCTGATGTGGAATCCCCCGTCCGCGTTCAGAACCTGACCCGTGGAAAAGTCCAGTTTCCCCGACGCGAGCACGCTCACGCAGTTCGCAACGTCCCGCGGCAACCCGAACCGCCGGATCGGCGTTACGCCTTCCGAGATCAGCTTTTCGTATTTCTCATGCACAGTCGACGTCATATCCGTCATGATGATCCCCGGGCGCACCTCGAACACCGGGATCCCTTCCTCCGCAAGCCGGTCCGCAAACAGTTTCGTGATCATCGAGATCCCTGCCTTCGAAATGCAGTATTCTCCGCGGTTGGTCGACGACGTATACGCCGACATGGACGAGATGTTCACGATGCGCGGCGCATAATCTTCTGCTTTGCCTTTATACGACAGCATCTCGTTCGCACACTTCTGGCACATGAAAAACGTGCCCCTCAGATTGATGCGCAGCACCCCGTCGAAATTCTCTTCCGTCGTTTCCAGTATGTCCAGCCTCTGCCGCGGCGCGACCCCTGCGTTGTTCACCAGAAGATCCAGCCGGCCGTACCGCGCTCGCACCTGCGAAAACAGTTCCTCGCGGTCTTTCGACGACGATATGTCGCATTTGATATACGTACTTCCCTTCGGAAATTCCCCGAGCGTTTTTTCCATATTTTCGGGCGCGACGACGTCGCTCAGCACCATCGTATACCCGTCACGCGACAGGGTCTTTGCCGTCTCTAACCCGATCCCTCGGGCCGATCCCGTCACGATCGCCACTTTCTGCATTTTTTCTTCCTCCTTCCCTCGCTTTTCCGCGGCCAAACCCGGCGCGGCGTTATATGCTCTTATAGATCTCCGAATATACGTCCTTGTCGAACACGGGGCATCCCGCCACTTTGCCCGCACGCATCATTGCCGAGCACTTCGAGCATGCCGCGCAGCACTTTTCCCGGCGAAGGCTCCCCGTCTCAAACAGGTCGTGCACGAATTCCGGATACGCGAACGTCATCCTGCCGAACCCCGCCAATGCGCAGGACCCGTCTTCGATCATCCCCGCTCCGTATGCCGCCGCATATTCGCGCAGCGCACTCGTTCCCGACAATACCATGTTCACCTGCGGAAATTTCTTTTGCAAAGATCCCGTGATCGCCGCGATCCGCTCCACGCCCTGCACGGGCTTTTCGGGATTCGCGTACGGCCCCGCAAAAAACGGGCGGTTCACATGCGGATTTACGTACGGATTGCCGATCGTGATGTTCAACAGTTTCAGGCCGTATTTTTCAGACAGGATCCCGATCAGCTTTTCAGGCTCCGCAAGATCCGGCTCGAGCGTGCCGTCCGGCGATACGCCGAACCCGTACGGATACGCGAACCCGTCGTATACGTTCAGCCGCGAAGTCACGAAAAAGTTTTCCGTTTCCGCCGTCTTTGCGCCCTCGATACAACTGAGGTACAGCCGTGCCCTGTTCGCAAAGTCGCCGCCGTATTTACCGGGACGTTCGTATGCCGACATGAATTCGCTTAAAAGATACCGGTGACAGCACTTCACGTCGATGCCGTCGAAACCGCACCTCTTGGCGAGGCTTGCCGTCGCCGCAAACTTTTCGGGAAGTTCGTCGCACGCTTCGTCGCTTATGATCCGATCCGCAGGGATCGGCGCGTCCTTTTCGAACAGAGGATTGTTGTACGCGATGATCGGCTCAGGGACTCCTCTCGGTTTGCTGTATCGCCCCGAATGCGTCGCCTGCAGCACCACGGCCGGCTCGTAGCCGTTTACTTTCAGACACCTCTCTTTGATCTTGTCCGCAAGTTCCGCAAACGCGGGCATGGTCTCTTCCGTAAGATACAGCTGCCGGGGATTGGCGCGCCCTTCCCCGCTCACCGCCACCGCTTCCAGCCAGATCATTCCCGCGCCCGATTCCGCAAAACGCAGGTATCTCCTCTCGGTAAGCTCTGCGGGCGCACCCGCCGCCGTTCCGTCGCAGCCCTCCATCGGCTGGAACACGATCCGGTTCGCAAGCTCCTTCCTTCCGAGTTTTAACGGCCGGCGAAGCGTTTCCGACGCCCGGTCGCTGATCTTGATATCACAATATTTCTCTCCGTATTTTTTGATGAATGTCTGCTTTTCGCTTTGCATCGTTTTTTCCTCCGTCGGCAGTCTTCCGCCCGATCTTTCCGCGCTCTCAATCTTCGAAATCCACAGCGATAAGCTGATGGCAGGAAAGTTTGGGGAGCGTAAAGCGGACGTTTTCGTTATCCTGAGAAAACGCAAGTGGTGCGTTCTGCGGGAGAAGCAGGATCTCCCGCACCTTGCCGTGCGCCGCGATGCGCACGGAAATGTCTGTCAGCGCGGGAATGTCCTCTATGACCTCCACGCCTTCCCCGCGCTTCACGGGGCTGGCGTACAGTAAATTATACAGTTCTCTCCGCTCACCCCGCACGCGCATGCGCGTGAAGATCCCCTGTGCGGGCAAATCGGTCTCGGCGCCGGGCTTAAAGATCATGTCCGCAGCGAACGAGAAGAGCTGTTTGCAGAAATAACTGCCCACCCGCGCGTACTCTTCGAACAGCCGCAGCGGGATCCACGCGACGCTGCGCTCCGCATTGCAGTATACGACGCACCCGCCCGTCTTTTCGGAATACGGCGCGTGCAGGTGCGAGCAGAAATGCTCTTTCGTGCGGTTGAAATAGGGATATACGACGGTGCCTGCCCCCGACGCTCCCTCCGTTCTGTACGTTTCAGAATAAAAGACGTATGCCGCTTCGTTTTCCGCAACGGCGCCCGCGGGCATGCGGCAATAGACGGGGGAATATTCTTCTTTGCCCAAAACTTTTGCGCCGAGCGGAAAGATCGGCTGCCCGGTTTCGTCCAGCAGCGATTCGCCCGTTGCTAAAATCTTCCCCCCTCCCGCGACATATCTTTTCAGTTTTTGCTTCATCTCCCCTTCGGCGCGGATCCTGTCGGGCAGAACGATCATGCGGTAACGCGAAAAATCCGCGTCCGCATCGATCACGTGAAAGAGCTCATGTTTTTCCAGTAAGATGCGTGCGCATCCCACGTCGCCCGCGGTGCGCTTTTCCCCGAACGGGAAATACACGTCTTTGAGCACGCTTTCATAGCTCACCAGCCCGACCTCTGCGTCGATTTCCGCGTTTTGCAGGTACGGTTCGATCTCTTTGAGCCGCCCGTATGCCCCGCCGATCATTTTATAGGTCTCGGCGTCGAGTCTGCCGAGCGGATGCAATTGGTCTCCGACGCTGCATTTCGCGCCGAGCGCCGCGCTCAAAAGCACCTCGTAGAGCAATGCGTTCGGATGCTTATACCCGCCGAACTCGCCCCAGCTCGTATGAAATTTTCCCGTCATGCCGAGATATTCCTTATCCCCCGCGGCCGCCCACAGCGCGGACAGCGGGAAATGGTCGTAGCCCCAGCCGCCCGTCGGCAGGCTTTCCAATTCGTAATGCGACTGTGCGGCGTTGATGCGGGCGTTGCCCTTCGGCATGTGCCCGCCGTTGTGAAAGACGGACGCCGACGGCTGATACTTATGCACCGCGCGTTCCAGCCGCGACGCGTATTCGAGATATACCTCTTCCTGAAACGCCCGGACCGCCTCTTTGTCGTCCGGGTCGATCCCCCGCGCGCACAGATCGCGCAGGCACTTTTCGCAATGGCAGGGCACCACGTTGGAAATATCGAAAAAGAATCCCGCGCAGGGGTATTTTTCGGCGACTTCCTCCGCCTGCCTTTCGAGAATATCCATGTATTCCGTATTGAAGCACAGCCTGTGATAGCCCGCCGCAGCGTCGTCGGGGAGAGAAAAGCTCCTGCCCTGCCCGTCTCTGACCCACCACTCGGGATGCAGAACGGCGAGCCGCTCGTCGTAACCCGCGCTGATGTAGATGCATGCGCGGATGCCCGCTTTTTGCAGACTTTTCAGCTGTTCGCCCAACAGGTCGAACGAAAGGTGCGGATGCATCTCTCCGGCCTTTGCGGGATGATACGAATAGCCGTGGTGGCATTTCGCGAACACCGTCACTCCCGTAACGTGCGCCTTTTGCAGCGTTTCGGCAAACGCTTTCCCGTCGAAATCCCGGCCGATCTCATCGATCAGCGGGCTCGTATGAAAATCGAGATGCACCTGTCTGTAAGGGATGCTCACCGTCTCTCCTCCTTCGCGTTCAGCGTCTGCTGAGTTTTCTGTAGACCTCGTCGTAATACAGCGCGTTCTCCACGGGCGTATTCGGAGGGATATGATTCATACCGCCATAAAGTACCCCGGGCAGTCGCGCCCGATGTCGATACAGCGCTTCACTTCGTTATAAATGTCCTCTTTCGTCCCCGATAAGAGCACACGGGTATCCGCGTTCCCTACGATGACGTGCGTCTTTCCGTACTTTTCCGCCATGTATTTTATGTCGGTCGAAGGTTCCAGAACGAATCCGTCCATCCCGCAGCCGGCTATATCGTCGATAAACTGCGTAAAATTCCCGTCCGACGTGAACAGCACTTTTTTTCCGCAGTCTTTCAGCAGGCGCGCTTCCTTTTTCAACACGGGAAACACGTATTCTCTGTACCATTCGGGCGCGAGCATCGGACCGCTCGTCCAGCAGAGATCGTCGTGGATCATGATCACGGGCGAATCGCTTTGGCCGAGCACTTCGAAATACTGCATGATAAAATTGCCGTAATCTTTTACGACTTCTCCGAACGCCTTTGCGTCTATGCCTGCCGCCATCAGCAACTGTTCCCAGCCGAACATTTCGATCAGCCCGCTCACACAGCTGACATAGCACCCCGTCATGCTCACCGAATCGGGATAATTGCGGCAGTTTTCCGCATAGTCCGCATTGATCTCGCGCAGCACCGCCGCTCGGTCGATCTTTCCGTATTTTTCCGTCGGCCGGAAGGCAAGGACCTCTTCCGGATCTTCGAACGGGCACACCGTTTCCGCAGAAAAATCGACCCCTTCCGACGCATAAGACGCATGGCCCATTTTTGTATAAAACCCGTTGAACGCGTTATGACTGTGCACCCACACGTTCCACATAAAGCCGTAATCCCATGCCTTGACGAACGCGTTCGACGCCTTCGTCTGCACGTCGGCGGGACTGGAAGCGCTGACTTCTATCCCCGTCACCCGCCGCACCAGATCCCAGTGAAAATGCGCCGAATACTCCGTCCGCGGGATCGTGTCCGGCTTTTCAAGGTTGAGCGCCGCCCATCCGTTTGATTTTGACATTCCTTTTTCCCTCCGCCGTTTACTCTTTTCGCTCTTTATTTCTGCCGGGCACATGCCCCGACGCGTAATCCGCCAGTTCTATGACGGGATAATCCCCGCGCCGCTTTTTGTCGTACGTGACCCTGCCGTCCCGCACCCGCACGCCGCGCACCGCGGAAAATACGCCGAACAGCACCACCCCGCGCGGGTAATAATGCAGGTTGTTCCCGCAGAATGTTTCCATGAACATCATAAACTCGCCGCTGTTCGCCGTTTCGACCCAATCCCAGTATCTTTGGAAATTGTTCCTGTAATCTTTGCCCTGCCGCATCGCGGCGATGTCCCGCGCGACGTTCAGCGAGATCCACCCGCATTTGGGCGAATTCCCCGCCAGTCCCGCAGCCATGTCGGCGGTCATTTCCGATAAATAAGACGTGTGCCGGCTGCCGTACGTCTGCAGCGTTTCGCGCAGCGACACGTCGAGGTCTGACTTCGCCCGTTTTGACGACAGCAGCGGGCCGAGCCCCGCATACGACGTCAGCGCGTACGTGTTGAAGGTATAGATGTGCGATGCCTTTACACCGGGGATCTTTCCTTCCAGCGGGCGGTTGCTCCACGTGTCCGACACGCCCTCGTGATCGTCGCTCAGCGCCACGAAGTAATGCCCCTCGCCGAACCCCCTCTTTTCGATCTCCCGCACGATCCGGCGGCTGAGTTTTCGGTATGCCTTCCGCTCCGCGGGGTCGGAAACCAGCTCCGCGCCGCAGCGGTATGCGTACGCCGTCTTCATGCCCAGATAGACTTGCTCTTTGCCGTATTGCATCGCGCTGCCCGCGTCGTCCAGCGTGTTCGCCGTGTGCAGATGCGCCAGCCCGCTCTCGCCGCCGCAGCGGCGGATAAACCGCAGCAACTCTTCCGCGAAAACACGGTTCCGCGAAACCGTGCCTTCGTCGCCCGTCGCTTTCCCATACATGTACAGCATGAGAATATAATCGGCGCTCTCTTCGATCGGCATGTCGTGCGGATAATGCTGCACCTCCGCTTCCGTCAGTTCGCCGATGTCGTGGCAGAGATACGTTCCCTCGTTGTTCCTCTTCGCAAATTCCGGCCACATGTCCAGCTGATATTTCAGAAGTTCCGGGAACAGCATCAGATAAAAAGGCGCTTCGGTGTATTCCACGTCCACCGTGGAGTTGAAATAACAATTTCCTTCCCATACGGTGAAGATCTTCCGCTCGCCTTTTTTCACCAGCCAGGTGTTCATGAGATACGAATGCAGGCTCATGCACAGCAGTTTATCAAAATTCGTCCCCAGATCGCTGCCCAGAAAGATCGCGTTGAGATTTTGCGCGTTTTTCCTGACCTCCTCCGCATGCTCCCGCGCATAAGACGAGACTGCGCGCAGGTCGGAAAACCTGTCGCGATAAGTGAACGGGCATTTCTCGCCGCGGTATTGAAAGACGTCCGGCAGACAGCTGCACCAGGCAAAGAGGATCGGTTCCGATTCCTGCCCCGCGTCCAACGAGAACACGCCTGAAAGTTCGTTCGCCCTGCCGCCGAATCCTCCGCGCAACACATCGATCTCATCCGTCTGGCGAGACGAAGTTCCCTCTGCAGCCGCGTAAAAATCGGCTTTGCGCTCTGCACGTAAATCGTACGAGAGTTTCAATATATTCTCGCCGCGTTCGGATACGAAAAATTTATCGTCAAAAGCCACGAACACCTCGCCCGCCGCTTTCTCGCTCTTGCGCTCCGTCCAGCGGTAGTTGCCCCGCAAATTCCGGACCTTTACCGACATATACAGTACAGGAACCGTGGAATACGCCTCGTCTTTCGGGCGGAACGGGATATACATCTTCAGCGTGACCATGACCCCGTGTTCCGCCGCGATAAAATCAAACTCCGTGTCCGCGATCCCCATCCGCTCGTCCGCAAAATCAAAGGGATGCGTCTCCGATTTTACACAAAACGGGGCATAATACTCCCGTCCCCCGATCCGCAGCCCCACTTCCAGCTGAAATTTGTTCTCCGTATGCCGTGCGCACCGGACCAGCGACGCGCAGCGCTCCTGCGGCCTCAGAGCCAGGCCGTGCCGCGCCCCGAGCACCGTAAGGCAGTCTCCAAGCAATATCATTTTGCCGCCTCCTCCGCCCTTTCGCGCAATAAATTCACCGTCTTGGTGGGCAGAAACTCGATCTCTTCGGGAATAGGCCGCTCGGTCTCTCCGTTCAGATGGTCCGCCACCATGCCGAAGTAGTCTTTTCCTTCTCCCCACGGAAGAACCTGCACGCCTTCGTCCGTAGAAACACGGATCGTGCGCGCCCCGGCATCCGTCTCCACGCTCCCGCGCGTGCAAAACACGATCAGGCGCTCGTTGCCCCATATCCCGTTTCCTTTCGGGTTCAGGTAATTCGCGTTCACCGTCGCGATCGCTCCGTTTGCAAAAGTCAGCAGGAACGACGCCGCCATCCTGAGCCCGCCGTCCGCATGCTCGCCCGCGTGCGGATTACCCTTGACCGTCTCAGACGCATGCATGCTCTTTGCTTCGCCCAATGACAGCGTTTGCATCAACACGCGCACCGCGTGGATCGCGTTCTGGCGGATCAGCCCGCCGTCCGTCCGCTCGTCCTGCGGACGCCATTCGCCGTAAGGATACGATTTCTGCATATACGCCTGCACGACCTCGCCCAGCGTTCCTTCGGACAGGATCTTCTTTACGCTGTAATACGGTTCGTCGAACGCCGTTCCGCACATCTCGCCGACAAATACCCCCCGCTCGCGCGCAGCCGTCAAAATCTCGTCCAGCTCCGCGTTGTCCGTTGCAAGCGGCTTTTCCGCATATACGTGTTTTCCGGCGCGAACCAATTCGAGTATGTCGCGGCCCTGTTCGGAACGGAGCGGCGAACATACCGAAACCAGGTCTACCGCCTCGTCGCGGCAGATCTCGCCCAACGATTTATATCCTTTCGTGCCCGCGCCCGCTTCAGCGCCGCAGACCCCGTACAGCCGCACGCCGTGCGTCTTCGCTATCTGCTCTTCGCTCAGTTGATGGCCGTTGCCGCCGTATAACACCACGTTGAGCATTTTTCTCTCTCCCTCAATCAGATCATCTTTTCTTTTTTCATCATTTCGATCAGCCGGATCCCCGCAACAATCTGCTCGTCGCTGACCAGATCGTCATACGCCGCTCCGCCGATACAGCGATAAAACACTTCCCACTGATAGTTCGACGAATCCTCGATCTCTTCTTCGTGCATGTACTGCCGGCCGTCTTTCGTATATACGACCTGCATCGAAACTTTGTTGCCGGCCGTCTCGCTGTTGCGGGGTTTTACCGCCTTGTAGATCGTGCCGCGCTCGTAATTGATCTCGTACGAACACTTGTAATGCTGCAGATCGTTTACGCAGAACGACGCAAATATGCTGCCCACCACGCCGTTCTTGTGCAATACGCTTACAAGCGCGTTGTCCGACGTCGGACGCCCGGTGAAAATCCGGCTTTCCGCCACGCTCACCTTTTCGACGTCCCCCATCAAAGAAGCCACTTCGTTGATCATGTAGATCCCCAGCCTGAAAATAGGCGCGACGGGACACCGTTCGGGATCGTCGTACCAAAGCCCGTCCGGCTTTTCGCGATAACTGCACCAGTCTGCCGCGCGATACGCGATCGGCCGACCGAGATCGAAACGCTTCTGATAGTCCAGGATCGCCTTCATGTACGACGCCGGGCGCGGCGACGGCGAGTTCATCTGCACAACGATCCCTTTTTCTCTCGCCCTTTTCAAAACCCGCTCCGCTTCCGTCGCCGTCAGTTCGAACGGCTTCGTCGTCATTACGTGGATACCGCGGTCTATGCACTTGTCGATCTGCTTCGCCCGGCCCACCGGACCCGTGATCAGCACGCACGCGCCGATCTGCCGCTCGGCCAAAAGCCTGTCCATATCGGTGTAATACGGCACGCCCAGCCGCTCGCCCCACGACTTTGCCTTTTCCTCGTTCAGATCGCACACGCTGTCGATCTCAAAATATTTGCTCCCTTCTTTCAGCAGCTCGTTCTCTATTACCCAGCCGCCGAAAGACAGCCCTACTACCGCCGCTTTCATCCTTTTATTCATTGTTTTGCTTCTCTCCGTTTCTTTTTCTCATGGAATACATAACATAGACCGAAAACGCAGTCCCGATCACGGCACACGCGAGTGCCGACGTGAAAACGGCCATATATCCCGCATAGGTGATGATCATGCCGCCGACCACCGTGGCCAAAGACAAAACCAAGGTCAGGATGCTGTTTCCCAGCATAAAAACCGTCACCTCGTTTTCCTCCGACACGTCTATGATCACATTGTAGAAAGCGACCCACGAACAGGTCGTGATCCCGCCGGTGACGGAAATGACCGCCAACATCCAGAAAGATGCCAGATGCGCCGCTACGCACACGACGGAAAACACCCCGCAAATCAGCCCGGAGACGCTGTAAAACAAGACGAGAAACGCGTTTCCGAGCTTTTTTCCGCACAGAACGGGGATAAGCCCGCCCAACATGATGCCGAAGCTCTGAAAATTCAAAAACGTGTTAACGTCAGACGAGCTGACCTGCAATTCTGCCTCGAACATGTTCAGCAGATGAGGCACGATCATCACTGAGATCGTAAAAAATGCCTGCGTGATCAATATCAGGACATACGTTTTGTTTTTTTTCAGCACCGAACCCAATTTTTTGAACTCGCTTTTCAGCGTCGCATCGCTCCGCTCGCGCAATTCAGGCCGAACATCTTTCGTAAAAGAAAATGCGGTCGCTGCCAAGGCAAGAACGATCAGGCCGATGATAAAGATGAGCGCATAACCCAATTTGTCCGGAATCGATCCGTTATCCAAAAGGACCTTGATCACGAGGGAAGAACCGATCCCGCCGATGCCCCCCGCCGTCTGCATGACGCCGCTCACGGTAGAGCGGGTCTTTGCGTGCACCGTTCTCGAAAACACGGCATAATAAGAAATCACCATGCAGCCGTCCGCACACCACATGATCAGCAGCGAGACGAACAACCCGACCATAATGACCGCGCCCGTCGCATTCAGCAGCAGCGTCGCGATCACGACGATCGGCGCAAGATAGCTGACAAACATAAAGAATGTCAGGTATCTGCGCACGTTTTTGATCCTTCTTATATATCCGATCGTCAAAACCTGCAGCAGCGTCGTGGAAATCAGGCGCACCATCTGCGGTGCGCCCGCAAGAATGTCGCTGCCCGAGATCTCTTTGACAAATCTCGGCAAAATGCCGGAAGTGTCGAAAAAGACGAATCCTACGGCAAACAGGATCCCCTGCATCGCGTACGTTATGCAATTGTTGCGATGCAGTTTATCTCCTTCCATTTACTTTGATGTCTCCCAGATCGCCGTATAAGACCTTCGTCGTTTCTTCTGTTTCGCCGTCCGCATTCTTTTTGCGGGTGTAAACGCCCCACGCCTTTCCGTTGATAAAGAAAGAGGAAAAGTTGTCCGCATTGATCTTCGGATCGAACGAAATCTCGCCGTGCGGCAAGTCATACCGATAGCCGGACAGCGCCAAAAATACGCCGAAACTTGCCATGCTCCTGTAATAATGATACCCGCATTCCACTTCGTTGAAAGGATTGCGGCGAATGCCGTCGTGACGGTCGCGCACGGCTTTGACGAGGGTAAGACCTTCGTCGATGAATCCCTCGTAGATCAGGTTTGCCGCGACCTGGTACTCGATGCCCGTCCACACTTCGTCGGAATACGGGAAAGGGATCTTCGGCCTGCCGCCGTACGGCCACGAACACAATACGAGGCCGTGTTCGTCGTTGAGCGCATACGTGCGCTGCAGATTCATGTGATCGGCAAAGCCTTTGCGGAAATTGTAATTGAAGATGCTGCGCAGGCTCTTTTTTACGTGCGCCTGCGGGAAGACGTATCCCAACCCCGCGATATGCGCGAGCGTCTGGCCGAACAGCTGATCGGACAGGCAGCCGTTGCCGTACTGATACCGATATTCGTCCACGTCGTCCGTCTTCTGATCGTAATACTCGCCGTTGAAGAGCAGTTTGTCCGCCTTTCGGCTGCCTTTGCGGAACGCCTCGGCATAACGCTTCGCCTCTTTTTCGTCTCCGAGATATTCGCAGATGCGTTCCGCAGCCTTCAACGCGCCGAAAAACAGCCCGCTGATCATGGCGTTCGGACCGGTGAACGCAATGTCGTAAGTATTGAACTGACTGCCGTCGGGCACGCAGTCGCCGTCGGTATCCCAATAGGTAAAGGCAAAATCGAGCGTGCTCTTGACTTTCGGCCATAATTCGCGCAGAAAATCGTCGTCGCCGCTGATCATCCAATCGCGGTAGAAGCGGATGAACGTGCCCAGCTGGCCGTCCGCCGCAGGAACGTGTTCCTGCCCGCCCATGCCGTAAAACATCTGGTAACTGCGGAAATTCTGCTTGCCGTCCGGCCGCGTTTCCACAAGATATTCCACCCGGCGCATCGAACGCTCCAGGTCGGGATACAAAAACGCCGTCGTCTGCGCGTAATTGAACACGTGCGTGCAGTTCCCCTCGCAGCACCCTTCGTCGCGGAAACAGCCTTCCCACGCCATCAGAGTGCCGTCTTCCAGGCGGAAACAGGTCGGACTGCGCAACACAGTCATCGTTGCCGATACGGCGTCCAGCACATAGCTCGGCATCGTGCTCGAAAAGAATGCGTCGTGGAAATTTTTCGTATCGCCGTACAGCCTCGGAAAGTTTCTCCCGACATACTCCGCAACTTCCCACGCGTCGCGCCAGACCGTCGCATAATATTTTCTCTTTTTTATAATCTTTCCGTCGCCGTCCGCCGCCTTTTTCAGGACCTCGTTTTCATACATTTCCTCGCTCCAGCTGTCCGCCCTGTAAGGAAAATGCCAGGAAATATAAAACTCGAACAGAGCGCTTTCCCCTGCGGGGATGACCCTTTTCGCGCACAGCGAGCCCATCACCGAATCGTCGTTTTCCGCATCCTTCGCGGTATAGTGCGACTCCGCGTTCAGATCCCCGTCCGCCGAGAAATCGTCCATCATGTCCTGCAGGCCGTCCCACCAGCCGCCGTTGAGCCACATCCTCTTATATGTGATGTCGTGCATGGGCGTGGTCAGGGCCATCGACGCGTATTCCGTGCTGTCGGGAGCGATCGTTTTCGGTTCGTAGAAAAGTCCCCGCACGCTTTCGCCCTCGACGTATGTGTTCTTCGGTTTATCTTTTACGTCGTAATAGTCCCAGGTCTTCCGCTCATATTTTTTCAAAGCGGAGAAATTCGCCAAAGAGCCCGCGACCGAAACTTCCTGCGCTTTATCGCTCAGATTGAACACGCGGTAGCGCATGATCCCGACGGGGATGCTGCTGTCTTTGGAATTCAGAGGGATCATCGGATTGAACGCCTCCAATTCCACGCGCAGGGGCAGACGGCTGTCGGTGAGGATCACCTTGCAGAAGGGATATTCGCCGACAAACTCGGATTTTTCAAACCGGGGGATCCCGCCGACCTCATAATCTTTGAACCCGTGAGATTTGGAAAAAGGCGGCTGCATCTTGCTTTCCAGCGCGAGCACGCGCGCATTGCCTTCCGACGCGCAGCGGATGCAGAAAAACGTATTGGGCAGATAATTGCCCTTGCCCGCCGTGCCGAAAATCTCCCAGTCTTTCATTTCGCCGCGGCTGCCGATGCTGTAGTTGCCCGTGCCGATGCCGCCGATCAGAAAGGCGACCTCGGTATCTTCTCCGCGGAAAGTGCGCGCGGGAGTCCCGTAAAGAACTTTTTTGCTGTATTTTTTATTCATCTCTTTCTCTCCGTCTTTTACAGTTCGAACTTCAATTCGGCAAAGCCGCAGGTCGTACGCATCTTTTCGATCACGGGGATGCCCGGCATCGTGTACAGAAGTTCTCCGTCGCAGTTCACGATCTTGCCGCTGCCGCCGTGACAATATTTCTTGCCGTCGTCCCCGATCAGATTGCAGCATGCAAACGCCATATTCCTGTCCATGCACTCGAAGAGCATGCCGTCGGGAGCGCAGTGCCCCATTTCTTTGAGATATTTTTCCCGCAGGACCGTATTTTTCGGATCGCGCAGCGCTTCCAGCGAATATCGGTCGTCCTTTGTGCCGCCCGCGCCCGTGACCAGCATGATAAGCCGCACGCCGAGGCGCTGCAACTTATCCAACAGATTTTTGATGCCCCAGTCCGCGCAGATGACGATCGCGCAGGGGATGCCCTTCACCGTGAAAACGTTGAATTTTTCTTCCCCTTCGTACACGTGGCCGATCTCTTCCGTATCGTCGTAATACAGCCTGACCGCGGGCGAAAGCGGAAACTCGGCGGGCGTCACGCGGTGCTTGCGCGTGACGTTGAAACGCCCGTCGGGGAATACGCAGTAATGCGAGATCAGGCGCCGGTCTCCATCCGGTTCGGCAAATCCCGCGGCGACAGCCATGCCGTACGCAGAGGCGATCTTGGCAAGCCCGCGATAGATCGGCCCGTCCCCCGCGCACTCAGCCGTTTTCAGCACTTCCGGATAAGAACCGTAGCCCGACGCGCTCATTTCGGGCGTCAGTAAAAATTCGCACCCGACGCGGGCGGCTTCCCGCGCGGCCTGTTCGATTTTATTCAGGTTTCCTTCGACGTCGCCCGGCAAAGACGGCACCGAAGCGATCGCCATTTTCAATGAAGTTTGCATTTTTCCCTCAAAATCCGCAGTGTTTTTTCGCGTTCGACCCCCGCGCAGTAATGCGTGCAGCCGCCGATCTCCACGAGCCGGTCATACACCTCTTTCCCGCCGCAGGCGGCAAACGCAACATAGCCTGCCGACATGGCTGCGTCGTCGACATCCTCTTTGAGGATGCGGAACATCTCTTCGTTGAGGAATTTGCTCTCTTTTCCCAGCTTTGCGTATGCAAAATAGGCTGCCTGCAAAACCCTTCCGCGGCACTGCCACGCCTGCAGAGTGAAATCGTCGTATTCTTTGTCGAATCGGGCGCGGATCGGGCCGACCATTTCCGCCATGGCGGTATCGTCGGGCGCGTTTTCGAAATGACAGGACGGCTGCGAATAGAGCGGGCGCGTTTTTTCCGTCTTTACGATCTGCTCCAAAAGAGGAAGAAATTCGGCGTTGCCGCTCTCGCCGATCGCGACCGCAGCCGCATAGCGCACCCGCCAGTCGGGATGCGCCGCATTTTTACGGAGCGATTCTTCGCTTTCAAAACAGCTTTCTTCCGCCAGCAATGTCTCTTTCATTTTTCATCCCCCGATCGCACGTATTCCGTGACATATTCTTTTTTGTTCGTGCAAACGCGCAGCGTTTTGCCGTCGTACTCGATCTTTTCGGGCCGCTCCTCTTCCTGCGCGTAAGCCAGAGACACGCCGCCGTTCATTCCGTATGTGCCCCATCCTTTGCCGTAATAATGGTCGACGGGCACCCGCGTTTTCAGAACGACGTCGATCTGCCCCTCTCCCGAAAATTCGTCCGGCAACGGGACATGCGGCCGTATCAGCTGCATCGAACGGTCGTAGGGCGAAAGATCGAACTTTTTGCCGTTGAGGTACAGTTCCGGCTCGATCAGCCCCGCGGGCAAGACGAGGACCGCCTTCCCTTCTTTTTTGGCGATTTTTTTGCCGAACCACCAAACGGAACAGATCTTCGCCTCTCTTTCCATAAAAGGAGGGAGAGAAAGGTCGAACGTCTCTCCGGGATCCGACAAAAGTTTTGCGGCCTCTTTGTAACAAAGATCTCCTTTTTCGTCGGCGACCGCTCGGAATCCCCCGATCTGCTCGTAATCGGAAAACCGCTTGGACATAAATGCCACGAACAGGCGGTCGAGCTTTTTCGCCCGCCGGTTGAAATCGGCGATGACGCACGCAAGATCGGGTTTATGCGGGTAATTTTTGACGTTTTCCACGGAAATTTCGCTTCCGCCGCCTACTTCGCACAGAGAGAGCACGACGCCCTCCGGGGTGACGATCCTGACGCCGTTTTCGCACGGTTCCGCGCCCGGCCTCAGAAGAAAACGGCTCGTGAGCAGATGTTCTTCCCCGAACCGCAGATCGTCTTCGATCACAAAAAAACGATCGCAGTGCAGACTGCTTTTGCGGGACACGCGGATCGCGTCGGGAAAATGCTCCGCATACAGCGGCGTCGCGTCCGAGGAGAGATAGCCCTCTTCCGCAGAACAGTCTTCGCTCTTCGTCTGCGGGTATTCGGTCATGGCGCGCATGCTCTCGTTTCCGTCCACGATCACGCAGGAATGCGCCCCGATGCAGCCGTCCCCGTAATTGTAGCGAGACGTGGAATCCATCGACAGAAAATCGACGACCCGCCACGTGTCCGGATATTCGAAACGCGTGCAGTCGAATTCCATTTTCGACCCGTCGGCCGAAACGGGAAGATGATACGCGTTGAAAATGACCGCGTTCGGATTTACATGGGAACGCGTGGGGCATTCCACGCCCGATTCGTCCCACATCTGCATGAGATACTGCGTGTCGCCCGCGCCGACAAGCGCGCCGCCCACGCCCGAAACGAACCAGTTTTTCGTTTTTTCCCAAACGCTCGGCGCTTGGGTCGGCCAAAAAATGAGCGTCCACACCATATCGTCGTACGCCCAGCCGGTGCCGATGTCGTACGCCCAGTCCGCGTCCTTTTCCAGCATCTCGTAATAACGGGCATTGCCCGTGATCTTCGCCGCGTATGCGACGGGCGCTTTCACCCCGCAGTTATAGCCGTAATTGTCCCACGGGAGCAGAAGCCCGCCCGGCATCCACTCGCGCGCGCAGATATCCAGAACGTCGACGGGGCGCACGCCGTTGGGTTCAAATCTCTTGAACGCCACGCCCTTTTCGCCGGTGATCTCTTCCAGCGCCTCGCAGCAGATCCACATGGCAGGCCCGTTGACGCAGTCCATATAATCGCTGCCCTCGCCCGTATAACCGGACGCGGGCAGCCTGCCGATGATCTCGGGCAGGCGTTTCAGCCCGTCGCGCAGCATGATCTTCCCGATACGCGTATCCGAAAAGAGGTACCCCACGATGACGTTGGAGAGGGTCAGGCTAAGCGTCTGATTGTCCGCGCACTCCGGCTCGGGTTTTGTGCGCATGCCGTAATAAAAATTGGTGAACTGATAATTGAGGAACACCGCGTCCAGCTCTTCGCGCTCTTCCGGCGTATAAGCGCCCAGTGCGCAAAGCCACTGATAATACATCGCCCATTTCGCGTGCGGGAAGGCGAAACACCAGAAATGGAACTGCAAACCCGTGCAATAATTCTGATGATTCAGCTTGTCTGCATATGTGGCGATGACGCGCTTCGCTTTTTCGACATCCTGTTTTTCCTGCGTGACGACGGCGACGAAGGGAGTAAACCAAGGATAATTCAGCGGCCCGCTCCGCGCGCAGGAAAGCATCATGTTCCATAAAGAGCGCTGCCTGGGCGTCTGGGCGCCCGTCTCGATCGCTTTGCGGAGCTCCGATACATTTTTCAGAAGAAAAAATCTGTCACAAAACATAGCTGCTCTCCTGTTCATACCATTTTTCAAGCGACTGCACAAGCCGTTCGAACGGCTCGATCAGGCCCTGCTGGTGCATGGCAAGCTGACCCTGCTGATCGCAGGTCCTGACCCATTTGGCAAGAACTTTCATATACGTGTATTCTTTGCCGAGCCCTTTTTCGGCGCTCGCTTTCAGTCTTTTCAAAAGCTGCGGCGGCGGCATGGCCCTCTTTTTTTCGTCAAGCGGCCAGCACCCGTAGCCCACGAGCGGAAGTTTGGCGTCCTGCAACAGCGAGACGGCTTCCAGATGTTCTTTCGAGATGCGGCACATGTCGGCGAGATAGTGCGCCCGCACTTTTCCGACCCCCTCGCAAAGTCCGCGCAGCTGTTCGAACGCGGCTGCGGCCGCCGCATAATTTTTCGCCGAAACGAGCAGGCAGCGCCAATAATATCCGGGCGGGTCGGTACAGATATTGATGACCCAGTCCGTCGTAAAGCCGACGTTGAAATTGTTTCGTTTGGAGTATACGGTCGCCTTTTCCAACAGCGAATAGGCGCGTTCTGCCTGCGCCGCGGCCTCCGTCCCGTAAAGCTTTGCAAAATAATTGCGCTTCGAATAGCCCTCGGGGTCCCAAGCGCATTCGGCGGCAGCGTCTGCGTTGTGCTCGTTGCCGCGCACCCGCCAATGATTGAAATAGATCGTCTGCGCCCCCATCTCGCGCGCTTTGCGGACATTCTTTTCTATAGAATCCGTCCACCCCTGCTGCAACATCATGCAGCCGTCAAACTCCAGCCACGAGATCACGCCGACATCCAGTTTTTTGTCGAACAGCGGCTGCCACAGATCCATTTTGTCCGCGATGTCCGCCGCCCCGTAGTCCGCCAGCAGATGGAACGCCATGCCTTCCGGCAACATCGCCGCGACGATGGGCGTGATCCTGCCGATCGTGGCGGGATTGGGCGTATACACGGTGATCACGGGTTTTACGTGCATTTCCTCCATGCGCGCCGCCAAAGGCGCCGCGCGGAAGACGTCGTACGCGTATTCCACAAACCGAAGCACGCCGCAGACCGTAGCGAAATGATTTTCTCCCGGCAAAACCGTCCAGTACTGCGCGGAACGCGGGTTTGCCGCGCTGCCGTCTTCGTCATCCTGCACCGTTTCGCGCAAGCTGTCCAGATCCAAAAGCGACCCGTCTATCTCGAATTTGCGGAAAATACGCTCGAGTTCCGCGATGTATTCCTCTTCCGTATCCCTCTTATAACTGCCCCCCTCTTTGGAGATGAGGTGCAGCTGATCGATCATCGGATAGGCGTCCAGGATCGCGCGGCAGCGCTCGACGGCGATGTCGAACACGACGGGATTGCGGATGTCCGCGTCCACCAGTTTCTTTCCGCTCCACCCCTCCTGCCAATCGTTCGTGAGAGAATATTTTTCGTTGATCTGAACGGAATTTTCGCTCCATTCCCGCAGATGCTTGCCGAACGTTTCTCCGAGCGTTTCCGGTTCGAAAGAGACGGCGACTTCCAGCCCCGCCTGTTTCGCCAGCGACATCATCCGGCGGTAACGCCCGTAAACGGCGAGCATCAGCTGCTCGTTGTCCTCTATGCCTTCAAATTCGCGCGGATACCAGTACTTTTTGACCTTGATCTTCTTCCTTCCGATCATCGTGTCGCTGAGCGGCTTCTTTTCAAGGTTGCCGATGGCAAGATCGAGATGTTTGACTCCCCTGTACGCAAAAGGGAAAAACTCCTGGCAGTTGTACATATGGAACAGAAGGAAATTCATCTTCTGTCTGGGCATGCTGCGGATAAAATCGGCAAATTCCTGTTCGGTAAAGCAGCTTTGATCCTGCACAAAGTTCAGATGCATGCGGATGCCCCGCTCCCGCATGCCCGCCGTATGCGTATAGGAAAGTTCGGGAAACCCGCAGATCTTTTTCCGCGGATGCACGATGCCCGAAAACTCAAACAAATACCCGGATTTGCTCAGAAGATCATACAGCCCGAACACGGCCGAGGCGGAATCTTTGCCTTCGACCGCCGCCGAGCGCCCGCCCGCGGCAACGCGTATGTCCGCGGGCAGGCCTTCCGTCACTTTGACGGAAACGGTGTGCTCCCCGTCGAAATCGCGGCGGGAAAACGAAAGGATGTCGCGGACGGCGAACGCGATCGCGCCGTCCGCTTTATCGTAGAGAATTTTCAGCATAGCTTTCTCTTTCTTCTCCGTTAAATTTTGATAGCGCCAGCCGTAAGGCCCTTCATGAACGCCTTCATGCCGAACATGAACACGACCACGAGCGGGAGAGCGGACAGCAGATACCCCGACATCAGCACGCCGTAATCTCTGCCGACCTGGCTCTTGCTCAGCCAATACAGTCCGACCGTGATGGTGCGCTTGGAATCCTCGGTCAGCGTGACGAGAGGCCAGACGAAGTCGTTCCAGCTGAACAGCACGAGGTTGATCGCCATCAGCGAGATCATGGGCAAAAGGAGCGGCGTCACGAGCGTCGTAAAGATGCGGAATTCGCTCGCGCCGTCCAGCCGCATGGATTCAAACAGCTCTTTGGGCTGCTGCTCGACGAACGTTTTCATGACGAACACCCAGTACGGCTGCGACTGTCCGATGCAGAACAGCACGATGACCCATGCGGTGTTCAGGATGCCGAGTTTGGACGCGAGCATGAACGACGGGACGAGGTTCATGACGGTCGGCAAAAACATCTTTGCAAAAAGCAGCATGAACAGCAGCTTGCGCCCGGGGAACCTGAGTTTGCCGAACGCATATCCCGCCAGAACGGCAACGAGCGTCGTTAACACCGTGTTCAGCACCGCGTAATAGAACGTCGTCGTAAAATACGGCGAAATGATTTCCCACGCTTTGGGGAAGTTTGAGAAGACAAACGGGAAAGTGGGAACGAAGAAATCGTTGAGCACCTGCGCCGATGTTTTTACCGAGGAAATGAGCAATATGTACAGCGGCATCAGCATCAGGATGAGCACGATCCACATGTAGATATGTTTTCCGAGATCCTGCGGGATCCATTTTTTCCTCCGATGCATTTTCTGTGCGATCGGGGACTCTGTTTTCAGATTTTCCATGCTCGTTCACCTCTCAATAATCGGCCGATTTGACAAACTTCATCGACAGCAGCGACAGAGTCAGCGACACCACGAACAGCACCAAGCCCAACGCATAAGAGTAACCGTAATCGGCAGGCACCGTGGTGAGCGGGAACGCCTTGAAATACATCAGGAGCCCCGGCGTCATGACCGCGTCGTGCACCGCCGCGTTGTAATACATCAGCTGCGTCGAATACGTGGTGATCGACGCGCCCAAAACGCCGATGAGGACCAATTTGAACTGTCCCACGATCAGCGGAAGTTCCAAAGAGAAGAATTTTTTGATCGGCCCTACCCCGTCGAGCTTTGCCGCGTCCCAGACCGACTCGCTGATTCCGTTCAGGCCGCCGATATAGATCAGAACGTTGTTAGAAGTGACCCAAGGGATGCCCGTAAAGAGGATCGTCCATTTGATGAGGTCGGGATCGCCCAAAAAATTATATCTTTCGCCGAAGATTTTTTCCGCAAGATCGGTCATCACGCCGAAATTGTAGCCGAACACGAAGATCCACAAGAGCGTGAACACCAGGGACGGCACGACCATCGGCAAACACAGCAAAACGCGATAGACATATTGGACTTTCGCGCTTTTCATCCTGAACATGACCACCGTACAGATGATGGTCGGAAACATCAAGATCAGATTAAAGACAAAAAAGAACAGCATGTTGCCGATGGACTTGTATAAGATCGGATCGGTAAATACGTTCTTAAAGTTTTCCAGCCCTATAAAGTACGACTCGCCCGATCTGTCCACGTAGCAGAACGCTTTGATGATGCCGTCGAACATCGGGATCCAGTCGAAGATCACATTCGTGACGATTGCGGGCAAAGCAAACAAAAACGCTATCAGCGAACTCAGCCCGAATACCCTTTTCCACCTTATCTTTTGCCCGGGAAGCATTTCGTCCGTGTCCAAAATGTAATTCCTGAACCGCAGCCCTATCTTTTTCAGGGCAGCCAAAATTCCCTTTTTGCCTCCCGCCTCTTTTATCAGTACGCTTAATTTTTTCATTTCCAACCCCGCCGCTTTTTTCGTTTCTTTCGTTTTTAGGATAAAGGCGCAGCGTCCGCTGCGCCTTTATCCCGAAAAACATGTGTTTGTTCGATAAGATCCTTATGCTTTACTTAGAGGTCAGAGGGCCCGTCTTTTCGTAGTAATAATCTTTGTAAAGCTCGTACCGGTACGTCGCGATCTTCAGCTCGAGCTCTTTGATCTGTTTCATCGCCTCGTCGGTCGTCGCGTCGTATTCGGCCTGTTTCGTGTCCATCGCCTCTTTGTAGGCGCTCAGCTGGAGAATGTCTCCGTACCAAAGCGGATCGGAAAGAGCCGTGATCAGCTCGGTCGCGTTCTTATAACCGTGCTTGTTTTCGCCAAGCATGTAGTCATAGGTCGTAACGCCCCAGTTATCGTCCGGCCCGAGGCCCCATTCAAACGCGTAGCCGCCGACAAGCTGCGTCGCATAGCCGTCTTCGGGTTCGGGAGAGCTGAATCTGGAAACGCTCTCGGGGATCGGGACTCCGTCGATCGGGGAAATGGAGTTCGCCTTGACGACGTACTCTTCCTGAATGTCTTTGCTGGTCGCAAACTGCAGGAAATCGATGACGATGTCCAGTTTTTCCTGATTTTCGCCCACTTTCCTGTTAACGGTAAAGCCGAAATCGAACTGACCGCCCGTCTGCGCGCTGTATTTGCCCGCGATCCAGGGTTCCGCACTGTCGGCCTGCGCCTGCGTGATCCAACCCTTTTCGACCGCATAATCGAGCGTGGCGGCATCCAGGTACGGCACGGGGAACATACCCGTCGCATTTTCGCCCTGGTTGAATTTGTCGCCGCCCATCGACGCGACGTCGCTCAAAAGCGTATCGTACGTGTTCGGCGTGACCGTATACATGGGCACGTCGCCGCGCGTAAAGAGCAGGGAAGCGTCGGTATCGCTCGTGCTGATCCAGCCTTCGCGGTACTGTTCGAGATAGTGACGGCCGAATTCGGTCATCGCGTCGTTATACGGCGCGGAGTCGATCGCCATCGGCCCGCCCGAAATGGGGACCTGCCGTCCTGCAGCGTCGAGTTCGTCCTCGAACCCTTCCTGCGAATAGGTCAAAACGATATACGTTTTGTCCCAGAAAAGAGCATCGGAAACATCGTCGGTCGAGTATTTTTCATCGAAAAAGCTGTCAAAATAATGATTGCCGAACTCAAAGTGAATGTGAGAAAGTTTCGTGCCTACGTCTGAATTGCCCGCGATGATGCCGTCGGGGAAATCCACGCGCAGCGCTTCCATCCAGGTAAAGAACTCTTCATACGTTTCGGGCGGGTCGTTCGGATCGAGCCCCGCTTCGGCAATCTGCTTCGTGTTGAAGATGAACATCGTCTCTTCCGTAAAGTTGGGGTTGCTGTCGAAAGGTACAAACATGTAACCGAGCGCGGCTTCGTCGTCCGCGCCGCTGTTTTCGAGCTTAAAGCTGTTCATCCCGCCGATAAAATCGTCGATCCAGCGGTCGGAATCGGAATAGGCGCTCTTCTCAAGGAAATAAGGCGTCAGATCGAGCAAGTCAGACAAATACGTGCTTCTCTGTGCCGATTTCATGAGAATGACGTCGGGAGCCGTTCCGCCCGAAAATCCCGTTTCCAAAATCTGGGAATACTGCGAATCGGGCTCGCTGCGCAGAACGATGTCTACGTCGGAATGCTCTTTTTCATACTCCTCTTCCAGGTACTTATAGCCCTGATAATACTGTGTACTGTCGTACGGTCCGTGCCACGTCATGACAACGATCTCTTTTTTGGATCCGCCGCCCGAGCAGGCACTTGCGATCAACAGCGTAGCGGCCAGCATCGCGGCCATCACGACTGTCAAAACGCTTCTCAGCTTCTTCATCCGTCGTTCCTCCTTATTGCTAAACAATTTTCTTGTTTGCGTGTCTATTATGCCGCACTTTTCCGCTTTTGACAAGATGCAATTCTTTGAAAAAGTGGATTATCTTACACTCTTATGTCCACCTCTATTTACAATCCGAGACAGATAATGTTATAATCAGCCTATAAAATTTTTTACCGTTCAGAGGCGCTCGTATGCTGAAAGTATTGCTTGTCGACGACAACAAAATCACCGTCCGCGGACTGAAAGCCCTGCTCGAAGAGAGGGCAAAGGATACCGTCGCGGAGATCGCCGTTGCCTATAACGGGAAACAGGCGCTCGCCGCCGCGGCCGAGTGCCGTCCGAACGTCGTCATCACCGATATAAGAATGCCGATCATGGACGGGCTGAGCCTGATCAGGGAATTGAAAAAGACGATGCCGGGCATCGAACTCATGATCATTTCTTCCTACGACGAGTTCGAATACGCGAAAAAAGCGATGGAATACGGCGTTTCGAATTTTATCCTCAAACCCATCGATTCGGAAAAGATCGACGACATTGCGCAAAACCTGCAAAAACTGGACGCGCGGCTGAACAACCTTTCCTCCGCCGCCAACATGGTGGCGGACAGCGGCAAAACGACCGCCCTTCTCGACGCGCTGAAAGAGGGGCGCGCGGAAGACTGCTGCCGGCTTTTAGGCGAACTTGCGGAAAAAGTCAGCGGCGATTACGATTCCTATAAAAAAATCGCGACCGATCTGGCGGTCGTGCTCTTCAATTTTACGCACAAACTCGGCATCGCGGACAGCGAGCTGGAAATTTCGCTCGATTTTATGCTTCTTTCGATCAACAAAGCGGCATCGGTTCGGCACATACAGGAGTTCCTAGGAAAATTGTGTAAAAAAATATGCGGCATCGTCATTGAGACAAGAAATTTCGGGGCGGACAAACTTGCCGCAAGCATCAAAGATTACATCCGGGCGCATTTCGATTCCCCCGACATCTCTCTTTCGTCCATTTCCGACAATTTCAACATCAGCCAGAGCTATCTGTGCACGATCTTCAAAAAATATAACTTTATGAGCATCACCTCTTACATCACGGATCTGCGCATGGACGAAGCATGCCGATGTCTGAAAGAGACTTCCATGAAAGTGGCGGAGATCGCAAAAAAGGTCGGATATTACGACGCACACTATTTCATGCGGGTATTTAAAAAATATTTCGACGCGTCGCCCTCCGACTACCGCAAAAAATATATCCAGAGGAATCTGAAATGAAACTGACAAGCAAAGTATTCCGCATCGTTTTTCTCTCGTTTCTTTCTCTGATGCTCTTGTCCAATATCATTTCTCTCTTTTTTACCCGCTCTCTGTACACGAATGAGATCCTGCAAAACCTGAACGACATCATGACGCTGCAAAAGCAGAACGTGGACAACCGGCTGATCCGGCTTTACGAGCTCCTCATCTACCCGTCCTATTCAGACAGCATCGTCGACGCGATCCGCACCGCCGACCCCGACGAGATGGACAGCGCGCAAAAGACCGAACTGAAAGAGCGGCTGGAAAATTATTTTCTCCTCAACATCTATATCCCCGCGAGAACTTATTTTTACACGGCGACTTTTAAGATCGCGATCGACAGTTCTTATCCCGTTTCCGAACTTTTCCTCTCCGAAACGCAGAACATCGTGAGCTCCGACGTGTGCGCCGACGAACCGAACGCGACTTCCGACATTGAGATCTACCGCTCTTTGAGCGACAGCTCGTTCCTGACTTTTTCGCGCGGCATCCTTTACCGCCCCGAGGTCACGACGCCGTCCCCCGTCTATATCGGAACGGTATACATCACCATCCACTATACCGACCTGACCGATTCTTTGCAAAATTTCATGAGTTCGTCCGACCAGAACGTGTTTCTGATCGCGCCCGACGGGACGACTTTCGGCGTGCAGGACAATATTTCCGACACGGTCGTGAACGATGCCCTTGCCGAAAGCGCGAACTACGCCTTCGACTATTATCGTATCAAGTCTTTCGATCTGCGCACGCGTTCTGCCAACTATCTCGTACAGATGATCGAACTGAACACAAACTGGCAGATCATGCACATGATCAACTACGACACGATCAACAGCTCCACCCTTCCGCTGATCCTGATCTCACTGGTCTCTACCGTCGTCATGGTGCTGATCATTTTTCTGCTGTCTCACCGGTTCATCCCCAGCGTCATCTGCACCCCGATCACAAAACTTTCGGATACCATGCAAACGATCATCGCTTCGGGAGATTACACGCAGGAGGTCAAAACGGAAAACCCCTGTTTGGAGATTTATACCCTGTACACCTCTTTCAATCAGCTTCTGCATCAGATCACCCTGCAGATCGACGAGATCAACCGAAGCAACCGAGAAAAGCAGGAAGCCGAGCTCAAACTTCTGCAAAAGATGATCAACCCGCACTTCCTGTACAACACGCTCGATTCTATCGGCTTTTCCGTCATCGGGTCGCATCCGCAGGTCGCAAACTCGATCGCCACGCTGTCCGATCTGCTGCGTTACGCCACTTACGAGCCGTATAAGCTCGTCACCCTCGACAACGAAATCGACAACATCCGCAAATATATTCAGATACAGAATTTCTGCTACTCCATGGATATTAAGTTTACCGTCAAATCGCGGCACGCGGATACATTTTACCTGCCCAAGCTGACCTTGCAGCCCTTGGTGGAAAACGCGATCCAACACGGGATACGCGAATGTCAGGACGAGCTTAGCGATCCGTTCATAAAGCTGTCTACCCAATTGCAGGACGAATTCCTCGTCCTCAAGCTGGAAAACAACGGAAAAGACCCCGATCCGGACGCCATACAAAAGGCGCTCACCGACCGCGAACCGACTTCGAACCTGGGGCTTTATAACGTGAACGCGCGCCTGCGCATGCAGTTCGGCGAAAAGACGCGCATGGAATTTTCCAAACGCAAGGGCGGCGGGACCGTGCTGCTCATCTATATCCCCTGCTGAACGGGCGCTGACGCAAAAAAGCGCCGGGCAAAAGCCCGGCGCCCGTTTTTATGAGCGGCGTTATTCTGAAAACTCTTTCAGCCGTTTGCGGAAATGCACGTAATTTTCGAACGAGACTTCTTCGGGCACGCCGTGGTCGCACGTGGGGATATATCCGCCGTATTTGCGCATGAACGGCATGATCCTGTCCACTTCTCTGTCGATGGCCTCTTTGCCGGTAAACAGGATGCGCTTGTCGAATCCGCCCGTCATCAGAAGGTCGGGATATTTTTTGCGAAGTTCCACGACGTCGTTTCCGGCGGCGACTTCGAACGGAGACATGAAATTCATGCCGATCTCTTTATACAGGTCGATGACGGTGCGCGCAGCTCCGTCGGTATCGACCTGAAAGTAAAGTTTTCTGCCCTTATCCTTCTGCCTCTTGCGGATATTTTCCAACAGCTGCGCGTAATACGGGAACAAAAACTGACGGATCATGTCGTGCGATATGAGGCTGGAAACGTTATAGCAGATGTCTTCCGCGATAAACAGCTCGTCTATGTCGAAATATTTCTGATGCTCGGCGATCACCGCATCCGCAAGGGCAAGCCACGTCCGCATGCAGTCGTGTATCAGCTCGGGATCGTCGTAAAAAGTATACAGCAGCTTTTCCGGCCCCATCAAAGAGCGCAGAAACATATAGCCGCCGATCGACTTTTCCGTGATGATCTTTCCTTCCGAAACGGCTTCAAGCACCGCGGGCAGCGTCTTTTTGAACCGCTCCGCGCGCCCTTTGCTGTGCGGATCCAACCGCCATTTGACGTCCTCTTCCCAGGTTTTGCGGTCTTTGACGGGATGATCGAGGTATTCGGGCATGAATCCGTTCCGCCGCCCCTTGAAACAAAGGACTTTTCTGCCGGCGACGTCCTGAACGACCTCGTAGTCTCCCCTGTCTTCGACGACTTTGACCTCGAAACAAGGGTCGAAAGCCGCTTCGCACCAGCCCAGCTCCTGCACGGAGAAATTTCCGGGCTCGTCCAGCCCGAACAGCGCCCTCATGTCTTCCCCGTGGCGGATATGCCCTTCCTTCTCCCAACGGTCCAAAGTATACCAGCCGAATTCGCGCATGACGAGCGGCGCATCCGGTTTTTGCAGATAAAAATCTCTGCATTTCGCTATATCTCTGCGTTTTTTATCATCCATAGAGCAAACCCCCGCATTTTTTAACACTATACACCGCGATGCGGGGAATTGTCAATACACATTTACGGCCGATTTGATATACTTTTCGGAACGCGCCGCCCGGCGGCGCGCGGCAAGGAGTTTCAGCATGCACAACACGATGTCTCAAACCGAATCGCCCCGCAGCGCCCCGACCGTCACGCTCAGAAGGATCTGGAGCGTACGCGCGGACGGCTCTTACGAAGTTTCGCACGCGCCGCGCGCGGACGAGACCACGATCGCCCTGCGCACCATGGAGGGGGAAGGGGTGATCGAGCTGAAAAACGGGACTTTTTCCCCGAGAGCGGACAGCCTTTTGCTGTTTTCTTCGTCCGACATCAGGCGATACGGGACAAAGGATAATTTCTGGCATTTTTATTGGTTCGAATTCGAATGCCCCTCCCTGCTTCTCCCCCTCTGCCGCCCGATGACGGTGACCGACCCTTCTGAAGATTGGCCCGAACTGTGTTACGCCGCCCTGTCGGACAGCGGCCGCTCGGCGTACGTCTCCTCCGTTTTCGGCGCCATGCTGACGCACTGGCTGCAATTCGCGGACGAAAAGGATATCGATCCCGGCACGCTCGTCGCCGAACAGGCCGTTCGCTACATTCAGGAACACTTCGGCGAACGGGAAACGGGGCTTGCGCGGCTCGCGCGGTCGCTGGGCGTGAGCGACCGGTACCTCAGAAAAGTCTTTCGGGAAAAGACGGGGCTTTCCCCGCAGGATTACATCTCCGAATGCAGGATCCGCTCGGCAAAAGAGCGGCTGGAAACAACGTCGGAAGAGATCAACGCGATCGCGCTGAGCCTCGGATACCAGAACCAGTATTATTTTTCCAACTTTTTCAAAGCAAAGACGGGGATGTCTCCCTCCGCCTACAGAGAAAATGCCCGCGCGTCTTCGCCCGAAACAAAACGCTGACCTCTGTAAAACGATTTTCCTGTCCCGCCGCGCAAAAGAGCGCCGTTTCCGCTCTTTTGCGCGTTTTTTTATCCTGCCGCCGCACCTTACCGCCCCGTTGTCTATTCGACCGTGACGCTCTTGGCGAGGTTTTTCGGCTTGTCGGGATCCAGCCCGCGTTCGAGACACATCCTGTACGCGAAGTATTGAAGGGGGATGACGGCGATACACGGCATGAGCGCCGCAGGCAGCGCGGGAAGGCGCACCTTTACGTCGGCGCAGCTTTGAGAAAGCGCCTCTTCAGACTGAGAAAAGAGCGCCGCGAACCCGCCGCGGGAACGCACTTCGGCGAGGGCGTTTTCGCATTTTTTAAACAGGGGCGGCTGCGTCGCCGTCATGAATACGGGAAACCCTTCGCGCACCAGCGCGAGCGGGCCGTGTTTCAGCTCGCCCGCGGCGAGCCCTTCGGCGAACACGCAGGCGATCTCTTTGACTTTAAGCGCTCCCTCGCGCGCGGTGCATTCGTCCGCGCCCCTTCCGAGAAAATACATCGCCGCCGCATCTTTAAGAGAATCGGCGATGCGGTCGATCTCGGAAAAGAGGGAAATCGTCTCTTCCGCCGCGGAAGGCAGTTTTTGCAGCGAAGAAAACCAATCGGGATATTTCTGCCTCTTGAAAAAGAGCATTTCCGCCGCCAGGTACCAAAGACACAGAAGCTGGCAATTGTAGCTTTTTGTGGCGGCGACGGCGATCTCCGCGCCCGCGCGCATGACGAGGGTAAAATCCGCCAAAGACGCCAGCGAAGAACAGCCCGCGTTGGTGACGGCTACGACGTAGCCGCCCCGCTCCTTCGCAAGGCGCACCGCCTCTAAGGTGTCCGCCGTCTCGCCGCTCTGGCTGACAGCCACGACCAGATCCCCTCTTTCCGTCAACGGCGGGCGGTAACGGAATTCCCCCGCCGTGCAGCACAGAACGGGGACGCCGACGTCCCTTTCCGCCGCGTCGCGGAAGGCGAGCGCACTGTGGTACGCCGTGCCGCAGGCGACGGCAAATATCCGTTTCGCCCCGCGCAGCGCGCGGGCGCAGGGCGCAAAATCCGTCTTTTCGAGCGCACAAAACGTCCTGCGAAGGGCGGCGGGGATCTCGCCGATCTCCCTTCTCATGCAATACCCGCCCGCATCGGACGGCGCCGCGCCGAGGTCTGCCTGCGGGCGGAAAAACACCTTGGGCACGGGGCGCAGATCCCTGTCGTAAAAACAGATCTCCCCGTCCGCTATGCGCACGAATTCTCCGTCTTCCGCTTTGGCGATGTATCCCGCGCCCGCCGCGACGGCGGGAATGTCGCTGCAAACAAACAATCCCTCCCTCCCGCAGCCCGCGATCAGCGGGCTTTTGTAACGCGCGGCGACGATTTCGCCCGGTCTGTCCTCGGCAATGACGGCGACGGCATACGCACCCTCCGCCCGCCCGAGCGCGGCATGCACCGCGCGGAGAAGATCTCCCCGATAGGCGCGGGAGATGAGTTTTGCGATGACTTCGCTGTCCGTTTCTGACAAAAACAGCTCCCCGTCCGCCTCCAGCTCCGCTTTGAGCGCGGCGTAATTTTCGACGATGCCGTTATGTACGAGCGCGATCTTGCCCGCGCGGTGCGGATGGGCGTTTTTGTCCGAAGGCGCACCGTGCGTTGCCCAGCGGGTATGCCCGACGCCCGTATTGCCCGCCGCATAAAAAGATGCCAGGTTTGAGACCCCGCCCTGCTTTTTGCAGACGCTGAACCCCTTTTCCCCGAGCACGGCGATCCCCGCCGAGTCGTAGCCGCGGTATTCGAGCCGCCTGAGCGCGTCGAATAAGGCGCCGCAGCAGTCCCCCTCGCTCACATAGCCGATGATGCCGCACATGGTTTAACCCTCCCGGGCGAGGATCTCCGCCCTGACCCGCTCGACGGCGGCTTTTGCCGCCTTTTTGTTCTCCGCCTCCGCAAAGATGCGCACGACCGGCTCCGTGCCCGACGCGCGCACGACCAGCCGCAGCACGCCCTGCCGTGCGCGGTCGATGACCGTGCGCAGATATTCGTCGCCGAGGACGCGCACCTTGTCTTTGACCTTCACGCAGGCGTTGACCTGGGGCATGAGGCGGATGTCGGCGAGCTTAGACAGCTTTTTCTCCGCCAGAAGCCCCGCAAGGCAGACGGACGTGAGGATCCCGTCGCCCGTGACCGCATGATCGGCGAGGATGATATGCCCCGACTGTTCGCCGCCGAGCGCGGCGCCGCTCTTTTGCATCGCCTCGGAGACGAATTTGTCGCCGATGTCGGTGCGGATAAGCCGAACGCCCAGTTTTTTGAGATAGTTTTCCGCTCCCGTATTGGTGTGCGCCGTGCCCACGACGACCTTTTCGCGCAGTTTCCCCTCCCGCTCGAGCTTTGCCGCGAAGACGCAGAGGATCTTGTCGCCGTCCACGATGTTTCCCTTTTCGTCGCAGGCGACCAGCCTGTCGGCGTCGCCGTCGTACGCGAACCCCGCGTCCGCGCCCGTCTCCAGCGTGAGCGCGCGCACCCGTTCGGGATGCAGTGCGCCGCAGCCCTCGTTGATGTCCGCCCCGCCGCCCGTGCAGACGGAAAAAACCTTCGCGCCCAGCCGTTCAAAGAGGGCGGGCGCGACCGCGCCCGCCGCGCCGTTGGCGCAGTCGAGGGCGATCTTTTTGCCTTTCAGCGAATGCGGGCATGCCGACGCCAGGCTGTCGGCATATTCCTCCCGCCCGTCGAGAGGAGAGCACCTGCCCATCGAGAGCGGCCCTGCAAACACGTACTCGCCCATCGTCTTTTCGACCCGCTTTTCCTGCTTTTCGGGAAGTTTTCTGCCGTCTCCGCCGAACACTTTCAGCCCGTTATAGCGGGCGGGATTGTGCGACGCGCTGACGACGACGCCGAGGTCAGCGCCGCGCTTTCGCACAAAATAAGAGACGGCGGCCGTGGGCAGAACGCCCCCGTCCAGCACCCTGCCCCCGCCCGAAGTGACGCCCGCCGCCACGGCGAGGGCGAGCATATCCGACGAGACGCGCGTATCCCGCCCCAAAACGACGGCGGGGGAGGATTTCAGGCGGGAGAGCGCGTTGCCGAGCGCGAACGCCGTGCGCGAGGTCAGCCCCTCGCCGACGACCCCGCGGATGCCGTCGGTACCGAACAATTCACCCATCCTGCCCCTCCCTCTTTTTCCGGATCGCCTCGCTCTCCTGCTGGCGCACCCGCCCGATCACGCACGCGCCCTCGGGCACGTCGCGCGTGACGGTCGTGCCCGCCGCGATAAAGGCGCGGGCGCCCACCCTGACGGGCGCGACGAGGTTGACGTTGCTGCCGATGAACGCGCCGTCGCCGACTTCGGTAAAGTGCTTATCCTTTCCGTCGAAGTTACAGAAGATCACGCCGCACCCGACGTTCGCCCCGCGGCCTATGCGCGCGTCGCCCACATAGGCGAGGTGGCAGATCTTGGTATTTGCGCCGACTTCGGCGTTTTTCAGTTCGACAAAATCGCCGATCCTGCAATTTTCGCCCACTTTTGTACCCGCGCGGAGATTGGCGAACGGCCCCACCTTTGCGCCCGCCCCCACCGCCGCGCCGCGCACGGCGCTTGCGGTGATCTCCGCGTTTTCGCCGATGTCGGAATCCTCTACGATGTTGTTGGGATACAGCACGGCGCCCCGCCGCACGACGGTCCTGCCCGAAAGCACGTTGCCCGGATGAATCACGGCGCCGTCTTCGATGACGACCTCTTCGCCGACGGTGACCGTACCGGGCGAAATGACTTTATACAAACGCTTTTTCCTCCCGAATGAAATCATTCCATACTATGCGCCGCGGCCGCCGCTTGTTTCCGCACGCTTTACTTTGCGGGAAAAATATGATACACTGACAGCGGGAGAAAGGATATGAATCTCATTTTTGTGAACGGCACGATGGGCGCGGGCAAAACGACCGTGTGCCGCATTTTAAAAAACAAACTGCCGCCCTCGGTCTTTGCCGACGGCGACGACCTGTGGGACATGTGCCCCTTTATCGTGAACGGGCGGTCGAAAGAGATGGTGCTTTCCAACATCGCCGCCGTCCTTTCGGGATTTCTGCAAAGCGGACTGTTCGAAAACATCCTCTTTTGCTGGGTCATGCACGAAGAGAGCATCGTAGAGGACATCCTCTCACGCCTTACCCGAAAAGATTTCCGCTTTTTCCTGTTTACCCTCGAATGCGGCCGGGATACGCTGCGCGAACGCCTTGCCAAAGACGTGGAAAAGGGCGCGCGCAGCGGCGGGATCTTTGCGCGGAGCGAAGAGCGGGCAAAACATTTTGCGGCGATGCGCTCGGTCAAGATCGACACGACCCGCCTCTCCCCCGAAGAGGCCGCCGAAAAGATCGCAGCTTACGTGCGCGGCGAAAACGGCCCGCCCCGCTGAAAACAAGCTCTCTATATGCCGCCCGGGACAAAAGCCCCGCCGCCGATCTGTATTCGGCGGCGGGGCTTTTTAATTTAATTTTTCATAAAAACACGATCATTGCAAAGGAGCGCAAAAACAAGTGTCTTTGCGCTCCACGTGAATCAATTGCAAATTTTAATATTTTATTTACATGACGCTCCTGCCAGACCCCGAATCGACGACGGTAAACAGTTCGACCATCCTGCCGCTCTTCGCGTCGAGGTATGCGTAATATTCCCTGCCGCCGTGCGTTCCGTTCACCTCGAAGCAGAGGGTCTCTTTCCCCTCTACGGGGATAAGCGCCAGGCGCACGCCGGCAAGATCCATGCGGCTTGCCGCCGCCCGCTCGATCTTGCTCTTTGAAATCGCGGGAGACGGGATGTTGCGCGCGGTATGGTTGGTGAGATATGCCCTCGCCTCTACGCCCGTCACCGCGCCGCGCTCTTCGCACACCTTGACCTTGACGAGGTCGTTATAACACACGACGCCGCCTTCGGTATAGGAAAAGTTGATGTCGCACTGCACGCCCGATTCGCTCACCCAGACAGGCTCCAGCCCTTCGTACCCGAGTTTTTTGAGAAAGCTCTCCGCGATGCCGATGCACGCGTCCGAATCGAAATTTTTGTCCTTGCACGGCCTGAAGCTGTCCATCAGCATGAGTTTTCCGCCGCGTTCCGTAAACTGCGCGAAGTATCTGTCCCCCGTTTCCGTTTCAAATTCTATGCCGTACAGGGAAAGGCCGCCGCGCTCCGTTTTGCCCGCGTGCGAAAGGCGCGTCACGCCGTAGCCGGAAAACACGTCCGCCGCGATCTTTTCAACCTCTTTTTCGGACACTTCGGGCATGGATTCGAGCATTTTGCCCGCACCGCCCTGCTCTGACGCCGCAAACGGCCCGTCATAGATCATCTTGGGCGTCTCGATGGTATTGTTTTCGAGCGTGTCCATCCTGTCGGCAAGCCCGCCCTCTCTGAGCACCTCGCCGATATTCTTTTCCTTGCCGCCCGCGATGACTTCGGAAAGCTCCGCTTTGATCTTTTCCGTCGTCTCGTACATATATTCGATGACCGCCTCTTCTTCCGCGGAGATCTCTCCGCCGAGGGCGAGTTTGTTGACGAGGCTGCGCGAATAGTCGCCCACGCGGTTGACGAACGCGGTCAGGTTTTCCGTCCTGTGCGCGTCCACGGGGAAAGATTCGAGACAGCTTTCCGCAAGCTCGCTCTCGACGAGAACGTCGGTGAGGACTTTCTGCATCTCGTACGTGCCCGACGCCACGCGCGCTTTGGCAAGGTTGACGTCCATGTTGTCCACAAGCTCCGCAAACTCGTACAGGGCGCTCTGATAGCCGTTGTACAGCCCCGCCTTCGCCTCGGTGAGGTCGAAATAGCCGACGGTGACGATCGCGCCGAGGGCGAGCACCGCAACGCCGAGGGAGATGACCGCCGCCAGCCAGCCGCCGAACCCCGGCGCCCGATCGCGGCGGTTTTTCTTCTTTTCTTCGCGGAGCTCGTGCCTTTTTCGCCTCGCCTCCTCCTTCTGCCGCCTCTTTTCTAAATAGGCGCGGCTCTTGTCGCGTGCCTGTCTCTCTCCGTCGCGACCGCGTGCGGCGCGCTCTTCGGCAAGGCGCACCTGCCTCTCCTCTTCCGTCTCGCTCTTCAATATTTCGCGGCGGGCGCGGCGCTCCTCCTCGCGGTAACGGCGCTTTTCCTGCGCGTCCAGTTTCGACTGCGCCCTCTTTTCCTTCTTTTCTTCTTTGAGCTTTGCGATCTCCAGGCGCTTTTCGGCGCGCTGCTTTTCGCGCTCCTCCTTCATGCGCTGTATGCGTTCGCGCTCGCTTTCGGCGCGTTCGGAAAGCGCTTCCGATTCGTCTTTCTTCTGTGCGCTGCCGCCGGCGGCAGCCTGCATCTCGCTGCCGGGAGCGGAATCTTCAAACACCCCGCCCTTTTCGCGGGCGATGCGCTCCACTTTTTCCGCGCCGCTGGAAAGTTCCTCTTTTTTCATCTTTCTCCCTCCTTAAATGGCAAACACGTGCTTGCCGATGGTCACGACCGTCTCGCGCGAAAAGATCCACTGGCTCGTCGCCGTGACGGGGTTATAATAGTACAGGCATCCGTAGGTCGGGTCCCAGCCGTTCATCGCGTCCTTTGCGGCGTTGATCGCCGTCTGATTGGGCGTAAGGTTGATCTGCCCGTCGTCCACCGCCGTAAACGCGCCTTTCTGATAGATGACGCCCGAAATGGTATTGGGGAAACTCGGGCTTTTGACCCTGTTGAGCACCACCGCCCCGACGGCGACCTGCCCCTCGTAGCTCTCCCCGCGCGCCTCGCCGTAAATGCAGCGCGCCAGAAGGTACACGTCTGAACTCGTATATCCGTTCGTCCCCGACGAAGAACCCGACGAAGAGCCGGAAGAGGCGTTCATTCCGAGGGCGGCAAAAGTCTGTTTGCCCACGATGCCGTCCGCTTTCAGCCCGTTCTTCTGCTGAAAATAAATGACCGCCTTTTTGGTCTGCGGGCCGTAAATACCGTCTACCGCGCCGCCGTAATACCCCCAGCGTTTGAGTTTGGTCTGCACCGTTCTGACTTCGCTGCCGGTGCTGCCCTGTTTCAGTACGGCCGCTTCCTGCACGGCCGCCCACGCCGTCTCCTGCCGCAGAACTTCGGCGCGCTGCACCGCAAAGAACGCGCCCGTTGCGACGAGCGCCGCCAATGCGAGCGCCAGGGCGAGCCTGCCCATGATCTTTTTCATTTTTCTCTGTCCTCCGATAAAAACTTTTTCCGCTTTTCCGCAAGGACAGAAGGATTTGCCCGTTCAGTCCGCGAAAAAGTTGCGTATGATTTCCCAAATACGGGAGCGGTACTGCACGCCGACGCCCGCTTCGCCCGCAAAACACAGGGGCGGGTACACGACGCACCACCAGTTATCCCCCTTCCCCGAGCCGAGTTCTATGATGAGCGCGTCGTATACGCCCGCCTCGAGCGTGACGCCCTCGTACACGCGGGTGGGAAACTCTTCTTTCCTGATCTCGGCGTGCGAGAGATAGGCGAACCCGCCCTCCGCGAGGACGGCGTTTGCCGTCTCTTCGATGCCGGGGATCGCGGCTTTCAGCGCGGCGACGGCCTGCTGTTTGCTCTCCGAGCCCGCGACGACGGGCGCCAGATACTCGACGATTGCCTCTTTGACCTCGTACTTGACCGCCTGATCGGCCGCAGAATTGGAATCGGCGCGGATGTGCAGGCGCAGATACGCCGACTCTGCGGAGGGCTCTTTCTGCGCGAATACCGCCGCCGTCACGATTATTATGATGAGCAGAGCGAAAACTATGCAGTATTTTTTCATCTTTCTTTCTCCGATAAAAATTTGAAAGGTTTATTGCCCCGTCTGAAAGGATTTATACTTTCCCTCTCACGAAAACGGCGGCAGGATCAGTATTTTCCGCAAAAAAAACCGTGCGTTCCGTTTCATACGGAACGCACGGGCGCACGGCTAAAACATTTTTATTTTTTCCGGTCCTGTTCGGCCCTCTTCGCCTTGTGCCTGAGGACGAGCAAGACCGCGACAAAGACCGCCGTCACGACGGCCGCGATGCCGAGAAAGACCGCGCCGTATACCGGCCGGTCGGAATAAGCGACGAACAGATAGACCGCCAGGGCGACGAACATGCTCTCGACGAGTATAAAGGGAGGCACAAGCCCCGCGATCATGTTTTTGTAGTACGCGGGCGCATCGTTTTCTTTCACGGAATTTTCTCCTTGCGCATATTTTACAGTGATTATAGCATAATTTTTTTTGCAGGGCAAGAAAATCCCGCCGCACGGCTCCGGCTATTTTTCCGCAAGGCTTGACCGCGGCGGTTTTTCGTGGTATTATGAAAAAAAAGCGGCGTTCGCCCGCGCGTTTGCCGCTTTTGAAGGGGGAAAAATGAAATATGTCGTTCTCATCGCGCCCTGCGCCGCGGTGGCGGCGCTCCTGTTTGCCCTTTTTACGGCAAGACGGGTGCTGAAAATGCCCGAAAACGAAAAGGCTTCGGGCATTGCCGCCGTCATACGCAAGGGCGCGAATGCCTTTTTAAAGAGGCAGTACACCGTCGTGGCGGTGTTTTTCGGGTGCATGTTCGTCCTCTTGGGTGCGCTCGCCCTTGCAGGGCTGGTGTCGCCCTTTATGCCCTTCGCCTTTCTGACGGGCGGGATCTTTTCCGGCCTTTCGGGATTTTTCGGCATGAAGATCGCAACCGCAGCCAACGCGCGCACCGCCACGGCGTGCGAGAGCAGCCTGAACAAGGGGCTGCGCGCCGCCTTTTCTGCGGGGAGTGTGATGGGGCTCGTCGTCGTGGGACTGGGGCTTTTGGACCTCTCGCTCTGGTATTTCGTACTCAAAGGGTTTTACGGGATCGCGGAGACGGCGCTGACCGAAGCGCAGTTCATCGCGCAGAATATGATCACCTTCGGCATGGGCGCGTCGTCTATGGCACTGTTCGCGCGCGTGGGCGGGGGCATCTTTACGAAAGCGGCCGACGTCGGGGCCGACCTCGTCGGAAAAGTGGAAGAGAATATCCCCGAAGACGACGCGAGAAACCCCGCCGTCATCGCGGACAACGTGGGCGACAACGTGGGCGACGTTGCGGGCATGGGCGCCGACTTGTACGAATCGTACGTCGGGTCCATCCTCTCGGCGATGGCGCTCGGCGTGGCGGCGGGACTGGAATACATCGGTGCGCTCATCCCGCTCGGCATCGCGGCGATCGGCATCGTGTTTTCCATCGTCGGCAGTTTCCTCGTGCGCACCAAAGAGGGCGCAGGACAGAAAGGCCTGCTGCGCGCCCTGCGCACGGGGACGTGGTTTGCCGCCGCGGCGACGGCGGGCGTTTCCGCCCTGTTCATCTGGCTGGTCTCGCCCGAAAACGCACTCGTCATCCTGCCCGTCGTCATCGGGCTGGCGGCGGGGGTGCTGATCGGGTTCTTTACCGAATTTTTCACGAGCGATCATTACCGCCCGACCAAAAAGCTGGCGGCATCGTCCGAGAGCGGGGCGGGGCCGGTCATCATCAACGGGCTGGCGCTCGGCATGCTCTCCACGCTCGCGCCCGTGCTCGTCATCGCGGCGGCGGTGCTCGGCTCTTACTTTATCCTCGGCGGCGGGAACATGGGCATGTTCGGCATCGGCGTTGCGGCCGTGGGGATGCTCTCCACTCTCGGGATCACCCTGTCCACCGACGCGTACGGCCCCGTGGCGGACAACGCGGGCGGCATCGCGCAGATGGCAGGCATGGACGAAAAGGTGCGCGAGCGCACCGACGCGCTCGATTCGCTCGGAAACACGACCGCCGCGACGGGCAAAGGGTTTGCCATCGGCTCCGCAATGCTCACGGCGCTGGCACTGCTCTCCTCCTTTTATGTGCAGGTGCAGAGCCTCGCGCCCGATTATTCGTTCGCGCTGGAGATCACAAGCCCCGTCGTGCTCGTCGGCGTGTTCGTCGGCGCGATGCTCCCCTTTCTCTTCTCCGCGCTCACCATGTCTTCGGTGGGAAAAAGCGCACAGCGCGTCGTGCTCGAAGTGCGCCGCCAGTTTGCGGCCGATCCCGGCATCCTCGCGGGCAAATCCGAACCCGATTACAGGCGGTGCGTGAGCATCTGCGCCCGCTCGGCGCAAAAACAGATGATCCTGCCCTCGGTCCTTGCCGTCGTCTCGCCGCTCATCGTCGGGTTTTTCCTCGGCGTAAACGGGGTGATGGGACTTTTGCTCGGCTCGAGCGTGACGGGCTTTCTGCTCGCCGTCACCATGTCCACGAGCGGCGGCGCGTGGGACAACGCGAAAAAGTACGTGGAAAGCGGATTTTTCGGAGGAAAGGGCAGCGATGCGCACAAGGCCGCCGTCATCGGCGACACGGTGGGCGATCCGTTCAAAGACACGTCCGGCCCCTCCATCAACATCCTCATCAAGCTCATCTCCGTCGTCGCGATCGTCTTCGCCCAGGTCATCCTGGCCGTGGCGATCGTCTGACCCGAAAGTACACAAAGCGGGGCGGTCTTTTCGACCGCCCCTCTATATCGTCATCTGTTTATCAAAATCATTCCACTGCCGAAAAATCGGAGGCAGTCAAAGTATACGCCGTGCATTCGACGGTCTCGCCGTCGCGTTCGACCGTGAAAGACACCGCGTCTCCCGCGCGGACGGTGAGGAGAAGGTCGTTGACCTCGAAAGAGCGGGACACGGAATACGCCGTGCCGTTGACGACGAACGAGACCAGCACGTCCCCCGCCGCAAGGCCCATCTGCGAACCGATCGAACTTTCGGCGATCTCGCTCACGACGACCGTCTCCAGAATCGAACCGGTGCCGGATTCTTCATCGTATACATATTTGCTGCTCTCGATGTTCACGGTGACACCCAGAGTGGGACGATAGACGCCGGCCGTCGAATCGTCGCCGTCTTTGTCGTACGCGATGATGTTTTCCGCCGCGCCGCGCACCACGGACACGGGGATGGCGTAGTTGATGTTCTGATCCTCTTCGTCGCCCGCATTGGTGATGCCGATCAGCTCGCCCGACGTATTGAACAGGCCGCCGCCCGAATTGCCGTGGTACAGTGCCGAATCGATGCGCATGGAACGGTGGCGGCGGACGGTGCCGTCCGTCTGAAGGGAGATATACTCGCTGTCCACGCTGACGATGCCTTCGGTCACGCTGATGCCCTCGCCTTCGGGATTGCCGATGGCGATCGCCGTTTCGCCCACACTGTAACCGTCCGCATAGGTCACGGCGCAAATATCTTCGTTGACGGCGAGAACGTCTGCCGTTTCCGCGCGCAGGACCGCGATGTCCAAAGACGCCGCCCCGCCCACATACGTGCATTCGATGGCGCTTTCTCCGTATTCGAGGATCTCGTAACCGTCTTCGTCTTTCTGTCCCGTATCGGCCGGCACGTCGACGGATCCGTAAGGATAGACGTAAAACCTGCGGCCGAAGTCGGACCCGTTGTCTTCGTTCGCGTCGGTGCTGTATACGACGTGATAATTGGTGATGATATAAGTATACTCTTCGCCCACTTCGCATACGACGCCGCCGCCCGTGGAATAACTTGTAACGTCGTTCGCCTGCACGCCCCAACCGACGGAGGAATACTCGGTCGTCCTGAATTCGGAATATACGCGCACCGAAGAGCGGAGCGCCCCCGCGACCGCGGACGAATTGTCGGACGATGCCTGCAGATATTTTTGCAGGAACTCGTCGTATGTAAGGTCTTCGCCGTAGATGTTTTTATACTCTTCATACAGATCTGCGGCGGAAACGGCAGCGTCTTTGCCGTCCTGTCCGTCCTGACCGTTTTTCACGGTGAACGTCGACGTGGTGCCGTCCGAATAAGTAACGGTAAATTCGTTCGCCTCTTCAGACGTGTCCGTCTGCCGGATGGAGACGACATATACCCCCTGCGGCTCCTCGCCCCCGGACGAACAGCCCGAAAGCACGAGCGCGAGAGAAAGAATAAGCGCGAAAAGCGCCGGCACGATACGGGCCTTCTTCATATTCCCGAGCCCTCCTTTTTTATATGCACATTATATCATTTGTTTGTTAAAATGTTACGTTTTTTTTGATGTTTTTATGAAAAATTCGGGGGCTTTTTCCCTCAAATCGCGCCCTGTATTCGGTTTACATTTTCAGGGAAAGGGGGTATAATGTTCCCGAACACGGAGGAAAAACGATGAAGATCGCGGGATTGCAGAAAACCACTCTTTTGGATTACCCCGGAAAAGTTGCCTGCACAGTCTTTCTGAGCGGGTGCAATTTCCGCTGCCCTTTTTGCCAGAACGGCGAGATCCTCGACGCGGGCGTATGCGGCATGGCGGAGGAAGAGTTTTTCTCTTTCCTCGAAAGGCGGCGGGGGCTTTTGGACGGAGTGTGCGTATCGGGCGGCGAACCGCTCGTGCACGCGGACATTGCGCCCTTTTTCGAAAAGATCAAAAAGCTGGGCTATGCGGTGAAACTGGACACGAACGGTTCCTTCCCCGACAGGCTGAAAGCGCTTGCCGAGGCAAAACTCGTCGACTTTGTGGCGATGGACATCAAAAACTCTCCCGAAAAGTACGAAAAGACGGCGGGTGCGCCCGTCGACCTTCAAAAGATACGGGAGAGCGCCGCATTCCTCATGAACGGCGGCGCGGAGTACGAATTCCGCACGACCGTCGTAAAGGAACTGCACCGCGGGGAAGACATGGTTCGCATCGGACAATGGCTGAAAGGGGCCAAACGCTACTTTTTGCAGAACTTCCGCGATTCGGACGCCGTTTTGCGGCGCGGGCTGACCCCCTTTGCGGACGAAGAACTGGAGGCGTTCAAACGGCTGCTTTTGCCCTATATCCCGAGCGCGAAGATCCGCGGAGAATGACGATAAACGGGTCCCTCCCGCGGCGCAAAAAGCGGCGATACAAAAAACGCATATGTGATTCTCTTTCATGCGTGAAACGGCGGGAAACATCGAGAGTTATCCACAATACACAAGATATTGTGGATAACTTTATTTTTTTATACAAGATTTTGGCACAACCTGTTGACATTGCGGGGTGGCGGTGCTATAATGAAAGCCTACCGACAAAGGAAATCATCCACAATTTGCGGGGAAAGGAGAGGTTATGTACCAAGTTATCAAGAGAGACGGCAAAATATCGGAGTTCGACATAAAAAAGATCTCGGCTGCGATCACCAAGGCGTTCGAAGCGCAGGCGAAACAGTATCACCCGAGCATCATCGACATGCTCGCGCTGAAAGTGACGGCGGATTTCGAACCCAAGATCAAAAACCAAAAGATCGCCGTGGAGGACATTCAGGACAGCGTGGAGAGCGTGCTTATCCAGGCGGGGTATTCGGACGTTGCCAAGTGCTACATCCTCTACCGCAAACAGCGCGAAAAGATCCGCAACATGAAATCCACCGTCCTCGACTACAAAAAGCTCGTGGACAGCTATGTGAAGGCGACCGACTGGCGCGTGAAGGAAAACTCCACCGTCACCTATTCGGTCGGCGGGCTGATCCTCTCCAACAGCGGCGCCATCACCGCCAATTACTGGCTTTCGGAGATCTACGACGAAGAGGTCGGCCGCGCCCACCGCGACGCGGACATCCACATCCACGACCTCTCGATGCTGACGGGCTACTGCGCGGGGTGGAGCCTGAAACAGCTCATTCAGGAAGGGCTGGGCGGCATCCCGGGGAAGATCACGTCGGCGCCCGCAAAGCACCTTGCAACGCTTTGCAACCAGATGGTCAACTTCCTCGGCATCATGCAGAACGAATGGGCGGGCGCACAGGCGTTCTCCTCTTTCGATACTTACCTCGCACCCTTCGTAAAGACGGATAATCTCAGCTACGATCAGGTCAAAAAGTGCATCGAGAGCTTTATCTACGGCGTGAACACCCCCAGCCGCTGGGGCACGCAGGCGCCTTTTTCCAACATCACGCTCGACTGGGTGGTGCCGAACGACCTTGCGGAATTGCCTGCGATCGTCGGGGGCAAAGAACAGAACTTCAAATACAAAGACTGCCAGAAAGAGATGGACATGGTGAACAAGGCGTTCATCGAAGTCATGATCGAAGGCGACGCGAACGGGCGTGGGTTCCAGTACCCCATCCCCACCTATTCCATCACCAAAAATTTCGACTGGTCGGACACCGAAAACAACCGGTTGCTGTTTGAGATGACCTCGAAGTACGGCACCCCCTATTTTTCCAACTACATCAATTCGGACATGGAACCGAGCGACATCCGCAGCATGTGCTGCCGCCTGCGCCTCGACCTTCGCGAACTGCGCAAAAAGTCGGGCGGATATTTCGGCAGCGGCGAATCGACGGGCTCGGTCGGCGTCGTGACCATCAACATGCCGCGCATCGCTTACCTTTCGCAGACGGAAGAGGAGTTCATGCGCCGCCTGAACAAGCTGATGGACATCGCGGCGCGCTCGCTCAACACCAAGCGCACCGTCATCACGAAACTTCTCAACGAGGGGCTGTACCCCTACACAAAACGGTACCTCGGCACCTTTGCCAACCACTTTTCGACGATCGGCCTCGTCGGCATGAACGAGGCGGCGCTCAACGCGCGCTGGATCCGCAAAGACATGACGCATAAAGAGGCGCAGGAGTTCACAAAGCGCGTTCTCAACCACATGCGCGAGCGGCTTTCGGACTATCAGGAAGAGTACGGCGATCTTTTCAATCTGGAAGCGACCCCCGCAGAATCCACCGCTTACCGCTTTGCCAAGCACGACAAGGAGCAGTACCCCGACATCATCACCGCCAACGAAAACGGCACCCCCTATTATACGAACAGCTCGCACCTGCCCGTGGGATATACCGAAGACGTGTTCGACGCTTTGGATATTCAGGACGAATTGCAGACGCTGTACACCTCGGGCACGGTGTTCCATACCTTCCTCGGGGAAAAGCTGCCCGACTGGAAAGCGGCGGCGGCGCTGGTGAAAAAGATCGCGGAAAATTACAAACTGCCCTATTATACCCTTTCGCCCACCTATTCCATCTGCAAAGAGCACGGCTATCTTGCAGGCGAACAGTTCACCTGCCCGCACTGCGGCGCAAAGACGGAAGTGTACAGCCGCATAACCGGCTATTACCGCCCCGTGCAGAACTGGAACGACGGCAAGTCGCAGGAGTTCAAGGACAGAAAGGTATACGACATCTCGCACTCCACACTCAAACATTCGCACGCCCTGCACGCGGAAGCGTGCGCGGATAAGGCGGCGCCCGCGCTGGACGGCCCCGTTCTGTTCACGCGCGACGGCTGCCCCAACTGCAAGACGAGCAAACTGATGCTGGACAAGGCAGGCGTCAAGTACAGGATCGTCAACGCCGAACAGGACGCGGCGGCGACGCGCCAATACGGCGTGAAGAAGGCGCCTTCCCTGCTCGTTCCGGACGGCGACGGGTTCAAGACGTACGACAACGCGAGCGAGATCCGCAAATACATCGAGAGTATCGGCTGATATGTACGACATGATCATCATCGGCGCGGGCGCGGCAGGCATGACCTCCGCGCTCTACGCTTTGCGCAACGGAAAAAAAGTACTGGTCCTGGAAGGAGAGAGCCTGGGCGGGCAGATCGCAACGTCCCCCCGCCTTGAAAACTTTCCCTCCATCAAAGAGATCAGCGGCGAGGCGTTTGCGGACAATCTGTACGAACAGATCGACGCGCTGGGCGCGGAGGTGGAGATCGACAGGGCCGTCCGCATCGAAAAGCGGGCGGAGGGCGACTTTGCCGTGCATACCGAATACGGACAGTATGAGGGCAGGAGCGTGATCATCGCCGCGGGCGTGAAACACAAGCACCTGAAAACCAGGCGCGAGCGCGAGGATTTAATCGGCAAGGGCGTTTACTACTGCGCCGTGTGCGACGGGCCGTTCTATAAGGGACGGGAAGTGGCGCTGGTCGGCGACGCCAACACCGCCCTGCAATACGCGCTGCTGCTTTCCGGCTACTGCAAAAAGGTGTACATGTATACCCTGTTCGACAAATTTTTCGGGGACGCGAACCTCATAAAGGCGGTGCGCGCCAAGGAAAACGTCGAAGTGCGCCCGAACACGAGCGTCGTCGATTTTATCGGCGAAAACGAGCTGGAAGCCATCGAGTACACCGACAAGGACGGAAACCTCTGCCGGCAGGAGATCCCCGCGGTGTTCGTGGCGATCGGGCAGGTGCCCGACAACGCGGCGTTTGCGAACGTCGCCGATCTGGACGAGGCGGGCTACATCATCGCGGACGAGAGCTGCAAGACGCGCACGCCCGGCGTGTTTGTGGCGGGCGACTGCCGTACGAAGGCGGTGCGGCAGGTTTCCACCGCCGTTTCCGACGGGGCGATCGCCGCGACGAACGCCTCGCTGTATTTGGAAAGCCTGGAAGGCTAGTCCCCTGCCGATCGCTTTGAAATAATTTTTGCCGCGGCATAAAAACGCCCGCCGCGCAAGGATACCTTGCGCGGCGGGCTTATCTTTTGCGTTTTTTGCGCAATGCGCGGAAAGACAGTCTAACCCGCACTTATCTGCGGGACACAAAACATCCTGCGGGCCTGTTGCAATGTATGAGAGACAGCCCTTCCGGAGCAAGGATGCTTTTAAGACTTTCACAGCCCTTAAAGGCGTCTGGCCCGACCTCTTTGACCGTCGAAGGGATTACGAGCCGCCGAAGGCTTTTGCAATTTCTGAACCCTTCGTCCCCTATCTTTTCCAGTCCTTCGGGCAGGCTGACCTCTTCGAGGGCGATACAGTCTTTAAAAGCGAACAGGTCGAGCGTCTTGACCCCCGGGGGAATGGCGATCGAGCGCAGGTCTTCGCGACCGGTAAATGCGCCGCAGCGGATGCGTTCCGCCTCGCCGCCCGACGGGATCGCAAATTTATCGCCCGCCCAATACAGCGTTTTGTCCTGCTTTCCGATCAGGCAGTTCCCCTTGATGTAAAACGACGCGTTCCCGGCGGCGACTCGCACCCGTAACTGCGGACTGCACTTTTCGAACACGCCCTGCCCGATTTCTTTGACGCCAGCGGGGAGTTCGATCTCTGTAAGCGCTTTACAGTCTTTGAAAGCATAGGCATCCATCTTCGTCAAAGTTTGCGGAAGCCTGATCTTCTCCAAAGATACACACCCCGAAAAGGCACCCTGGTCCAATACGGTCAACCCCTCGGGCAGCGTCACCTCTTGCAATTTCCTGCAAAAGGCAAACGAATACGACCCGATTTTTTCCACCCCGTCGGAGAAAATGACCTTTGTCAGCGAATATTTTAACCTGAACACTTCATCTCCGATCTCTTTTACCCCGTCCGGGATGTAGATCTCTCCTCCGACCCCCTTATACTCTTTCAGCACGCCGCCTGTTACGACAAATTCGCCCGCGTGCGCTTTCAGATAAGCCGCCCGCCTCGCCGAGGCATCCCTCCTGCCGACGGCGTATGCCGCATAATCGTCGTACTCCCTGTCGGACACTTTTCCGACCCAGCCCGCGGCGGTGCGCGCCGCGGCGATCGCCTTTTCGATCTCCTGCCCGTCATATACCGTATAGTTTCGAGACGCAATGCGGATCATGCCCAAAAGCCCGTTCAGGTCTTTCGGGTCGTTTTGCAGGATTTCGGCGTAGATCCTTCTTGCAGCGACGTATTTTCCCTGCGCGCACAGTTCCCGCGCGCGTTTCAAGCCCTTTTCGTCGATCTTCATACGCTTTTATCCTCCGTATCAGGGCAAAATTCGATCGTGAAGGCGGTGCCTTCGCCGAGGACGCTGTCCACTTCCAGCCGCCAGCCCGCGCGCTTGCACAGCTTTTTAACGATGGCAAGCCCCAGACCGAACCCGCCGCCCCCGCCGTTGTGCGACTTGTCGACGGTGTAAAAGCGGTCAAAAATGCGCTTTTTGTCCTCTTCCGAAATGCCGACGCCCGTATCCCGCACCGTGAGGCGGGGGCGCTCGCCCCCCTGAAGGATCACTTCGAGCGTGCCCCCCTCTTTATTGTAGCGGATGCCGTTGCTGATGAGGTTGTTCAAAATCTCCACAAGCCGCTCGCGGCGGGACATGACGGTCACGTTCTTGGCGACGTCGAGCTTTAACGCGATCTCCTTCTTTTTGAGTTTCGGCTCGAACGCGCCGATCAGCTCGGCGATGAGTTCGGAGACGTTCACCTCGCAATCGGGCAATTCGTCGCTGTCGATGGCGGAAAAATTGATGATGGAACGGATGAGGTTTGCAAGGCGGTCGCTCTGCTTGATGATCGTTTTCGCCATGCCCTGCACCCGCTCGGGCGGCACCGCGCCCGCCGCGATGAGTTCGGCAAAGCCCTTGATGCTCGTGAGCGGCGTGTTCATTTCGTGCGTGACGTTGGCGATAAATTCGTTCTTTGACCGCGCCGCCGCCATGCTCTCGGTCACGTCGGTGATGAGCAGGACGTTCGGTTCGCCCATGGTGAAGCGGAAGTTGTAGTCTTTGTCCCCGAACTTTCTGTACAGCGATGCCGATTCTTTTGCCTCGAGCAGTTCCGCGATCTCCTGATCTTCGGCAAAGATGGCGAGCGGCTCGTTCTCTTCGTACCCCAAAAGGCGCGCCGCCGTCTTGTTGATGAGGATCAGTTCGGCAGGACTTTGAAAGATAACGATGCCATGCTCCATGCTGTCGAGGACGAGCTTTTCGATGCGGCCGTCTTCGCGCAGTTTTTCGTTTTTGCTGCCGATGTCCGCATTCATCGCGTTCATGAGTTTGGCGAGCGGTTTCAGTTCGGGATATTTTGTCTTGATCTCGCGGCCCGTGGACACGGCGACCTCTTTGGCGAGATTTTCCACCGGCTTTAACACGGCGCTGGTCGCGACCCAGGCAAAGACCAGACAGCACAATATATCCAGCGCCAGAAACCAGCCGAGCGTGGGGAGCATGTCGATGAAATACGCCGTCATCGAGTTGAGCGACACGCCGATGCGGACAAAGGCGCCCTCGGGCACCCCGCCCTCTGTGCCCGTTGCGAAACGGACGCAGTAATAGACCATCTGCCTGTCGAGGGTGGAGCTGCGGCGCACGGCATAACTCGAACCGTTTTCCGCCGCCTCGATGACCTCGGGGCGGTCGTCGCGCGATTCTCCCGCAACTTCCGCGCCGCTGTCGGCGACCACGGTGCCGTCGGCGGAGAGATACGTGACCCGCGCGGATTCGCCGAGTTTTGCGGCGAACGCGTCGGCGCCGTCCTGCGTGAAGGGCGCGGACGTGTCGAAAAAGTTCATATATGTTTTCAGCTGCTTTTCCGCCGAATCGACGGCGCTGCGGTAGCACACGTCGATAAACAGGAAGGACAAAAGCAGGATCCCTACGATCGTGACCGAAAGGGATACGATGAGGATACGTTTTTTCATGATCTCACCAATCAAAAATAGGAAAAAAGCCGCCGTCCGCCGCATTCGAGCGGGCAGACTCGGCCTTTTCGCTTTGTTCAGTCTCTGTATACGAATTTGTATCCGACGCCGAACACCGTCTCTATGTAGTCGATGCCCAGTTTGCGGAGCCGTGCCACGTGATTGTCGACCGTGCGCGTCTCACCTTCGTCATAGCCCCATACGGCGTTGAGGATATTCTCGCGGGTGAGCGCCTTGCCCTCTTTCTGCATGAGGTATTTGAGCAAGTTGAACTCTTTATTGTTGAGCTCCAGCTTGACCCCGCGGAGGGTCGCCGTCATCGTCTCTTCGTCGAGGGAAAGATTCCCGCGCACGAGCGACGCATTTCCTCCCGAACGGCGCAGGAGCGCGTTGACGCGCGCCGTCAGTTCGAGCACGCCGAACGGCTTTGCGATGTAGTCGTCGGCACCGAGGTTCAGTCCCCGCACCTTATCCGTCTCCTGCCCGAGCGCGGACAGCATGATGACGCCCACGGACGGGTATTTCTGTTTGATCTTTGCCAGAACGTCCAATCCGTTTCCGTCGGGAAGCATGATGTCGAGAAGCGCCACCGCGGGCGGCTGCTTGTCCATCGCCTCCATAAAGCCGGCGACTGTTTCAAAGCACTCGATGGTGATGCCGGACATCTCCAGAGCGCAGCGAACGAGTTCGCCTATCGTCTTGTCGTCTTCGAGCAGGTAGACCGTTTTATCCATATGTTGCCGTTCCTCCGCAATACTATTGTACCACGGAACGGCCGATTAGTCAAACGCATGCGCGACATAGGTGAGATGATCTGCCGCGCGCTCCAAGTTCCCGACCAGATTGATGAACACGCCGCTGGACGCGGGCTTGCACTTTCCGTCGTTGAGGCGCTTGATGTGGTCGTCGATGATGGTGCGGCGGTCAGAATCGATCTCGTCTTCCACCGCGTCCACCGCTTTCAGCGCGGCGAGGTCTTTCTTGTCGAACACTTCGAGCGTGCTCTCATACAGAGCGGTGATCTTTTCGTACATTTTTTCCAACGATTTGAGGACGCCGGGCGAAAATTCGATATGGTCGCGCTTGCAGTTGCGCGTATACTTGGTGATGTTGTCCGCAAGTTCGGAGATACGCAGGATGTCCCCCGTCGCGTGATGAATGGCGGAGACCGTCTTTTCGTCCTCGCGCATCATGTCGGACGAGGAAATACGAATGAGATAGTCCACGATCGCGCGCTCGAGATCGCCCACGCGGCGGTTGAGATCTTCCACCTTTTCCTTGGCGCTCTCGTCTCCGTCGACAAACGCCTTGAAAGCGGTATCCAGCGATTCCATGGCAAGCCCCGCCATGACGGCCGCCTCTTTGTTCGCCTGCGCGATCGCGATGGACGGCGTTTTCAGAAAACGCGCGTCGAGGAGCGTCGCCTCTTCCGCGGCGGGCGCGGGCGCACCTTCGCGGACCTTTTTATCGCGGATGAGTTTGGTCGCGATCTTGACGAACACGCGGGTGAACGGCAGGAACAAAAGGGTGCACACGACGTTGAAAAAGGTGTGGAACATCGCGATCTGCCGTCCCGGGTCGGAGAACCACTTCGCGAGCGTAGAACTCATAAAGCCCGGCCACGCCAGCAGGAATACCGAGAAGATGACCGTGCCGAACACGTTGAACATCAGGTGGATGAGGCTCGCGCGCTTCGCGTTGGTCGACGCGCCGATGGACGAGAGGATCGCCGTGATGCAGGTACCGATGTTGCTGCCCAGGATGAGGAACAGCACGGCGTTGGTGCCCGTTCCGCCGACGAGAAGCCCGCCGTCCGCCATGACGATGATGAGCGACGTGACCGCCGAGCTTGACTGCACGAGCGCCGTGAACAGCGTTCCGACCAGCAAAAGCACGAACGGATTGGTCGCCGAGGCGAGGAATTCTTTGATCATCGCGTTGTCGCGGTACATCTCCATCGCGGAGGACATCAGATCGAGTCCGATGAAAACGAGGCCGAGCCCCGCGATCATGAGCCCCACCGTTTTGACCTTTTCGTTTTTGGAAAGCATGTCCATGAACACGCCCACGCAGGTCAGGATGGTGACGAACCCGATGATGTTGATGCTCTGCAAAGACGCGATGTGCGCCGTGATGGTGGTGCCGATGTTCGCGCCCATGATGACCGAAGTCGCCTGATACAGCGACATGATCCCGACGTTGACAAAGCCCACGACCATGACCGTAGTCGCCGACGAGCTTTGGATGAGCGCCGTGACGCCCGCGCCGATGCCGACGCCCGCAACGCGGCTCCATTTGCTCTTTGCAAGGCCGTCGAACCAGCCGCGAAGCTTGTTCATAGCCAGCTTTTCGATGTTGTCCGAAAGGAACTTGAACCCGAGCAGGAAAGCGCCCAGGCCCGCCAGAAGTTCCACGACCGACATTACATAATCCATACAACTCTCCCTTTTTTCGGCATTTCTTCTGTAAACACCTTTTGATACTCTTCCATTGTAAAGGAAAATTGTATAATACAATTGTAAAATTTGTAATAAATTTGTAATATTTTTCACGCACTTGTCAAAAACGTAAAAAATATTTCACGCGGCGGCCGGACCTCGGGCGCGGAAAATGAAAAATGCGCCGAAAAAACGGCGCATTTTGCGTGCTTGCATTTTGTCGGGCCTTCGATGCCCGCCGGTAACAGAAAAAATCAGTTGAGCTTTTTATGCTCGCCGGTAACAGAGAAAATGACCCATTCCGCGATGTTGGAGGCGTGGTCGCCGATCTTTTCGAGGTATTTTGCGATCATGAGAAGGTCGAGCGCCTGCTCGCCGTTGGCGTCCTCGTCGATGTCCTTATGCACGACGCCGGTCACTTTCGTTTTGACGAGTTCGAACAGATCGTCCACCGCGTCGTCTGCGCGGCAGACCTCTTTCGCCTTTTCCACGCTGTGTTCAACGAAAGATTCGACCGCCTTTTTGACCATATCCCTGACCTTTTCGCCCATGTCGGAGATCTCGGCAAGGTGTTCCGCATACGGAAGCTTGCTCATTTTGATGACGAGATCGGAGATGTCCACCGCCTGGTCGGCGATGCGCTCCATGTCCGTGATCATCTTCATGGCGCTGGTCACGAATAAAAGGTCGCTGGCGACGGGCTGCTGTTTGAGGATGAGTTTCAGGCACAGCCTTTCGATCTCCATCTCCTTTTCGTCCACCTGCGTCTCGATGCCCTTGGTCTGCTTTGCGAGGGCGACGTCCTGTTTTTCGAGGGCGCCGACCGCGTCGTCGATCGCTTTGCAGTTCATGTTGCCCATTGCGATGAGCTCGTCTTTGAGGAGCGCGAGCTGTTCGTCGAATTGTCTTCTTGTCATATCAACCGAATCTCCCTGTGATATAATCTTCTGTCCTCTTGTCTCTCGGGCGATTGAAAATTTCGTCCGTGACGCCGTACTCGATCAGGTCGCCCAAGAGGAAGAACGCCGTTTTATCCGAAATACGCGCCGCCTGCTGCATGTTGTGCGTGACGATGACGATGGTGTATTTGTCTTTCAGCTCCTGCGTGAGATCCTCGATCTTGGAGGTCGAGATCGGGTCGAGCGCGCTCGTCGGCTCGTCCATGAGGATGACCTCGGGTTCGACGGCGAGCGTCCTTGCGATGCAGAGGCGCTGCTGCTGTCCGCCCGAAAGCCCGAGCGCGGACTTCTTTAACCGGTCTTTGAGTTCGTCCCAGATCGCCGCCTGCGTGAGGGAGCGCTCGACGATCTCGTCAAGCTCCGACTTTTTGCGGATGCCGTGCGTGCGGGGGCCGTAGGCGATGTTGTCGTACACGCTCATGGGGAAGGGATTGGGCTTCTGGAAGACCATGCCCACACGCTTTCTCAGGATGTTGATGTCGACTTTGCCGTACAGGTCTACCCCGTCGATGAGGATCTCGCCCGTGATCTTGCAGTCGGGGATGAGGTCGTTCATGCGGTTGAGCGTTTTGAGAAAGGTGGATTTGCCGCAGCCGGAAGGCCCGATGAATGCGGTGATCTCCTTCTCTTTGATGTCCATCGTAATGCCTTTGAGGGCGTGAAAGTTGCCGTAATAGAGATTGAGGTCGGTTACGTTGAACTTGTCTGCCCTTTCTATCGTATTCGCGTTTTCCACGTTTAATACTCCTTTTTCAGCTTGTTTCCGATAAATTCCGCCACGCCGTTGATGATGACGACGAGAATGATCAGCACGACCGCGACCGCCCACGCGACATTGGCAAGTTCGCCGCTCTCGTTGGTGAGATTATACAAATACACGGTGAGCGTGCTCCCCGATTCCATCAGCCCGGACGCAGTTCTCGCGTTCATCGGCGAACCCGCCGTAAACACAAGCGCCATCGTTTCGCCGACGACGCGGCCGAGCCCCAGTATGACGCCGGAAATGATGCCCGGGATCGCGGACGGAAGAATGATGACAAAGATGGTCCGAAGTTTTCCCGCACCCAGCGCGAAGGAACCTTCGCGGAAGGAATCGGGCACGGCGCGCAGCGCCTCCTCCGTCGTTCGCATGATAAGCGGCATGATCATCAGCGACATTGTCAATATACCGCTGAGCAGCGAATATCCCCAGCCGAATAAACCGACAAAGAGGATCATGCCGAAGATGCCGAACACGACGGACGGGATGCCCGAGAGCGTTTCTGCCGCCACGCGCACGATTTTGACAAATATATTTGTAGATTTTGCGTATTCGACCATAAAAATGGCCGCGAACACGCCGATGACGCCCGCGATCAGAAGGGAAAGAAACGCGATGACCAGCGTATTGATGAGCGCGGGCATCATGGAGTTGTTTTCCAGCGTCCAGCGCCAGGCGAACAGATCCGCCGTCAGGTTAAAGCTCGCTTCTCCCGATTCGGGATCGATGTAGACGAGGCCGCGGTAGAAGGTGTATATGAGCACCCACATTACCGCCGCTGCCGCCAAAAGCGTTCCGAGACAGATGAGCAGAAACACGATAAACGAGAAAGGTTTATGCAAATACGCCTGCAGCTTTACTTTGAAAGTCTGGCGGTTGATGGGTACGATCCCGCGCGTATCCACTTCTCCTTCTTTTAATACAAGTTCTCTTGCCATATGTGTTCACCTCAGTACTTTTTCTTTTTCAGCAGCATGACGACCGTCGTGATGAGCAGGATGATGATGAGCAGCACCGCCGCGACCGCTATCAGGGCGGGGCGCTCGAGGTTGGTCGTGCTCGCGTAGCCCATTCCCGACGCGATCGCCGAAGCGAGCGTGATGAACGGGTCGGCAAGCGAACCGGGGATCTGGTCGATGTTGCCGCAGATGAGCGTGATTGCCGCCGTTTCGCCGATCGCCCTGCCCATACCGAGGATGATCGCCGTCAGAACGCCCGAGCTTGCCGCGGGAAACATGGTGCGGAAGATGGCGCGCTCCTTGGTCGCCCCGAGCGCGACGGCGCCCTCGTAAAAGGGCTTGGGCACGGCGCGCAGCGAGTTTTCCGAAATACTGATGATGGTGGGCAGGATCATGATGCCGAGCACGATAGAGGTCGTCAGCAGGTTCAGTCCGCCGCCGCCGACGAGATCGCGCGAAAGGGGTACGATGACCGTCAGCCCGAAAAAACCGTACACGATGGAAGGGATGCCCGCCAGAATATTGGTGAGCGGTTTTAAAACCCTGTACAGCCATTTGGGACAGTAAAACGCCATGAACGTCGCCGTCATGAGCCCGATGGGGACGCCGACGACGAGTGCGCCGATGGTGGAGAGCGCCGTTCCGACGACGAGAGAACCGATGCCGAACCGCTCCGAACGGATCAGCCACCTGTCATCCGTCAGAAATTTGACGAAGCCGATTTCTCCGATCGTGGGGATCGCGTCTACGAGCAGATAGATGCAGATCGTGAGCACCGCGACCACAAAGAGCGCCGCAGCAACGGCAAACAGCACCTTCATGGAAATTTCCTTTACGACGGCGCGCGTGTTCACTTTTTCGATCCCTTCGTCTGCCGGTGCGGACTCCGTATTTTTTGGCTTTAATTGCATGTAGATTCCTCCGTAAAAAAACGGTAAGCATGCAGAAAGGGTTGACGGTATCTGTTACCCCAACCCGCTCTGCTTGATTCTTTTATTTACTCTTCCTCTCAGCGGACAGAGTTTTGTTTGTTATTCGGAGAACTCAACGCCGATGTCGCTCCAGTTCAAAGATTTATCCGTGTAAATCTTCTTCAGGTTATCGAGCGTGATGTCCGTCGCAGGGTTTGCCGTGTTTACGATGACCGCGATGCCGTCAGCGCACAACTGATAAATCGTGACGTTGTCATTCGTGATGTCCGTGCCGTCCACTACTTCTTTAGACGCCATACCGATATCCGAGTTGCCTTCGTTCGCATCCGAAATGCCCTGGCCGGAACCGCCGCCCGAAACGGTAACCTGTACGTCCTGTCCGACGAGGCTCGCAAAATCATCCGCAAGGACCGTCATCAGAGGGCCGACGGAGGTAGAACCGGTCGCCGTGATTTCCGTAACGCTAAGCGTTCCTTCGGGAGCCGTGTAAGCGGGCGCATTTTCAACGACGCTCACATACCCCTCTTCCGCAATGATCTCCTGCGCTTCGGCGCTCTTCAGATATTCGACGAACTCTGCGAGCAAATCGTTGTCCGCAAGTTCGGTCTCGTCGTACATGAGTTCGAACGGACGGGCAATTTTATACGAACCGTCTGCAACCGTCTCTTCCGTGGGAGCCACGCCGTCTACGGAGAGCGCTTTGACCGTCTGATCGACGGAGCCGAGGGACGCATAGCCGATCGCCTTTTCGTCGCCGGCGACGCCCTGAATGACCGCGGAGGTAGAAGACAGCTGCGCTACGCCCGTGTTGAGATCCGCTTCTTCAATGCCGAGCAATTCGAGAAACGCGTCGCGCGTACCCGAACCGGACTCGCGGTTGTAAACGCTGATATCCCCGCTGTCGCTGCAGCCGACTGCTGCAAAACCGATACCGCATGCGAGCACCGTGCTCGCGATTGCCATGATGATTTTCTTCATGTTCTGTTTTTTACTCCTTCTTGATTTGTGCTTTCAGTATAGCCCCCAATTGTATAAAAATTTCGCGGAATTTGTCATAAAGTTGTAATAAATCTTTCGGCACGCTTTGCGCAATCCCTTTCATAATTATAAAATGCGCGCGAAGCAGAGGTTTTATTCCGAAAAAATTTTTGTAACAATTTTATAAGTGAACGTTCCCCTTACAGGCGCAAAAAAAGCCCCTCCCTGCGGAAGGGCCGGAAAACACTGTGCAATTTATTGCTTTTTCCGCTCGTAGCGGACGAAGAGATACGCGACGGCGACGCCCGCGGCAAACAGGACGATGCCGAGGGCAAGATCGAGCGCGAAGGGCGAGCCCCCCGCCCAGCTCTTGTATACCGCGAAGACGTCGGGATTGAAAAACATGGTCAGGACCGAGCCGAGCGACAGCCCCGTGATGAGGAAAAACGCCGTTTCCCTCTTTTTTTCGAAAATTTTGTTCAGCACCTTGGAGAAGGTGAAGAGCCCCGCGGCAAAGCCCGCGACGAGGCACAGGTACACGAGAAAGATCTGCGGATTTTCCCGCCAGTAGGAAAGGTGCACAGAGTCCATGAGGGGCGTAAAATAACCGAACACCATCAGAATGGCGGTTGCGGACAGACCCGGAACGATCTGCGTGACGGCCATGACGTAGCCGAGGACGAGGAACAGGAGATAGTGATACCACGAAAGATCGGCAAGGGAGCGCGCGTCTTCCGCCAGAAAGGTGGACAAAAGGCTCACGGCGACGGGCACCATGAGTCCCGCGGCAAAGAGCACGATGCGCTGCGGGGTGCGCTTTGCCCCCTTTATCTCGTCCTTTACGGCGGGAAAGGCGCCGAACATCAGCCCAGCAAACAGGGCGATGACGGTAAAGGGCGCGATCTCCAGCGCCCTCTGCACCGCAAAAAATCCGACGATAAACCCGACGGCAAGCCCCGCCGCGATGGGCAGCAGAAAGCCCGCGCAGCGTTTGAACTTTTTGAAGAGGTTGCCTATCGCATACAGAAATTTATGGTACAGTTTGAAAATGATGGCGACGGTGGAGCCGCTGATGCCGGGCACGATGACCGCCAGCCCGATAAACACGCCCAAAAGCCCGCTCTTTGCCACCTCTTTTCCGTTTTTGTATTTCAAATCGTCCGCGGTGAGCCCTTCTGCGGGCGATGCATCGCCCGCACAAAGCTCTTTGCCGCCGTTTTCCGCAATTTCTTCGGGCTGAGCGCCGTCTGCGGGAACATCCGATCCGGATGTCCGTTCTGCCGCGGGAATATCCCCCGCGCCGTCCGCGCAGCTCTTTGCGGGGATTTCTTCCGACCCGTCTGCGCCGCTCGCGGCGGCGTTCTCTTTATCCTTTTCTTTTTCCATGGTTTTCCTCACTGTTCGCGCGCAAAAAGCGCCCTGATCTTCAGCGCGAGGTCGCCTGCGGTGAGCCTGCACGCCTGCGCCTGCTCTTCCGCGCCCGCGTGGGCGACGAACTTTTTCGGCGCACCCATGATTTTAAGGCGCACGGGAAGGGCGTTGTCCGCGTAAAATTCGGCGACCGCGCCGCCGAACCCGCCCGATTCGTACCCCTCTTCGAAGGCGACGATCTGTCTGCCCGCGATCTCTTTCAGCAATTTTTCGTCCAAAGGAGACACGGTGCGGCAGTTTACGATCATGGGATCGAGGGGGGAGACGAGCTTTTTCGCTTCCAGCGCCCGCGCGACGGCGCGCGCGCCCGAGGCGAGCACGGCCACCCCGTCGCCGGGGCTGACGATCTCCCACAGGCAGTTTTCCGAAATGCGCCTGACGCACCCGAGATTTTTGGCATATCCGTTGGGATAACGGATCGCGGCGGGCCTTCCCCTCTCCATTGCGAAATCGAAAAGATCGGCAAGCTCCGCGCAGTCTTTGGGCGCATAGACGTCGAGATTGGGGATTCCGCGCAGGAAAGACACGTCGAAAAGCCCCTGATGCGTCTTGCCGTCCGCACCGACGAACCCCGCGCGGTCCACGCAAAAGAGCACGGGGAGGGAAGAAATGCACACGTCGTGCACGATCTGATCGTACGCGCGCTGCAAAAAGGTGGAATACAGACACACGACGGGGCGCATGCCCCCTTTTGCCATGCCCGCCGCCATGGCGACGGCATAGCTTTCGGAAATGCCCGTTTCAAAGAACCGTTCGGGGAATTTTTCGGCAAATTCGGACAGCCCCACCCCGTCGGTCATCGCGGCGGTGACGGCGGCGATCCGCCCGTCGGCGGCCGCCCGTTCGCACAGCAGCTTTCCGAGCGCGTCGGAAAAGGAGTTTTTGCTCTCGGAAAAATTCTTTCCCACGCCGTGATAGCGGGACGGGTCTTCTTCCGCGGGCGCATAGCCCTTGCCCTTCTGCGTGACGACGTGCAAGAGCACCGGCCTTTCGATGGCGCGGATGTTTTCTAAAACGGCGCAAAGCTCGGACAGGTCGTGACCGTTGACGGGGCCGACATACTTGAACCCGCACCGCTCGAAAAAGGCGTTTTTGTTCAGCCAGCCCTTTACGCTGTACTTGACTTTGCGCAGGTACCTGCCGAACGCGCTCGTCTCTTTGAACGTTTTCGACAGGAACGAATTGAATTTGCGGTACCGCTTTTTGGCGGTCGCCTTGGAGATCGCGCGGTAGAGCGCGGAATTGTTCTTTGCGATGGACATCCCGTTGTCGTTGAGCACGACCACGAAATTTTCCGGCTTTTTTTCGGAGGAGAACACGCTTTCGAGCGCGACGCCGTTGCCGAGCGACGCGTCGCCGATCAGGCAGATCACCTTCTCTTTTCCGCCCGCAAGGTCGCGCGCGTTGCACAGCCCGATGCCGAGCGCGACGCTCGTGCCGCTGTGCCCCGCGATAAACGGGTCGTACGCGCTCTCTTCCGGGTCGGGAAAACCGCTCTCCCCTCCCTCTTGACGAAGGCGGGAAAGGTCTCTGCCCGTTAAAAGTTTGTGCGCGTAGCTCTGGTGCCCCACATCGAAGATGAGTTTGTCTCCGGGAAAGGAAAACACCTTGTGCAGCGCGAGGGTGATCTCCACCGCGCCGAGGTTGGACGAGAGGTGCCCGCCGTTTTCCCTGACCCGCTCCACGATCTGACCGCGGAGAATTTCCGCAAGTTCTTTGAGTTGTTTTATGTCGTAATTTTTGATCTCTTCCGCCAACATACGATATGCCCCGCTGTCTATCCTATTCCCGTAAAGAGCGGAATATGCCCGTTCCCTTTTTTTCCGTTTTCCCAATTTTACAGGATTCGGGCGGCAATGTCAAGCCTTTGCCCGAACGGGCGCCCCCGCGCGGTTGCTTTTGCGCGCGCTTTTTGGTATAATCGTAAGAAAATAAACGGCAAGGAGGGGCGGCATGCCCTACACGGTATATCTGAAAAAGGGAGAAGAAAAGCGCATCCTCGGCGGGCACAGCTGGGTATACGCCAACGAAGTGCAGAAGATCGAAGGCAAGGACAAAAACGGAGCGCTCGCGGAAGTGCGCGGCAGCGACGGGCGGTACCTCGGCAAGGGGTACATCAACCACCTTTCCAAAATTTTGGTGCGCATCTTCATCCGCGGGAACGAGGAGGACGGGGAAGAGCTGTACCTTTCGCGCCTCGTCCGCGCGGACGAGGCGCGAAAAAAGCTCATCGGCGGGGATTTATACCGCCTGGCGTTTGCCGAGGCGGACGACCTGCCCGCCCTCATCGTCGACCGGTACGGGGAGTATTTCGTGCTGGAATGCCTCTCCCTCGGCGTCGACCGGAGAAAAAAGATGATCGCCGACTGCCTTGTAAAACTGTTTTCGCCCAAAGGCATTTACCTGCGGGGAGACGCGGCGGTGCGGCAGAAAGAAGGGCTGCCGCAGACATCCGAAACGCTGTACGGAGAAGTGCCGGACAAAATTTATGTAACCGAAAACGGGCTGAAAATGGCGGTGGACGTAAAGCGGGGGCAGAAGACGGGGTATTTTCTCGACCAGAAAGAAAACCGCTTTGCCGTGCGGCGGTACGCGAAGGGCGCGGACGTTCTGGACTGCTTTTGCAACAGCGGCGGCTTTTCGCTGAACGCGGCAACCGTTGCAAAGTCGGTGACGGCGGTGGATATTTCCGAATTCGCCCTCGAAAACGTGCGCGAGAACGCCGCGATCAACGGGTTCGACAACATTCAGACGGAATGCGCGGACGTGTTCGAAGCGCTGCGCAGGTACCGCGAAGAGGGAAAACGGTTCGGGCTCGTCATTTTGGACCCGCCCGCCTTCTGCAAGAGCGCGGCGGAAGTGAAGGACGCGGCGCGCGGATACCGCGACATCAACCTGAACGCGATGAAACTGGTCGAGAGCGGCGGATACCTTGTTACCTGCTCCTGCTCGCACTATATGACCCTGCCCCTCTTCGAAAAGACGATCGCCGACGCCGCCCGCGCGAGCGGCAGGCGGGTCAGATGCCTGGAGATCAAAGTGCAGGCGCCCGACCACCCCGCCCTTCTCACCGCGGAAGAGACGAGCTACCTGAAAGCCTTTTTCCTGCAAGTGGATTAAAAGACGGTGCGGCAATGGCGCGGGCCGGAAAAGAGCGCGGACCGCGCGTTCGCCGCGCGGACAAAAATCTCTGCCGGACGGAATGCCGGGCGGACGAAAAAACAGAAAGAACCGCCCGAATGCTTTCGGGCGGTTCTTTCTGAGGTTATGTTATTCAGAGATTACAGATCGGATAAGCGTTTGTGGAAGCGAACCCGCCGCTCGGCGCGGGCCTCTATTTTTTTGCCTTTTCTTTCCTCTCGCGATGCGAGGAACAGCCGGAGCAGCCCGAACAGCCGCATCCGCAGCCCGTTTTCCCCTGTTTTTTACGGATAAAGTGAAAAATGAGCGTTGCGGCGACGATGCCGACCGCAGCGACGGCAATGACGACGGTGACGACCGTGCCCGCCGCGGATAAAAGACTGAAAAACATACTTTTTACCCTTTCTCCCGCCCTGTTCCGGGCGGGAGTATCGATTATTCTTGAAGTTTTTTACTCTTTTTGAAATGAAAATTTATCTTGCCCTTGTTGCGGAGAATAAAGTACGCGACGACGAGCGCGATGAGCGCCGCGACGATGAACGCCGTCCACCACCATGTGAACATGAGGTAGATCGCCGTCGCCGTCAGAAAAGACGTAAGGAGCCAGAACGCGATCGTCCAGCGGAATTTGCCCTTGGGCAGTTCTCCTTTGACCGTCGCCGCAGCCGCAAAGCAAGGAACGGTGAGCATATTGAACACGCAGAAGGCGATGAGGCCCTGCCAGGTGATGCCGACATCTTCCGAAGCGAGGAACGCCGCGATGACGCCGATGCCGCTCTCGCCGTCCTCTCCCGCAACGCCGAGCACCGTGACGCCGATCGCGCCCGCAAGCACATAAAAGGTGGAGATGACGTTTTCCTTGGCGATGAGACCCGTGACTGCCGCCACGACGAACACCCAGCCGTACTGCCCGAGCTGGAGGCCGAAGCCCATCGGAGTGCAGATCCACATGAAGAAGGAACCGATGTCATGCAGAATGCTCTCGTTCATGCGGCTGATCTCGCCTTCCGCCACCGTGAGGCACTCCCATTCCCAATTGAAGTTAGAGAGGAACCAGATGACGATGGACGACGCGAGGATGATCGTGAACGCCTTTTTGATATAATGTTTGAGTTTATCCCACAGGTGCACCATCAGGTTGTGGAACTGAGGCGCATGGTAGGCGGGCAGCTCCATGATGAAGGGAGCGACTTCGCCGCGCATGGAAGTCTGGCGCATGAACATGACCATGAGGACGGCCATGACCATGCCGAACAGATACAGTAGGAATACCAGAACGTCCGCGCTGAGGGGCATGTTCGTGTAGTGCGCCGCGATACCCCCGCAGACGGCGGCGAGGATGGGCGCCTTCGCGCCGCAGGTGAAGAACGGGATCACGCGGTTGGTCATGATCCGCTCCTTTTCGTCCGCGAGCGTCCTCGTGTTGATCGCCGCGGGGACAGAGCAGCCGAAGCCCATGATCATCGGGATAAAAGCCCTGCCCGAAAGACCGAATTTACGGAACGCACGGTCGAGAATGAACGCGACGCGCGCCATGTAGCCCGAATCTTCGAGAATGGAAATGAACAGGAACAGGACGAGGATCTGCGGGACAAAGGACAGAACGCCCGCGACGCCGCCCCAAATGCCGTCGTTGACCAGGCCCTGTGCCCAGACGGCGGCTCCTGCGTTTTCAAGCCCGGTCGCGATCAGCCCGCCCAGCTGATCGGTGATAAATCCCATCAGGTTGAACAGGATGGCGCCCGGCGTCGAAACGCCCGCCGTACTGTAAAAGACGGAAACGAACGCGTTCAGGACGTCGTTGCCCGTATTAACCGCATAACCGTCGCCGACGTCTTTGGCAAATCCGAAGATCGCGTTGAGGTACAGCAGGTCTTCGCCGAACGTGAGGTGGAAGACGGCAAACAGGATGACGATAAAAATGGGGATACCCCAGACCCTGTGGGTGAGCACCCTGTCCGCCTTGTCGGATTTGGTCAGCGCGCCCTGATCCTTCTTTTCGGAATGGGTGAGCGCCTGCGAAAAGTGTGCGGATATGTACTTATACCGCTCGTCGGCGACCATCGCCTCGAAGTCCCCTTCGAACGTGTCGTCTCTGAACTGCTTTTTGAATTCTTCGACCATCTGCATCTCGTCGGGATGGTCTTTGACTTCCAGTTCGTCCTCTTCGGTCAGTTTGACCGCGTGGAAGAGCGGATTTTCGACTCCCTTGCCCTTTAAGGCGATGCGGACGTCGTTGATCACATGTGAGAGGGGGGAGCCTTCGAGCACCGTTTTGCCCTCGCGCTTTTTCTGCGCGGCGGCGTACGCGCGCTCCATCAGTTCCTGAATGCCCTCCTCTTTGAGCGCGGAGATCTCCACGACGGGGAGACCGATCTGCGTTTCGAGGCTCTTGGCGTCGATCTTGTCGCCGCTCTTTTTCACGACGTCGATCATGTTGAGCGCGACGACCATCGGCACGTCGATCTCCATGATCTGCGTGGTCAGGTACAAGTTGCGCTCGAGATTGGTCGCGTCGACGATGTTGATGACGCAGTCGGGCTTTTCATCGAGGATGAAATTGCGCGAAATGACTTCTTCGGGCGTATACGGGGACAGCGAATAGATGCCGGGAAGGTCGACGATGGCGACGGGGACGCTGAGTTTTTTGTATGTCCCCTCTCTCTTGTCTACCGTAACGCCCGGCCAGTTGCCGACGTGCGCCGTACTGCCGGTGAGGGAGTTGAAAAGGGTGGTCTTGCCCGAGTTCGGGTTGCCCGCCAAAGCAAATTTAAGCATTTTTCACCTCCATCACGACGCACGCCGCTTCGCTCTTTCTCAGAGAAAGCTCGTACCCGCGCAGATTGACCTCGATGGGGTCGCCCAGGGGCGCGAGCTTGCGCAGCGTGATCTCGGCGCCCGGCGTCACGCCCATGTCGAAGAGCCTGCGCCTGATCTTTCCCTCGCCCTCGATGCGCCTGACGACGCCTTTTTCACCGACGGCGAATTCGTTCAGCATTTTTTCCATATTGACTCCTTAAAAAACCGATCTCCGCAGGAACCGCCCGGAAAGGGCCGTATTCTCCTTCCGGAAAACCGGAAAAATTTACCGCTTTCACTGTGTTTGCGGCAGTTCTGCGCAAAAAAAACGCATTTTTATGCCGCTTCAGATCTTATCTGCGCTTTTATACCAGAATTTTCATCGCCTGCGTCCTGTCCAGCGCAAGCCTCCCGTTTTTCACTTTGAGGATGACGTTCCCCCCTACCGCCGACATGACGACGATCTTAGACCCGATCGTAATGCCCAGGTTTTCGAAATGTCTCTTATTCTTTTCGTCCGCAAGGATCTTTTTTACCGTAAGCTCTTCCCCTGCGGGTGCGATCGGCAACGGCATTTTCTTCTGACCTCCGTAATTTCAGGCGGGCTTTCCCGCCGCATGATCTGTACTCTCTTTTTTGTTAACCCTTGTTAACGCACATATTTTAGTACATTCTTATTGTCTTGTCAAGCGAATGATGACACAATTTTTAAAAATCCCCTTTTTTCCGCAAAAAAACGCGCCCCGGCAACGGGGCGCGCGGAAGTTTATTCTGCAGAAGTTTCTCCCTTTTCTTCCGTCTCCGCCTTTTGCGGCGCGACGATCTTGGGAAGGGAAAGCCCCGCCATGTTGTACAGCTCTTCCAAGGGGGGCAGGCTCTTTAAAAGCCCGCTCAAAAAGCCCGCCGTGGCGGTCTTGCCGTCCTTTCCTTCGCCGCCGTCCCAGACGGTCACTTTGTCGATTTTGACGTTCTTGATCGCCTCGACCTGTTCGGCGACGAGCTGCTCGATCTTGTCGGCGATCATCAGGCGCACCGCGTCGTTCGCCTCGCCGCCCGCAGCTTTTACGAGGGCGTCCAGGCCTTCCGCTTGTTTGGAGAGCTTTTCGCGAAGGCCGCGCGCCTCCGCCTCCATCTTGGCGTAGATCGCGTCCGCCTCGCCGCCCGCAGTGCGGCGCATCTGCTCCGCTTCCGCGTCCGCTTCGATCTCTTTGCGGCGCTTTTCGATCTCCTGCTTTACGATGACGTCCGCTTCCTGCGTCGCCTTTTCCTTCTCCGCGCGCGAAAGTTCCGCCTGTTTTTCCGCCTGATAGCTCTCTTCGAGCGCCTTTGCCGCCTGCACCTTTTCGGCGGTGACGGCAAGTTTGAGCGCCTCCGCCTCCTTTTCGCGCAGTTCCGCCTGCGTTTTGGCGATCTCGGCTTTCGCCTTGTTCTCGCCCTTGATCGCCTCGCTCTCCGCCTCGGCGACGCGCACGCGCTCTTCCATGCGGGCGTTGGCCTCGCCGATGGAACCGATCTTGTTCGCCTCGGCGACGGAGATCTTCGCATCGTTGATCGCCTTTGCGGCGGCCTCTTTGCCGAGCGCGATGATGTAACCCGATTCGTCGGAAATGTCCGTCACGTTGACGTTGATCAGGCGAAGGCCGATCTTTTTGAGTTCGCCCTCGACGTTGCGGGAGATCGCTTCGAGAAATTTATCCCTGTCGGTGTTGATCTCTTCGATGTTCATGGTCGCGATGACAAGGCGGAGCTGGCCGAAGATGATGTCTTTGGCGAGTTCCTGGATCTGCGCGATTTTGAGATTGCGCAGCCTTTCCGCCGCGTTTTCCATGACGGTCGGTTCGGTAGAGATGCCGACGGTGAACACGGACGGCACGTCGATGCGGATGTTCTGGCGGGAAAGGGCGCTTTTTAAGTCCACCTGGATGGACAAAGGCGTCAGATCGAGGTAAGTAAACGCCTGCACGAGCGGCCAGATGAACGCGGCGCCGCCGTGGATGCATCTGGCGCTGCGCAAATTGCCCTCTTTGTCCGCCCCCACTTTACCGTAGATGACCATAATCTTGTCGGGCGGACACTTTTTATAGCGGGTGACTACCATCAGAAACAGCATGACGACGACCAGAACGGCGACGACGATGAGCGCTACGACCCAAGGTTGCATAATCCTTATTCTCCTTATCCTTATTTTATTGAACTTTTTTCATTTTCTCCGTCTTTGCCTTCCGCTTTGCGCTTTACGACAAACACGTCTCCCGCAGCCTCTTCGATGACGACGGCGGCGTCGACGGGGATCCTTTCCTCCTCGTCGGTCACGGCGTCCGCCTCGGTATAGCGGCCCTGCAAAACGAGGGTGACCTTTCCCCTTCCGCTCCTCTTTGCGGGAACGGAAACATAGACCGTCGCCGTTTTTCCCACCGCGCCCGCATACTGCACGGTGCCGTCTTCCTGCAATTTCAGGATCATGCGGATGACCAGCCATACGACGATGTAAGCGGCGAGCCCCGCGACGACGGACACGGCGACCGAAACGCCCGAATTTACGCCGCTCGTGAGCATGACGATGCCCGTCCAGCCGCCGATCGCAAAAAAGGCGGTCAGTCCCTTCATCGAAAAGAGGGACATGCCCGTATCGGTGTGCGTATCGAACGCGCCGTCGCCGTCGGTATCCGTGTCCAGGTCGGCGTCGCCGCTGTCCGCTCCCACGATCATGAGAACGATCTGTATGAGCAAAAAGAGGGTCCCTATGCAAGCGAGCACGAAATACGTCCACTCGAGCGGGCCGAAATCTTTAAACCATTCCATCTGAGTTCCTCCTTATTGTCGAAAAAGCGCTTATCCGAAGAAAAAAACGACTTTTTTTCCGCGTTTTTGCGCATAACGCACGGTATAAGCCGTGCCGCCCTTTTCGGATAAAAGATAAGCGAGCAGCACGTCGCAGCGGTCGACCATATAGCGGTTCCGCTCGAACATGCAGCCGTCGCAGTACGTTTCGTGCAGGACGACCTTTTCGTCGCACTCTTCCAGAAGTTCGCCGTACATCTTTTTCGCCTGTGCGGGAAAGCGGCCGCTCTGGTCGGCACACGGGATGCAGGCGACGATCTTTATGGGAAATTCTCTCTTTAAAGACGCCAAAATCTTGCAGCAGACAAGATCGAAACCCATCGCCATGCCGCAGAAAAAGGTATCCGCACCCTCTCCGATCAGCGCGCGCAGCGCGCTTTCCAATTTTATCTCGTCGAATCCTGCGCGGAGAGCGCGGTGCCCCGTCAAAGCACAGATCATATCAGCGGCTTGCTCCTTTCTTTGCCGTGCCCGCGCGGGTAAGCAGGCGGCGTTTTTTCCGTCTTTTTTGCGACGACGAGGGTCCTTTCCCCCTCTCCGCCGGGCAGTTCGTACCGTTCCTCGACGAAAAGACTGCATCCCAACACGGAAAAGGCTCGGCCCGCTTCCCGGAGCTCTTCTTCCGCACGGCCCTTATAAGCGACGAAAAAGCCGCCCTCTTTTACGAGAGGAACGCAATATTCGGCGAGCGTGTTCAGCCGCGCGACGGCGCGGGCGCACACGGCATCAAACCGTTCGCGGAAATTTTTGTCCTTGCCCGCGTCTTCCGCGCGCATGTTCACCACTTTTGCGGAGAGCCCCAGCTCTTTGACCGCGCATTCGAGAAAAGCGCACTTTTTGCCCACCGATTCGATGAGTGTGAACGTAAGGTCGGGACGCAGGATCATGAGGGGCACGGAGGGAAACCCCGCCCCGGAACCGACTTCCGCCGCAAACGCTCCGCGGGGAAAGTACTTTTCGCCCGCCGCACTGTCCAAAAAGTGTTTTGTGCGGCATTCCTCTTCCTCCGTGATGCGGGTAAGATTGAATTTTTTGTTCCATTCGGAAAGGAGCGCGTAAAAAGCGGAAAATTTTTCTCCCGTTTCTCCCGTTCCGATCCGTTGTTCATATACGCTTAAATCGATCATCCGCTCCGATTATAACATAATCGGGAAAGAATTTCAATACATTTTCACAGCGCTTTTTTTCCACTTATAAAGAATTGATCCATCCACAATGTGCACATCTCTGTTCATAACCCGCGCCGGTTTTCGGGTTTTGATCCATCTTTCCCCCTGTCTTTCGAAAAAGACTTTCTCTTTTTTCCACACTTTTCTCGGTTTTCCACTTTTTTTCCATTTTCATTTCCACAAAAAAATCGTCCTTCGTCCACATTCTTTTTGAGACAACTTGCTTGCTTTTTGCTTTCTTTTTATATATAATGTATAGAAAAAAAGGGTGTTCTTTTGTTTTTTCCACAATTGCACACGCCCTATTATTACTAGTAACATTTTAAAATAAATTTATTTAAAAATATTATCCCGCGCACGCGGGCCGAGAAAGCAGGAGGAAAATCCATGAAGATCGTATGCGAAGGCGTAGAACTTTCCGACGCCGTAATGAAAGTCGTCAAAGCGTGCAGCACGAAAACGACAAATCCCATTTTGGAAACGATCAAGATCGCCGCGGAAAACGACGGCGTAACTCTTTTGGCGACGGACGGAGAGATCGCGATCGAAAAGAAAATCAAAGCGGAAGTATTGGAAGAGGGCGCCGTATGCGTGCCCGGCAAGTATTTTTCCGATTTTATCAAAAAACTTGAAAACGTGCAGATCGAAATGAGCACGGACGCGGAAAAGCTGAATATCCGTTACGGAGAGGCGGACAGCTGCATCCAGGTTTTGTCTGCGGAAGATTTTCCCGCGATAGAAATGAATATCGAAGAGACCCGTTTCGGCATCCCCGCGAAAGATCTGAAAGAGCTGATCGCAAAGACCACGTTCTGCTGCGCGCAGGACGATTCGCGTCCCGTGCTGAAAGGGTGCCTGATCGAGGCGAAAGAGGGCGTTGTGACGTTTACCGCGCTGGACGGGTACCGCATGGCGGTCGTGAAAAAGAACCTCTCTTCGATGAGCGGGGACATCCGCATCATCTGTCCCGCCAGGACGCTGAACGAGATCGCGCGCATGATCTCTGCGGAGGAAGAGGAACTCAACGTATACGTGCAGAAGAATATGCTGCTCGTGAAAGTGGAGGACACCGTTTTGACCAGCCGCCTGTACGAAGGCGAATTTATCAACGTGTCCAATATCGTGCCCAAGAGCTTTTCGACGGAGATCCTCGTGAACAAAGCGCTCTTTGCCGAGAGCGTCGACCGCGCGTCGGTACTGGCGCGCACGGATAAGAACAGCATCCTGACCTTTGACATCCGCGAAAACACGATGTCCGTCACTTCGAACACTTCGCTCGGAAGAGTAGACGAAAGCGTAAAGATCCTTCTGGAAGGAAAGGACGTGACCATCGCGCTCAACAGCAAATACATCGGCGAATGCCTGTCTTCCGTATCCGAAGAGACGGTGCGCGCCTGTTTCAACGGGCCGGTGTCCCCCTGCGTGATCGTTCCGGCAGAGGGAGAATCCTTCCTTTATTTGATACTTCCCGTAAGGACAACGGCATAAAAACGGTTGACAGCCCCGATATTTTTTATGTATAATACAAAAAGAATAAGTTCAGAATAGGAGAATCGGCATAAAATGAAAAGAACCTACCAGCCTAAAAAGAGGCAGAGAAGCAAAGTGCACGGCTTTCGCCAGAGGATGAAGACCCAGGGCGGCAGAAAGACGCTCAAGAGAAGGAGAGACAAGGGCAGAAAGAAAATTTCCGCCTGAATTGCCTGAAACAGGTGCGTTTTGTATAAGAGATTAAAAAAGAACAGCGATTTTCAGAAACTGTTTACGCGGGGAAAAAAGATCTTTTCACCCGCGTTGACCGTTTTATATCTTCCCGCAAAGGAAAACACGCTGGGACTTTGCGTCAGCAAAAAGCACGGCAAGAGCGTAAAACGAAACCGGATCAAAAGACTCTTGCGCGAAGCGTTCCGCGCAGTTCTTCCGCGCCTGAAAGGCAGCCATGCCTTTATCCTCATACCGAAACAGGCGGAAGAATATACGCTTGCGGGATTCGAAAAGAGCCTCTCTTCGGCGCTGAAGAGAGAGGGACTTGTCGGATGACACGGCAGCAAGTCAGAAAATTATTCAAAAATCTCAGAAAATACGTCTTTAAGCCGTATATAAAGATGTTTTTGATGCACGCGATCGTCTTCTATCAGAAATATTTTTCCAAAAAGACGTGCCTGTACCGCCCTACCTGCTCGCAGTATATGCTCGAGGCCATCAACAATCATGGCGTGATCGTCGGGATACTGCTTGGGTCGTGGCGGCTTTTGCGTTGCAACCCTTTTTCCAAGGGAGGATACGATCCCGTACCCGAAAATTATTTCAAAGTGCGGTGGCTATATTAAAATGACGGTAATAAAAGAATGATCAACGTTTTATCCGCCGTGATGGATACGGCGAATTCCATTCAGCTGTTTTTTATCGAAGGAGCGGGGGGCCTCAACTGGATCGGACAGGTCGTCCGATGGATCATCGAGCTGTTCGGCAGTTACGTCGGTCTCGGCATCGTCGTCTTTACGCTCGTGCTGAAACTCGTGACTCTGCCCCTGGACATCTATTCCAAGGCGAAAATGCGCAAAAATTCCCTGAAAATGGAAAAAATGCGCCCGCAGCTGGAAAAATTGCAGAAACAGTATCAGAACGACCAGCAGACGTACAACATGAAAATGATGGAGCTGTACAAAAAGAACGGCTACTCCATGTTCGGCGCCTGCCTGCCCATGATCGTAACGCTCGTCATCTTCTTTTTCGTGCTCGGCGCGTTCACCTCTTATTCGCAGTATGCGAACGTGCGCGTTTACAACGACATGGCGAACAGTTATTCTGAGGCGGTCGTCGCCTTCGCGCCCGGCGAAGAGGCGGCGGAAGTGTCCGTTTCCGATCCCGTCCCCTACATCCGCGACGGAAGTCAGGTCGAGGACGAGGAAGGAAACCCCGTTTACCAGATACGGCGGACGACGACTTATTCGGACGGGACAAGTTTTGTTGCGTACGTCGAAGAACAGAATTATTATACTTCCGTTCAGGCGGAGATCGACGACCCTTCGACGGTAGACTGGAGCGGCGTCGAGACGGTCAGCACCTATTATATCCAGACGGAAAATATCATCAATTCGGACGACGCCGATGTTCAGGCGGCCCTTGCTGAGATCCGCGAGGCGCATGCCGAGGACGAACAGGCGTGGACGGACGCGATGGTCGCCGAAGAGTACATCAAACAGGCGGGCCGCGACGCTGCGGAAAAGACCTACCGCGAAGAAAACGTCGGGTTCCTCTGGGTGAAAAACATCTGGTTCCCCGATACCTCTTTCAGGCATCCCGTTACGAATTTCGACGATTTTCAGTCCAATGCCAACAAGATAAACGTAGAACTGACCGAGGATTTTTACAACGAGATCACGGCGAACCTGTCGGCGGAGAGGAGCGCGGCGAACGGATATTACGTTCTCATCGTCATCTCGATCGGCAGCATGTTCCTCTCTCAGTTCATCATGGCAAAGAGCAACAAGGCGCAGAACGAGCTGCAGACGGCGGACGGAAGAGGCAAAAAGACGCAGCGCGTGATGATGGTCGTCATGCCGATCATCTTCGGTATCTTTTCGTTCTTTTACAGCGCGGCGTTCAGTATTTACATGATCGTCAGCAACCTGTTCGGCATCGCAAGTTCGGTGCTGATCAACCTGGTCATCGATTTCAAGTTCCGGAAAATGGAAGAGCAGGAGATCCGGGAAAAATATAACAAACGCATCCCGCAGTCGGCCGCAAAAAGGCAGAATGAAAACAATAATGACGCGAGGAAGGGAGGAAAGAAAAAATGACGGAATACGAATTCACCGGAAAAACGGTGGAAGAGGCGGTGGAAGAGGGCCTGAAAACGCTGGGTCTTGCGCGCGAAGAGGCGGAGATCACCGTGATCGAGGCGGGCAAAAAGGGACTGTTCAAATCGGTCAAAGCAAAGATCAAAATGTGCAAAAAGAGGACGGACGGCGAGCGGGCTGTCGATTTTTTGGACGGTCTGTTCGAACTTTTGCACATTCCCGCGACCAACGAGCTGGAAGAGGACGAAGAGCATACCAAGATCAACGTGATCGCGACCAACAGCTATTCGGTCATCGGCCACAGGGGCGAGATCCTCGACGCGCTGCAGGTGCTTGCGGGCGCGGTCGCGAATATCGGGAGAGAAGAATATAAACGCATCGTCGTCGACTGCGAAAATTACCGCGAAAAGAGGGAAGAGACTCTCAAACGCCTCGCCAATAAGCTGGCGGAAAAGGCGGTGCGCACGGGCAGGAAACTCTCTCTCGAACCGATGACGCCCTATGAAAGGCGGGTCATCCATGCGGCGCTTGCCGACAATACCGATGTGAAAACGCAGAGCGAAGGGAAAGAGCCGGCGCGTTATATCGTCGTCGTGCCCAATAATCTCCGCTTTGACCGCGAACGCCGCGGCGGCAGGGACAGAGGCTTCAATAAAGACAACAGGCGCGGGAACTTCAACCGCGACAGGAGAGACGGCGACAACAGGGGCGGCTACAACCGCGACAGAAGAGAGCGCGACGGAAAGCCGTACGAGCGCCGCGACAGGAATGCGGGAAGCGCAAGGCCCGCGGCGAAACGCACCCCCTACTTCGGGACCTATCTCGGCAACAGCAACGCCGCCAAAAAGGAAGACGAAACAAAATCGGAAGAATAAAAAAAAGCGGGAAGAATGGACGTTCTTCCCTTTTTTTATTCGGATCCCCTTGAAAAAAAAAGGGGGACGGGGTATAATAAAAAAAAAGGAGTTCGGAAATGGAAAAGAAAAAAGAAGAAAAAGAGGAAAAAGCGAAAGAGCAGGAAAAAAAGCGCAATTACCATGTTTCCAAGCGGGAAGACGGCAAATGGCAGGTGAAGTTTGCGGGAGGAGAAAAGGCGATCAAACTGTTTTCAACGCAGGCAGAGGCCATCGCGTATGCGAAAAAACTTGCCGAAAACCGGGAAGGGAGCATTTCCATTCATAAAAAGGACGGGAAAATGCGCAAACAAAAATATTGAAAGAGAAGGAAAGAAGGCGCGCGAAAATTATTGAAAAATAAGTTTCGTGCGCCGTTTTTTTTTGACTTTGCCGCCGTGCGGTAGTATAATACCTTCACGTTTGCGGCATACGCCGCAAAAAAGGGAAGAAAGAGGTCTATGAGCGAGAACGTGAAAAAGAAAAAGAGGGAACTTGACATGACGTCGCGCCCTCTTCTGGGCAAGATTTTTCTCTTTTCCTTGCCGATCATGGCGACGGGGATCTTACAGCTTTTGTACAACGCATCCGACATCATTACTCTCGGGCAGTTCGCGAGCGATGTATCGGCAGGTGCCGTCGGGTCCACGGGATCGCTGATCAACCTGATCACGAATCTGTTTTTGGGCCTGTCGGTGGGCGCATGCACGGCGGCGGCGCGGTGGATCGGCGCGAAAAACGAAGAGCGGCTGGACCGCGTGGTGCATACCGCCATTCTCATCAGCCTGATCGGCGGTATAGTTTTGAGCGTGTTCGGCATCTTTATGGCGCGGACGCTGCTCGTTCTCATGAACGTGCCCGAAGACAGCGTGCTGCCCCTCTCCACCCTCTATCTGCAGATCTATTTTGCGGGAATGCCCTTCAATTTGCTGTACAATTTCGGGTCGTCGCTCTGCCGCGCACGGGGGGATTCTAAAAATCCTCTGTTTTTTCTCTGCGCGGCGGGAATATCCAATGTGGGGCTGAACATCTTTTTTGTCGTGGTCTGCAAAATGGACGTCGCGGGCGTGGCGCTCGGTACGGTCATCGCGCAGGTCATCTCTTCCGTGCTTGTCCTCATCCACCTGATGCGGCTGAAAGGGCATTGCCGGGTGAGTCTGAAAAAGCTCAGGATCCATAAAGACGCCCTCGGCGATATCCTGCGCATCGGTTTGCCCGCCGGCTTGCAGGGGTGTATTTTTTCCCTCTCCAACGTCGTGATACAGTCCTCCATCAATTCGTTCGGAGAAGTTGCGATCACCGCCAACGCGGACGCGGCCAATATAGAGGGATTCGTGTATACCTGCATGAACGCGGTGTCGCAGGCGTGCCTGACGTTTACGGGGCAGAATTACGGCGCGCGCATCAAAAAGAATATCGACGTTTCCTTTTTGGACAGCATTCTGGTCGTGACCGCGATGGGGCTGACCGTTGGGTTTGCCGTCTATTTTGCGGGAGCGTTTCTCCTTTCCGTCTACACGAAATCGGACGAAGTCATCCGCATGGGCATAGAGAGGATCTCCGTCATCTGCACCACCTATTGTCTTTGCGGGATCATGGAAGTTCTGGTCAGTTCCATGCGCGGCATGGGGCATTCGGTCTTGCCCATGTGCGTCTCCGTCGGCGGCGTGTGCGGCCTGCGGATCGTGTACATCTACACCTTTTTTGCGGCGCACAGGACGCTTTTAAATCTGTATCTTTCTTACCCCATCAGTTGGGTGGTGACGGCGGCGATCCACGCAGTATGCCTGATCGTCGTGCGGAAAAAAGAGTTTGCAAAGCTGTCCGTGCCGCTGAAAGGGCCGGCCGTTCCCTCGGCGGAGGCGGCAATGCCCGGCGAAGGGATCTCCGAAACGCCCGCCGCGGTCTCCGAAAAAGAGGCGGATTAACAAATCTTTTACAAAAGCGCAACGTTTGTTTTACTTCTCTTTGACAAAAGAAAAACATAAGAGATCTATAATGAAGGCACAAAAAAGAGAAGGAGATCAAAACATATGCTGCAGGAAAATCAGAGAAAAGAGATAGAGGCGCTCCGCGCGGGCTATGAAAAGAAGGAAGTTTCCGCTCTCGACGAGCTGAAAAGGACGGACAGGCGCGCAAAGCGCCCCGCAAAGATCTTCGCTTACGTTTTCGGCATTGCGGGCGCCTTGGTGCTGGGCGTCGGGATGTGCCTTGCCATGGAGATCATAGGAAACCTGTTCGTTCTCGGGATCGTGGTGGGCGTTGTCGGCATCGCGATGGTCAGCGTCAATTATTTTCTCTATCAAGCGATCTTAAAAGCGCGCAAGAAAAAGTACGCGGACAGGATCCTTAAAATGAGTGCAGGACTTCTCAACGAGTAAAGAAAAGAGCCGCGGCGTCCGTGAAAGGACAGCCGCGGCTCTTTTCTGTGCGAAAAAAAATCACTTCATGTACTTCCGTATGACTTTTTCCTTTTTCGGCGTTGCGGGCGCGTAGCGGAAAGGAAGATCAAATTTACTTCCCGCGTCTAAGATGCTCTTGACGTGGGAAAAGGCGAAAAAGCCGCGCGCGCCGTGGTAGGCGCCCGTGCCGCTCTCCCCTACGCCGCCGAAGCCGAGCTCGTGCGTGGCAAGGTGCATCACGGTGTCGCCGATGCAGCCGCCTCCGAAAGAGATCTCGGAAAGGGCGCGGCGCGCTTCTTCTCTGTTCCCGAACCAGTACAGGGCGAGCGGCGTCGGGTTGTGTGCGATCGCGGCTTTGATCTCTTCGAAACTCTCCGCTTCCAAAACGGGCAATACGGGGCCGAAGATCTCTTCTTTCATGACGGGGTCGGAAAAAGAGACGTTTTCCGTCACCGTCGGGGCGATTTTGAGGGAAGAAGGGTCGCTTCTGCCGCCGAAAACCGTCTTTTCCCCGTCGATGAGGGAAAGGACGCGGTCGAACTGCCGCCGGTTGATCATTTTCGGGTAATCAGGGTTGGAGAGAGGGTCTTCCCCGTACATCGCGACGGTCTCCTCTTCGATCGCGGCGATGAGGCTGGCGCGGATCTTCGGGTGGGCGAGGACGTAGTCGGGCGCGACGCAGGTCTGACCCGCGTTCAGGAATTTGCCGAAGGCGATCCGCCGCGCGGCGAGCGGGATATTCGCGTCCGCGCGCACGATGCAGGGGCTCTTTCCGCCCAGTTCCAAAACGGCGTGCGCCAGGTTTTTCGCCGCGGCAGCGGCGGCGCGGCGCCCCGTCTCTTTGCCGCCCGTAAAAAAGAGCACGTCGTATTTCTGATCGAAGAGGTCTTTATTCTCTTCCCTCCCTCCCGGAAGGAAAGAGACGTATTCGGGGCGGAACGCCTCGCCGATGACCTTTCGGATGACTTCGGCAGATGCGGGCGCGGACGCGCTCGCCTTGACGAGCGCCGTATTTCCCGCGGCCAGACAGTCGACGAGGGGAAGGATCGTGAGCTGGAACGGGTAGTTCCACGGCCCCACGATGAGCGCCGTTCCGTAAGGAGACGGAACGGAATAGCTCTTTGCGGGGAACAGGTAAACGGGCGTCTTCGCGCGGACGGGGCGCATGAGCTTTTTCAGGTTTTTGCGCATATACCCGATCTCTGCGTACACCATCCCGAGCTCTGTCATGTAGCCTTCGAAATTGCTCTTGGAAAGGTCTTTTCTGAGGGCGCCGAGTATTTCCCCTTCGTGGGCGCGGATCGCCCTCTCAAGGCCGTTCAGTGCGTCTATACGGGCGGCAAGCGGCAAAGTTTTTCCTGACTCAAAATATTCGCGCTGTGTGTTCAGCAATTCTCTTGCGGTCATAAGCGATTCCTCGTTACAGTGATTTTTGCATAAGAAGGTATAAAACGCCGCCGCGGTAAAATTCCGAGACAGTTTCATATCCCGCGCCTTTGTACAGGGCGAGCGCGGCGGTGTTTTTTTCGTAAACGTCCAGAACGCACCGCGTCGCCCCGTGCGCGGCGGCAACGGACTCCGCGCCGGACAAAAGATGTTTCGAAAGGCCCATCCCCCGCATCTGCGGATGGATGCACAGGCGGTGCAGAAAAGCGGCGGGACTCTGTGCGGCGGAAGGATTTGTGCCGGGCGTTTTGTCGGCGGGTCCTCTTTTAGCGGCGTTCGGGGCGGATGTCAGCGCCCTGAACGCCGCGGCTGCCTCTTCGTCCTGCTCTCCGTTTACGGTAACGCAGCCGGCAATGCCGCCCGCAGCGGAGACAAAGCGGTTTTCGGCGGCGCCGCACGCGCCTCTTTCCGGCGATCCGCTCTGCGCAGAATTTATTTTCAGGCCGTTTGCGCGGAGAACAAACAGAGATCTTTCGCTGAAATCTTTACAGGCATCGGAAGACGAAGGATAATTTTCGCTCCAGGTCATCCCCTGTTCGGCAGAAAGAGTCCCTGCGGCGCGGTACAGCGATATTATGTGCGGAAGATCGTCTTTATTTGCTTCGGCGAAAATATAGGAAGAAAAAAATTTGCGCTCCATTGTTTTTTCGGTCATCTTTGCGGTTTCGGGCATTATAGCACATCCCGCGGCGTTTTGCAAGCGGCGCACCGCATAAGATTTGTACGGAAGATTGTCCGATAAAACGGCAGAGCCGCCGCGCAATCCGAAAAAATCACGGCACGGCGCTCTGTTGAAAACTATGCAATATATTTACAATATAAAAACATGCAGGAAAACAAGGAACCGCAAAGACAGCGAAAGGTAGATAAAACAAAGGCAGCCTTGCGCGGCGGATTCAAATTGCGGCAAAAATAAGGACAAAAAAGGATGAAATGAGCGAAATATTCAGATCAAAAAATAAGCAATATATTTCTTTTAAACAAAAAAATACCTAAAAAACCGATTCGTGTTTTATCTAAGAGGCAAAAAATTTGCGGAAACCGGGGTTTTACCCCGGTAAATAAACGAAAGAATTTTATCGGTTTTTGTCCGGTGAACGGAAATACAGTTTTTGGCCGATCGGGCGGATCATTCGCACGGTTTTGTCAAATCAGGGACGGAAATGGCGTTTTTTTAACGATCAAATATTGGAAGAAAAGCCAAAAATCGACAGAGCTTGATGAAATTTGCGGCTTTAGAGTCTTGATTCTGATATTTCGCCATTTTAGTCCGGCTGATATAAAAGCAATATATTGCATAGAAGTTCGATTGCGTTGTTCAGAGCTGATTCAATATGAAAAAACATGCCGAAGCGGCTGCACGTGGCCTTTGACGCGCAGTTTTTTTATCGAATTGAGCCGACCGGAACAAAAAACCCGCGCGTTTGCGGCTTTTTGAAAGTATTTATGAGTAAAAATCGGAAAAGCATTGTGCGCATGCGACTTGCTTTTCCGAACAAAACGAAAGAGGAAATCAAAGTTTTTTGTTGATTCGCCCTGCGAAGTTGCTTTGAAATGTATGTTAAACAGATTTGACGGTGCAGTATAATGCGTTTTGTGTATAAAAAAACGGATGGCGCATAAAATTTTGAGCTGCGCCGTTGTCTATGCGCTTTTGATTTTAATTCCGACGGCGGGGAGCTCGGTCAGAAAGTCTGAAAGCCCTTTTGAGATCATATCCGCCATCTTGTATACGAGATTCAGTCTTGTCAGATTGAGCAGAGAATAGTTAAAGACGGATTTTTCGGCAACGATCCCTAAAATACTGACGTCGCCGACCGGGTCGAATTTTTTGTTTGCGCCAAGCCCCGGTTTGAGGCCCCTGTTGGCGATGCGTATAAGCCCTATGTCGCCGGCTTCGCCGACCGCAGCGTCGACGGCGATGATTTTGGACTTCGGGTGTGCATTATGAAGAAAGGCATTTAAATATTTTACCTCTTTCGCCGTGATCGGCTTGGTGAGCGTGCCGTAAATAAAGCAGTCGCCGCAAGTTTTTTGCCCGGTCAATGTGCCCGTGATCGGGCCGAGACTGTCTCCTATCGCGAGATCGCTGCCGATGCAAAGGAGAACGGGAGGATCGGAAAAATCCGATAAAAAGTTGTGCAGCGCCATAGCGATTCCTGTGGCGCCAAGTTTATTGAAGCAGTTGAAAGAATATTCCATAGTATGATTTCCTCGTTATTTATTCCTGCGCCGGCATCCGATTGGCGCAATGATCTGTAAGCAGCGCATATGCAGCGTCCGCCGGATTTGATCGGCCGGGCTGCCTGTTCGCATTGATTATTAACGCAGACGGCGAATTTTATACTTTGTGTATTGTTTAAAAGATGAGTTGATGACACTTTATCCACACTAGTGTGGATAAAGTTTCATCAACGTTGTGGAAAAGTGCGATAAATCAAGTCGGCTTGACAAACTAAACGAACGGCGTTTTGTGTTATGATCTGAAAATGACTCCTTTTTGCAGTAAAATTGTTCACGATCGCAGCTGTTTTTTAAAATTGAATTTTAGCGCTATTTTTCAAGTTGGCGCAAAATTGTTTAGCGTCCAAATTTTTGTTTGCGCTACAAATTTTAGCGTCAATTTGCGTCATAATATTTAGCTGGTGCAAAATGTCTATGCGTTCAGACCATGCGATACGCAAAGAACGATTTATTGCCTATTTCCCAGATTTTTTAGTGATCTGTCCTCTCAGTGACTCATTATTCTTGATACGCAGATCAAATTATTGGCGTCTCATATTTGTCAGCATTATAATTCAATTAGCGCAGGATATTTTTCTGTTTAATTTTATCAGATATGCAAAATATTTCTTTTAAAACCCATTCATTTTATAAGCATTTTATCCGGATCAAACTGCAATGTGCTTGCGCTCATATATCTAAGGTTAAAAATGCTTGTTTTTACTTGAATTAATCGAAAAATAACCCGTTTTTTACCAATTCTAAGCAAGTTGTCTCAGTCTCGGAAAACAGTTAAAAATTGCCCAAAATATGGAAGCGCAATGGCAAAAATTGCTCAAAATCCGTTATTTTTGTTGAATTTAGTCTTTTAAAAAAGCCTCTCAGACGATTTGAGACAGAATAATTTTATTTTTTCCGAAAAAATCCGGCTTTTTTCGGAAAAAATAACGGCAAAAAACGGTGTTTTCGGTCTGATATTTTGCGAATCTTAGCCGATGTGTCTGTTTTGCCGGTTTTTTGGTTGGCAGGTGGATCAGCTCGGCTGATTTGATCTAAATGAGCTTTAAGTGCGTTCTTATTCATTAAGAATGTTTCATATGAAACATTTTTAAATTCTTTGCGCTGATAAATTATATTTTTCTTTATTTTGAAAAACCTTCGATATTTTCTGATTTATTTTAAGCGCTAAATTGCAAATCAATAAAATAAAATGAAATACGCATAACTTATATTAAGACGAATCCGATTTAAAGTATTTTGAGCATATAGGCGATAGGATATTAAACAACTGGACTTATTTGCTACACTTACGATTTTTTTGCGCAAGTAAAATCAGCGAGTTTATTCGATGTGATGCATTATATTTCGCAAGTTTTAATCAATATTTCGTTTGATGATCGCTCTTCGGGCATACCGGTTTGAATGTTTCATATGAAACATTCAATTTTATAAAAATTTACGCATGCGCTTTATAAGTTTATAGTTTCACGTGAAACATATAATATCCTGTCAAAGTTTCATATGAAACATTTCGAGGGATAAAAAGGGACTTTTTTAGGTGGGCGCGCAGCAATATTTTGTGAAAAAATATGATAAAGCGATAAAAATTTAACCTCAGAGAAAAAAGAAAGAAAAAAATGTTGTGTTTTTTATAAAAGTATGGTAAGATTATAACATATCAGCAAATCAGTTTGATATTTTTAGCGCCGTTGAGGCTATTAGCGCGTTTCAAAACAATAGAGGAAGCGACAAAAAGACGAGGCGCATGCCATCGCTCCGATTTATGCGATCGCGGTGTGCTGTTGGCCAACGTACGGCTGCATTCCTAAGCGAACGGCCGTGTTTGCGTTTTGAAACGGAGGGCGGCAATGCACAAAGGTGTTTTGTGCTGCCGACCGGGATGTGGGGCAGGCTTTTGCCGATCTTGCTTACGGATTTACCGAACAAAGCGGCAGAGTCGGCATGCGTCGTTTCGTTTTCGCATTTAACGGACAGTTTTATGTGTGGCGCGTAAAAAATTTTTAGCGCCTATCACATGCGCCGAAGCAAGATAGGGATTTGATCGAATCGGCGGCGCCTGCGGCATCTGAGGTATCTGCGGCGTCCTTTTGATTTCGACAGCGTTCGTTACGCTCCGGGCGGACGGACGGCGCGGCAGCCACAACATTCGCGCGGACGGACGGCGCGCAGCCACAACATTCGCGCGACAATATAATAATAAAAAGGGTCTCTGTCGGGTATACTGAATAGAGCAGCTCTTTTCGGCGGGCCTGCGGATTAAAAACAAAGTTCGGCCGAAAGAAAACAATATGAAATTCGTGCCGCCTCTTTCGGCGGGTTGCGATAGATTTTTATTTTTCTGAAAGGATAGCAAGGAGAAACTACATGAGCAAAACGGCAAAAATAGTACTGTGGACGATCCTCGGCATAGTGCTCATTATCATTCTCGTTTCGGTCCTGACGAGCGTTTTAAGCGGCGGGCAGACAATCGACTACACAGAAGTCGAACAGCACGTCGTGAACGGCGAGATCGACAGGATCGTCGTGGATGACTATAACCTGATCTGTTACCGCGACGGCCGCGTCGTGTATGAAGCGACGTTCGGCAGATCTTCCTATGAGATCGAAGAACTTGCAAACTGGATCGACGCAGCGGCTGCGAACGGCCATCAATGCACGTTCACCTTCACCGACCCGAACGCGGGCAGCTTTGTTTCCTATCTGATCCCGATCATCGGGGTAGTTCTGGTCTGCGTCGTGTTCTGGCTGCTCATCCGCCAGACCCAGGGCGGCAGCAGCAAGGCGATGAGCTTTGCAAAGACCAAAGCCCGCGTCAACTCCAACATCCGCGTACGTTTTTCGGACGTGGCGGGTGCCGAAGAGGAAAAGACCGAGCTTGCCGAAGTCGTCGAGTTTTTGAAAAGCCCGAGAAAGTTTTCCGATCTCGGCGCGCGCATTCCCCGCGGTATCCTGCTGGTAGGGCCTCCGGGCACCGGTAAAACGCTGTTCGCGAAGGCGGTCGCGGGCGAGGCGAACGTCCCGTTCTTCTCGATCTCGGGGTCCGACTTCGTGGAAATGTTCGTCGGCGTCGGCGCGTCGAGGGTGAGGGACCTCTTCGACGCGGCGAAAAAGAGCCAGCCCTGCATCGTGTTCATCGACGAGATCGACGCCGTCGGCCGGCAGAGAGGCACGGGGCTCGGCGGCGGGCACGACGAACGCGAGCAGACCCTCAACCAGCTGCTCGTGCAGATGGACGGTTTCGAGTCCAACGAGGGGATCATCGTCATGGCGGCGACCAACCGTGCAGACATTCTCGACCCCGCACTTTTAAGGCCGGGCCGTTTCGACAGGCAGATTCACGTAAACCTTCCCGACGTTCGCGGCAGGGAGGCGATCCTCAAAGTGCATGCGCGAAACAAACCGCTCGCACCCGACGTCAATTTCAAGATCCTTTCCCGCATGACCAGCGGTTTTTCGGGTGCGGACCTTGAAAACCTTCTCAACGAGGCGGCGATCCTGGCCGCCCGCGCGAACAAGAAAATGATCGGCAACAAAGAGCTGTTCGAGGGCATCAATAAGGTGCTGCTCGGGCCGCAGAAAAAGAGCCGCCTTGTCACCGAGTCGGACAAACGCATTACGGCATATCACGAGAGCGGCCATGCGATCATCGCAAAGCTCTGCAAACACTGCGATCCCGTACAGGAAGTTTCCATCATTGCCCGCGGCATGGCGGCAGGCTATACGATGACGCGGCCGGACAGCGACGACAACCACATGACCAAGGCAAAACTTACCGACCTCGTCTGCGAGCTTCTCGGCGGCAGGGTGGCGGAAGAACTGGTCATCAAAGACGTGTCGACGGGTGCCTCCAACGATTTGCAGAGAGTCACCGAGATCGCCCGCAAGATGGTCACCGAGTGGGGCATGAGCGACAGGGTGGGCCTCGTCACTTACCAGTCGGACAGCCCGATCTTCCTCGGCCGCGATATGGAAGCGCACAACACGTACAGCGAAGAGACGGCGAACATCATCGACGAAGAAGTGCATAAGATCATCGAGTCCGCGCACGAGCGTGCCGTGAAACTTCTCACCGAGAACAGAAAGGTCCTCGACAACATGGCACGCGTGCTCATCGAGCGTGAAACCATTTACACGGAAGAAGTGGATAAGCTGCTCGAAGGCGCGAGCGTCGAAGAGATCTATCAGTATATGGATAAATACGAAAAGCAGGAGGAGGAAAACCCCTTCAAACGCTTTATCGATCAGGAAACGGAAAAGGCCGCGCACGAAGCGGCCGCAAAGGAAACCGCAAATGCGGAGCAGGCCGGAACCGACGTCTCTTCGCAGGAAAGCGGCGTGAAAGAGCCCGGCCCTTCGGAAAAGCCGGAGGACAAACCGGACGATAAAAAGGACGAGTGACGGAACGATTTTCTGCCGGCGCAAAGGTGCAAAAATTTGCGCCTCCCTGCGCCGGAGAATAAAAGTGGGGACATCCCAAAGCCCCGCGGGGCTTGCGAAACGACGTAAGAAGAGGTGAAAAAAGTGGGAAAGATCGTATCGTTTTCCAACCAGAAAGGGGGCGTGGGAAAGACCACGACCTGCGTGAACATGGCGGCTTATATCGCCGCCTCAGGCAAGAAAGTGCTGCTCGTCGATATAGACCCGCAGGGGAATGCAACGACGGGCCTGGGCTTTTCCAAAAGCTCGCTCAAAAAGTCCGTCTATAACGTACTGATCGACGATGAAAAGGCGTCCGACAATCTCCTGAAAACGGAGATCGAAGGGCTGGACCTTTTGCCGTCCAACATCGATCTCGCGGGTGCGGAAGTGGAGCTCGTGTACAAAAAGAGCCGCGAGAAGATCCTGAAAAACGCTTTGACGGACCTGAAAAATACATACGATTATATCATGATCGACTGCCCGCCCTCGCTGGGGCTTCTGACGATCAACGCGCTCGCCGCGGCGGACTCGGTCATCATTCCGATCCAGAGCGAATATTATGCACTCGAGGGGCTGTCTCAGCTGATGAATTCCATCACGCTCGTGAAACAGCATCTCAATCCCGCGCTGGAAGTGGACGGCGTCGTCCTCACGATGTATGACAGCCGTTCCCTTATCTCCAAACAGATCGCCGAAGAGATCAAAAAGTTCTTCACCCGTCGACTGTTCGAGATCGTCGTGCCGCGCAACATCCGCCTCGTCGAGGCGACGTCTTACGGCAAACCCATCATGCTGCACGATCCGAAATGCGCCGGGGCGCGTGCGTACAAAGCTCTTACGCAGGAATATCTCGGCCGAGAAGCGGAAAAATAGAGCGAAAAGACATCGCCGTTCCGCTTCGCGCGCGCGACATATTATATATAATATAAATATAAGAGAACGATTCGCTGTCCGGTCCCCTTTTGGCAGGGGCGGGCTGAAGCGGATAAGGGAGAACACCGAGCGGCAGGGCCGCGGCTTTTCATCGGGCCGGCGGACGTTGACGCGGAGAAAAAGGAGAGAAGATCATGAAGACGAACAGAGGATTGGGCAGAGGGCTTTCCGCACTTTTTTCGGATACGGAAGAAGCGTATGAGAACGCGGCAAAGCAGCCGTTTGCGCCCGAAACGGCGTTGCCCGAAGACATCAAAGGTCTGACCGAAGTAGACATCGATCTCGTGCGGCCCAACCCGAACCAGCCGCGCAAACATTTCGACGAAGACGCCCTGCGCGAACTTGCCGATTCCATCAAAAAACACGGCATGATCATGCCGATCGTCGTCAACAACATGGAAGGCGGCAAATACATGATCATCGCGGGCGAACGCCGCTACCGCGCGGCGAAGATGGCGGGCAAAACGCAGATCCCCGTCGTCATCCGCGAATATACCGACCGCGAGATCAAAGAGATCTCCCTGATCGAAAATCTGCAGCGCGAAGACCTCAACCCGATCGAGGCGGCAAACGCCATGAAACAGCTGATGGACGAGTACCACCTCACGCAGGAAGAGCTCGCCGAACGCATCGGCAAGAGCCGTCCCGCCGTCACCAACACGCTGCGTCTTTTGTCCCTGTCGCCCGAGGTCATCGACATGGTGTCGTCGGGCAGGCTGAGTGCCGGCCACGCCCGCGCGCTCGTCACCCTTCCCGAAGACGTGCAGTATAAGCTCGCGACGGACACGGTGAAGGACGGGCTGTCCGTACGCGACATCGAGCGCAGCGTACGCGATTATTTCGCCTCTCCCGAAGAGCTGGCGGAAAAAAAGGACAAGAAAAAGATGCAGGTCTCGATCGAATTGAAAGATCTCGTCGAGCGGATGCGTCACACCTTCAAGACGAAGGTTTCCCTCATCGGCAACGACCGCAAGGGAAGGATCTACATCGACTATTACAACACCGACGACCTGGACCGCATCAGCGAGATCGTGGACATGGTCGACCGCCGCGAAGGACGCTGAGTCTTCTTTGCAAAACAAAACCCGAACGGCATTGCCGCCGCGCATTTTGCGCGGCGGTTTTTTTTGGCTGCTTCGGCCGCGGCCTGCGGCATCAAAGCGCGATTCGTCAGCCGGACGGAAAACCGGAGCGCGGGGCGGCAAAATTTTCCGTGCCGGCCCGGGCAGGACGGGGTCCATATTTGTTATAAGTTAACGTTAATTGGTCGAATTGACCAAAAAAGGGTCGAAAAATGATAAAAAAGTCACAAATTTTTTTAGATTATCTATTGACAGGGTGGTTGAAGTGTGCTAATATTAACATATCGAAAGGGAGAGGGGAAAGTGAGCGAAGGTCCGCATTTCAGGGAGTTCGGTGCTTTTTCCGCCGAGCGACAGGTGAATGCGGCTATTTTTTTACCTATGGAGTGAACCTGTTTTCCGAACCCGGACGATGGGCCGACGGCACGGCGCAACGCCGCGAAAAGAGGGCGCCCTCTTTTTCCTTGCAAACGCAAGGAAAAAAGGAACGGTACCTGACGGCGCTTCTGTTCCGCAGTGCGGCACCGTGTGCACGGCAAAAAAAATTATAAGAGGTTTAAGGAATGAAAAGGTTTCTCAAGAAACTGTCCGCTGTCGCGATCGCGGCCGTGATGGTCGTTTCTTTGAGCATCGGCCTGTTCGCAGGCTGCTCGAAAAGCTACGATCTGAGCGTCTACATTTTCGCGGGCGAAGCGGACCAGGTCACTAACAGGCAGCTTATCCGCGCCTGGGAACAGCAGTATGCAGAGAAGCTGAAGGCTGAAGACCCCGAAAAATTCGGCGACGACTTCACCATCTCTGTAGACGACACGTATCAGTCCGCTACGGAAGTTTACTTCGGCACGCTTGAAAGAGAGATCGCGGCAGGTTCCGCGTCCGACGTTTTCTACGTCTCTCCTAAATACGTTAAATCGTATGCAGTGTCCGAAGCGGTTCTCGATCTGACCGATTATGTCGACTGGAACGAATACGATCCGAACGGCCTGTGGTCTGCGGCTCTCGGCGCGTATGCTTACGATCAGGAAAACGATTCCATCGGTGACGCGGTCACGTATCAGGAAAGCGGTGCGGACGGCGCGGGCTTCTATACGGAAGCCGACGACAAGGCCGGCCTGTACGCTCTGCCGAAAGATTTCTCCTCCTTCGGTCTCGCGTATAACAGGAATTTCTTCTCCGATGAACTGAAAGCGGCTTACACGGGCACGACCGACGAGAACGGCGCGGTTTACTATGTGAACGCAGACGGCACGCAGGGCGCTGCCGCGAGCATCGTCAACATCGGAAGGACCGTCCGGTATTATCCTTTCAACTTCTATCAGTACGAGTCTTACAGCGACGCTCTCGCGGCGGGCGATCCGATCGCGGATGCGGCGAACTCTGTAGGCGGCTACGACGTAACCATTCTCGGCTGGCCCGGACAGACCTATGAAACGGGTGATCCGGATAACGAAGAGACTTCTTACGACGAGAGCATCGGTTACTATACCTATACCTATGCGGAATACAGTGCGATGGCGTGGGCTGTCTGCTATTATGCGGAAAGATACGACATCACCAACCGTACGACGCGTACGCACGAGCTGATGACCTGGCTCGACGACGCGAACAGGCCTACCGACTCTCAGCTCGGCACGACCAACTATGTATACGGCAACGACCAGTACGAAGGTACGCTGTATCTGACGGCTTGGCTGCTCGGCAACGACGTCGACATCATCAGCGACGACTATACCTCCGTTACGGCTCCGTCCGCCGATGCCGATTACGGTATCAACAGCGACAAGTATAAGGAAGCGTACGCGGCGTTCCTCGCGTTCGGTTCCGACTGGAATGCAAACTCTTACTTCTCCGGTTCTCCCGAATCAGTGCAGACCCGCGGCGGTTGGCCAACCTTCAACGCAGGCCGCACGGTCTTCTACGGTATCGGTACTTGGGACCTGTCCACGTTCAACTCGGCGGTGCAGAGCGTCCTCGACGTAGGCATCATGCCCGAACCCGTTTCGGAGAGCTATTCTCCTTACGCAAGGGTCAAAGACGCGGATTATGAAGAAGCAGAATACGGCACGGATCCCGTCGCCACGGCGATGACGGAAGAGCAGTGCGAAGCGGAGCAGGAAGATCGCCAGGATGTCTGGGCGGCTCGTCTCGACACGGTCGGCTACGGCGTGAATGCGGACGTCCTCGACAGGTACACGGGCGAAGATTCGTGGAAAGTCGAAGCGATGGCAGATCTCTGCGCATACCTCGCGATGGATCCCACCATGCAGCAGGCGCTCACCTATTCGGGTTCTCAGCTGACGACGTTCGTCGATCAGGGCGTCGATTACCTCTATTATCAGGCTGAAGGGTACGAAGACGGTTCCTTCAACTATATGATCACCCCCGACGGCAACGCAACGGGCACGCTCACCGTCACCGAGGCGGAAGTGAACGACCTCAAAACGACCCGTCCTTCCAGCAACGAACCGACGTATCTCGATGAGAGCTTTACGACTTCCACGACGCTGACGGGCGAAGACATCTGGACGTTCGCGACGGCTGTTGCGACCAAGATGTATCGTACCCACCAGAGCGCAAGCGGAACGGTCAAGAATTATATCGACACCAACTTCCCTTCGCTCAGCGCGTATGTCAACACCTACTTCCAGGATTCCTCGATGAGCATTTGCTCCACGAAGGCGTATGCTTATAAGTGCCTCAACCTCGTAGCGCTCAGATATAACGACAGGAACCTGCAGATCCGCATGGTATCCGGCGCGAACGGTGCGCTTGACTCCTGTCTGTACACGTACAATGCGGACTGGATCAACGATATCGGCACGCAGAAGGGTAAATTCCTGATCGCTTGGGAGGCTACAAGGTCCGCCGGCGGCTGGAAGTACAACAACTTCGGCCAGGCGATCCCGACCACGATCGACGTGACGAACTACACGTTGCCTACGCCGGGTTCTGACCCGAAGGCGGACGGTAGCGGCTGGTCCGGCGGCAAGTTCTATACGCCGAGCGCATTCTGCGATTGGCAGGTCATCAGGTCTCAGAACCTCTTGAACCAGGCGATCGAAGAGGAGCAGCAGAATCTCGGTTAACAAACACGGTTGTTGAGGGAGGCCTTTCTCCGGAAAGGCCTTCCTTGAAACAACGGATCAACTGGTAAGGAAGGAAAGAAAATGGAAAAAGAAAGTGTTACCGTTGTGTCCGATGCCGCAGTCGGCGAGGCCGACGTCCAGACTGCTCCGCCTAAAAAGCGGATCAACAAAGCAAAACTGCAGGAAAACCTGTGGGGCTGGGCGTTTGTCGCGTTGCTTTTGATCGGTACGACGGTTTTTGTTTACATCTCCTTCATCATGTCGGTGATGCTGTCCTTCTCCGATTATGACAACATGTCCCGCGGTACGACGTTTTGGGAAGCGCTCGGCACGATCAACCGTGACGGTTTTTTTGCAAACTATAAGATCATGTTTGAAGAAGACATCATGGGCAGCGGCGGACAGCAGGCGGCCGTGTGGGGCACGCTCCTTACGACGGTCATCTACCTCATCGGTATCCCGATCGGCATGGTGCTCTCTCTGTTCTTCTCTGTCCTGATGACGCGCGATATTAAATTCTCCGGCGGATTCCGGGTTATTTACTATATCCCTACCGTTTCCAGTACCGTTTCCATCGCTCTCATGTGGGCGAACCTGTTCGGCGGCGGCGGTTTGGTTGAAAACGTATTCGGAATTTCGTTTATAGAAGGCGCTACGGCAGGGTGGCAGCGCGCCGCGGTTCTGATCCTGACGGTTTGGAAGGGTCTCGGCGGTACGATCGTTTTGTTGGTCGCCGGTCTGAACGGCGTCAACGAGAGCCATGTTGAGGCGGCGGATATTGACGGTGCAAATGCATGGCAGATCTTCTGGCGGATCAAAATGCCGCAGATCTATCCCACCATTTTCTATGTCATCGTCACCAGCGTCATCGGCGGTATGCAGATCTACGCAGAGCCGGCGCTGATCTTCGGCGATTGGGGCAGTACCGAGGCGGGCAAAAACGTGCAGGTCACGCCGTTTGTCGGATACATTTACGGCACGTACAATGCCGACGGCGACAGAGCTTACGCAAGCGCTTTGGGTATCGTCCTCGCGATCATTATCTTCGCGCTGACGCTCATTCAGTTCGCTTTGGATTCGAAGAAGGAGAAGTAAGATATGACAGAAGTGATCAATCAGAATATTCCTTCCGAAGCCGGGGAAACGCAGGAATTAAACAAATTTCAAAAGGCATTGCAGGCGTTTTGCGGTTGGTTCGGATACGGCATCTACGGCAGAAATTCGAGCAAAAAGCGCAAAAAGATCTTTTTCGACATCATCACGTATATCATCCTGCTCGCGGGCGCATTCACCATGGTCTATCCGCTTTGGTGGATGTTCGCGGCGTCGTTCGCTACGAACGACATGGTGTTGCTGGAAACGGTCTGGTGGCCGAGTTCAACGGTTTCGGAAGTCTTTTCTGCGTTCTATAACTATTCTGAATCCTTTACCGTTCTTGACCGCATGTGGAACGTCGAGCTTTCGTTGCTCCGTTCCATCCTGAATACGCTGATCTATTCGCTTGTCCCCGTGACCATCGGCGTCATCGTGTCGGCGGCGGCAGCGTTCGCGTTTGCAAAACTTGACTTCAAGGGCAAGAATTTTGTATTCTTCTATTGCCTGGCGGCCATCATGGTCCCGTTCCCGTCCATCATGATCGCGCAGTACTGCTTCTACGACTCTCTGAACTGGGTCGACGGGCCGCTCGCGATGATCATTCCGGGATGTTTCGGCGCGATCCTGACGGCGTTCTTTATCAGACAGTACCTCTACGGTCTGCCTACGGCAATCATAGAGGCGGCAAAGATCGACGGCGCGGGATACTGGCGTATTTTCTGGACGTTCATCATTCCGCTGGCGAAACCTGCGATCATGGCGCAGTTCATCCTGAGCTTTATGGGCAGCTGGAACAACTTCCTTGCCCCGCAGCTCTTCGTCCGCGCCAACGAGTGGAAACCGCTCACGATCGCCGTCAGCGAGATCAGTTCGTCGGGCAAGATCAATCCTCAGCCGATCACCATGGCGGCGTCCGTCATCGCGATCGTTCCGATCCTTGTTCTGTTCGCTATTTTCCAGAAGACGATCATCGGTTCTATCATGATGACCGGTTCCAAAGAGTAATTGTTTTTTAAGGTTTTTCTTAAAAGAGAGAGTGAGGGAGGTTGTTTTTATGAACGATCTCCCTCTGTTTTTCGAAATATTTCTTCTCAGGGTATTTATGAAAAGATTTGTGCAATGTGCGCTTGGCGCGATCATAGCGTTTTCATTCGTCTTTGCGGCGGCGGGATGCGGAGACGATTCCGATCCTACCGTATTGGAGACGATCGACTCGGCCGACATCAAGAGTTATCCCATGCTGTTTGTCGACGGGTCGGATTCGGGGTATACCGACGCTTCTATCGGAACGGATACGCTCGTTTATACCTGTGCGGCCGACGCCGACGTCACCGTGCGGCTCGAAGGGGAAGCGGCGACCATCTCATCGCCCGAGGTTTCCGAATCGGGCGACGTGAAAACGGTCACATATACCCTTACGGCAGTGTCCGAAGGGGATTATACGCTCGCTTTTTACGACGGGGATGCGAAGGACGGGCAAATTTCCTGTTCCGTTCGTCCCGCTTATCCGGAAGATCCCGAATTTGATGCGTTTAACAGCAATTTCAATTCCGATCCGAGTACGTGGGGCACGATGAACGGACACGATCCGTCCATGATCGAAGTAAACGGCACCTATTACGCCTTTTCCACCGGCAACAACGGCCAGCCGGGGTACGAGATCAGAAAGAGCGAAGACCTTATTCACTGGACATATGTCGGACAGGCCTTTTCCAACGTTTCGAGCGCGCTTCGCAGCGTCGCGTCTCAGCTGGAAGAAGTTTACGGGCAGGAGATAACGCCCGGCGATCTGTGGGCGCCCGACATCGTCCCCGCACACGGCGGCGGTTTCTGGCTGTACGGCTGTTTAACGGCGGCGTTCGGGAACAATTTTTCCGTAATCTTCCGCGCGTATTCGGATACGATCGAAGGCGGTTTTTCCTACCGGGAGATCCTCGTCGTGTCGGGCGGGAACTGGGCGACCACCGCGAACGCCATCGATCCGCAGATCTATCGGGATGCGGAAGGCGGAATGTACATGGTATACGGCTCTTTCCAGGGCGGATTCCATACCATCGAGCTGGATCCCGAAACGGGCGGGCGCGAGGACGGGTATACCTATGATATGTATCAGGACGGAGATGTCACTTCCGACGCATATTACGGAGGGAAATTGACTTATACGTCCAATGCGGAAGGCCCCGTTGTCGCATATAAAGAGGGCGTTGCGTTGTATACGAAGGACATTTTTTCCGAACCGTACGACGCGGACGCCTGGACTTCCGAAAATTATTACTATCTGATGGGGTCTGCAGACAGCCTCAGCGCCGATTACAACATGCGATATTGGCGCAGCGACGCGCCGACGTCCGGATTTACGAGCGGATTGGGCGAAAAAGTTTCCAGTTCGTTCAGTTGGCGCTATGATTCGTCGGATACGCGCATCGGGTATAATTTCTTTGCGCCGGGCCACAACGACATGTATACCACGCCCGACGGGGTGGACCTTCTCGTCTACCACAACCGCACGGGAAACAATCCGCAGGACATGAACTGGCCGCACTATCTGTTCGACAGCATGTACGCGCTCGATTCGAACGGTGAGATCGTCATGAGCCCCAACCGTTACGCCGGCGAGGCGCTGCGTAAGATCACGGAGGACGAGCTGACGAAACTTTCGAGCGGCAATTACGATTATATCGCGCTCGGCTTGTCCAGCACGTCTATCGTCTATGCGTCGGAAGGGCTTCGTCTGGAAGAGGACGGAACGCTGACCATCGACGGGACCGAACGCGGAGAATGGATCCTGTACGGAGATTATTATATCGCGTTCACCATCGACGAAACCAGGTATTACGGCGTGGCGATGCCTGCCTGGATCGAGGCGGAAAACCGCGGCGGCATCACGATCTCCGCAAGGAGCGAAGACGCGGGATTGCCGTTCTTTATGAATATGGCTTTCTGATCGGAACGAAAAACAGAGGGCCCTCTGTTTTTTCAGCAAAACGCTGAAAAAACA
>CALVMD010000005.1 GCA_944342025.1 uncultured Clostridia bacterium | reverse complement strand
CCCCGGCGTGAAAAAGGCGAGCTGGTAAGGAGGCACATCATGACAGATCCTATCGCAGATATGCTTACAAGAATCAGAAACGCGCTCACCGTAAAGCATGAGACGGTCGAGATCCCCGCATCCAATATCAAAAAATCCATCGCGAACATTCTTCTTTCCGAGGGCTATGTCAAAAGCGTCGAGATCGTGGACGACGGCCTTTCGGGCAAGATCGTGATCGGGCTGAAATATGCGGAGGGCAACAAATCGGTCATTTCGGGGCTGAAAAGGGTTTCCAAACCCGGTCTCCGCAAATATACGGGCGCGGACAATATGCCCAAAGTCTTGGGAGGCCTGGGAACGGCGATCGTTTCCACTTCCAAGGGAATCATGACGGACAAACAGGCGAAGGCCGCGAACGTTGGCGGCGAGATGCTCTGTTTCGTCTGGTAAGGAGGCACGAATTATGTCGAGAGTAGGAAGAGCGCCCGTCGCGGTGCCCGCCGGCGTTTCCGTCGAGGTCAAAGAGGGCCTGATGACGGTCAAAGGGCCCAAGGGCACGCTCACGCAGGACATCGATCCTCAGATCAGCGTCGCGGTGGAGGGCGGACACGCCACCCTCACGAGGGCGAACGACAGCAAAGAACTCAAAGCCAAGCACGGCCTGTACAGGGCGCTGCTGCACAATATGGTCGTCGGCGTGACGGAAGGTTACACCAAATCTTTGGTCATCAACGGCGTCGGTTACAAGGTAGCCAAGCAGGGCAACAAGATCGTGCTGAACGTCGGATATTCTCACCCGATCGAATTTGCCGAATCGGAGGGGATCAAACTGGACTGCCCCACGCAGACCGAGATTTCCGTGAGCGGCATCGACAAGGTGAAAGTCGGTCAGGTCGCCGCGAATATCCGTTCGATCCGCGAACCCGAGCCCTATCACGGCTACGGCATCCGCTATAAGGATGAAGTGATCGAGCGCAAGGAAGGCAAGACGGCGGGTAAATAAAGGAGCGTAAAAAATGATTTCGAAAAAAGATAAAAACGCAGACAGAGTGCAAAGGCACGCGCGCGTAAGGAAAAAGATCTGCGGCACGGCAGAAACGCCCAGGTTCAGCGTTTACAGGAGTCTCAATCACATTTACGTTCAGGTCATCGACGACGTGAAGGGGGTAACGCTCGTTTCCGCGTCCACCATGGAGAAGGCGGTCAAGGAGCAGATCAAGGATCTGACCAAGACGGAAGCCGCTAAGGTCGTCGGAGAAGCGGCCGCCAAAAAGGCGCTCGCTGCCGGCATCGAGACGGTCGTGTTCGACAGGGGCGGATACATTTACACGGGCCGTGTAAAGAGCGTTGCCGACGGCGCAAGAGAAGCCGGACTTAAATTCTGAGAGGAGATAGTTTTATGGCAAGAGAAGACAGAAGGCCTGCAAGAAGGCAGGAAGAAAACGACGGGTTCATCAAAAAGCTCATCCAGGTCAACCGCGTTACGAAAGTCGTTAAAGGCGGCCGCAACATGCGCTTTGCGGCGCTCGTTGTCGTCGGTGACGGAAAGGGCAGGGTCGGCGTCGGCTCGGGCAAGGCGAACGAAGTTCCCGAAGCGATCGAGAAGGCCACCGCGCAGGCGAAGAGGAACCTTATCTCCGTTCCTATGTTGGATGCCACGATCCCGCACGAAGTGATCGGCAAATTCGGCAAAGGCGTCGTGCTGATGATGCCTGCGGCAGAAGGTACCGGCGTGATTGCGGGCGGTCCCGTCCGTGCGGTCATGGAAGCGGTCGGCATCAAGAACATCAGAACCAAATCTCACGGCACGAGCAACCCCGTCAACTGCGTGAAAGCGGTCATTGCGGGCCTTGCGGAGCTGAAGACGGCCGAGCAGGTCGCCGCACTTCGCGGCAAGGCGGTCGAAGAGATCGTAGGCTGAGGAGGAAGAAAGAATGGCACAGGTAAAAGTTACGCTCGTCAAGAGCACGATCGGCAGCACCGAAACGCAGAAAGCGACCGTTGCTGCGCTTGGACTGAAAAAGATCCGTTCTTTCAGGGTCCACGAAGATACGCCCGCTCTGCGCGGACAGATCAACAAAGTTTCGCACCTTGTCAAGGTCGAAAACGTATAAGGAGCTTCGCATATGAGAATTGACACCATTCAACCCGCGATCGGTTCGAATACGCCCGCGAAGAGGCTCGGCAGGGGCATCGGCTCCGGGCTGGGCAAAACGAGCGGCAAGGGCCACAAAGGTCAGTGGGCGCGTTCGGGCGGCGGCGTAAGGCCGGGCTTCGAAGGCGGCCAGACTCCGATCCACAGAAGGCTTCCGAAACGCGGTTTCAACAACAAATTCAAAAAAGAATATGTCATCGTAAATCTTTCCCAGCTTGCCGACATCGAGGCGGGTTCCGTGGTAGATTACGAATACGTGATGGCGAACAAACTTGCCAAGCAGGTCAAAGACAACTGCGGCCTGAAAGTGCTCGGCTCGGGCGAGCTCAAAGCGGCGCTTACCGTCCGCGCGGCAAAATTCTCTGCCTCCGCCAAAGAGGCGATCGAGAAGGCCGGCGGCAAAGCGGAAACGCTTTGATGTCTTCTTCTTTGCGGAAAGGAACGGGGGAGATCTTCCTCCTTTTGCCCCGCTTTCGGAAGAATGATACCGCATTTTAAGGGAGGACAAGATGTTCGAAACTTTAAAAAACGCTTTTAAAGTCAAAGAAATTAGGAAAAAAATATTCATCACGCTGCTTTTGCTCCTCGTATACAGGATCGGCTGCTATATCCCCGTTCCGGGTCTGGACGCGGGCGAATTTTCCAGCCTGTTCGATGTGTCGAGCGATAGTTCCAACAACTTTCTCGTCCTGATGAGTGCCGTCACGGGCGGCGCGCTGTCGCAAGGCACGCTGTTCGCGCTCGGTATCGGGCCGTACATCAACGCGTCCATCATCATGCAGCTGCTCGCCGTCGGCATTCCCGCGCTCGAACGGCTGTCCAAACAGGGCGAAGAAGGTAAAAAGAAGATTGCCGCGATCACGCGTTTTGTCACGTTGGTTCTCGCGATCGTTCAGGCGATCGGCATTATCATCAACTTTGCCAATCAGAGCGACGCGATCAACACGGCGCCGTTCTGGGATCAGACATGGCTCGCATATGTGTTCATGGCGATCGTGTATACGGCGGGCGCAATGCTCACCATGTGGCTCGGAGAGCGCATCACCGAGCACGGCGTCGGCAACGGCATTTCGATGATCATCTTCGTCGGCATCATCTCCACGGCGGGCAATCAGCTCATCATCGCGCCCATCCAGGATACGATCGCAAACGGATTCAGCGCTTCCACGCTCGTCTCCATCATCGTGTTCTGCGTCATCGCGGTGGTCATTTTCGCGCTCATCGTGGCGGTCGACCTGGCGGAGCGCCGCATCCCGGTGCAGTATGCGAAGCAGGTCAAGGGCAGAAAGATGTACGGCGGTCAGGCCACGGTCATCCCCATCAAGATCTCGGGCAGCGGCGTCATGCCACTCATCTTCGCGTTTGCGATCATCAGCCTTCCCGACCTCATCATGGGACTGTTCTGGTCGGGCTATTCCGGCAGCTGGTATGCGCAGAACATCAGCGGCGGTACGGGTCCCTGGGCGTGGATCTACATTCTCGTCCTGTGCCTGTTGATCTTCGCGTTCTCTTTCTTCTACGCGCAGATCCAGTTCAACCCCGAAGACGTGTCCAAGAGCATTCAGCAGAACGGCGGGTTTATCCCGGGCATCCGTCCCGGCAGGCCCACGGCGGATTATCTCAAAAAGATCTCCAACCGCATCACGCTGTTCGGAGCGATCTTCCTGTCGCTCGTCGCGTTCGTGCCTTCCCTCGCGTTCAGCTTTGCGGGAGCAGGGTTCGTAAACGTGTTCTCTACGACGGGTATTCTCATCGTCGTTTCGGTCGCGCTCGAGTTTGACAAACAGCTGCAATCCAAACTGATGATGAAAAATTACAAAGGCTTTTTGAAATAAGAGTCTCGGCTTAAACGGCTGTGCCGCCCGCGCCGGGTGCGCGGGCGGCCGCAAAATAAATCGTAAATCCAAGGGAGAGAAAACTATGAATATTATCCTTCTGGGCGCCCCCGGCGCAGGCAAAGGCACGCAGGCAACCCGCATATCGGAAAAGTATCATCTTCCTCACATCTCCACGGGCGACATCTTCCGCGACAACATCAAGCGCGGAACGGAAATCGGTCTTCTTGCAAAATCCTATACGGATAAAGGTCAGCTCGTCCCCGACGAAGTTACCTGCAAGATCGTGGAGGGCAGGCTCAAAGAGGACGACTGCAAGGGCGGTTATCTCCTCGACGGGTTCCCCCGCAACCTTTTCCAGGCGGAGGAGCTGGATAAATTCTCCAAGGTCGATGCGGTCATCAACATCGACGTGGATCTTTCCCTTCTCATGGATCGTCTCTGCGGCAGGCGCGTCTGCAAGAACTGCGGCGAGAGCTATCATGTAAATTTCCTGAACGGCAAAACCGTCTGCGAAAGGTGCGGCGGCGAGCTGTATCAGCGCAAAGACGACAACGAGGAGACGGTCGGCAACCGCCTGAAAGTTTACAGCGAGCAGACCGCGCCCCTCATCGAGTATTATAAAAACAAGAACGTTCTCATCAATATCGACGGCGTAGGCACGATCGACGAGGTGTTCGCCCGCATCGCAGCCGCGCTCAAATAAACGGCGCTCAAAATGATAACGATCAAAACGGAACAGGAGATCGACCTGATGCGCGAGCCCTGCGCCATCGTGCGCGACACGCTCGCCTACGTCGGTTCCAAAATCAGGCCCGGCGTCACGACCAAAGAGCTGGACGAATATGCCGAAAAGTATATCCGTTCGAGGGGCGCGATCCCTTCGGAACTCGGATATTGCGGGTATCCCGCAAGCATCTGCGCCTCCGTCAACGAGGTGGTCGTGCACGGCATTCCGGGAGACAGGGTGATCCGCGACGGCGACATCGTGAGTATCGACCTGTGCGCGTACAAGAACGGGTTCCACGGCGACGGAGCGAGGACTTTTATGGTCGGCAACGTTTCCGAGGACAAGAAAAAGCTGGTCCGCGTGACCGAAGAGTGTTTCTTCAAAGCGATCGAAAACCTTCGGGCGGGCACGCCGCTGTACGACATCGGCGCGCGCGTGCAGAAACATGCGGAAGAGAACGGTTTTTCCGTCGTCCGCGCGCTCGTGGGGCACGGCATCGGCCGCGAGATGCACGAAGACCCGTCCGTTCCCAATTTCGGGAAAGCGGGCACGGGCATCCGCCTCAAAGCGGGCATGGTCATCTGCATCGAGCCCATGATCAACATGGGCGGCTACCAGGTCGACTTTCTGGACGACGGCTGGACGGTGAAGACCCGCGACGGCAAGCCCGCGGCGCACTATGAAAACACCGTGGTCATCCGTGAAGACGGCGTCGAGATCCTGACCATCTGAGAGAGCGCGTATGAAAGTAAAAACGCCCGAAGCAGGCGGCGTCGCGGAGAGCCTTTACGGCCGCGACGAAGGAAGACTGTACATCATCGTCGGGAAAGAAGGAGAGCGCCTTCTGCTCGCCGACGGAAAGTATAAGAGCTGTTTTGCGCCCAAAAAGAAAAACGCAAAGCACGTGCGGCTTTTGCCGAAGTTTTTTCCCGAGATCGCAGAGCGGATCGGAGAGGGGAAAGACCAGGACAGCGAGATCCGCGCGGCGCTGAAAGCGGCGGCGCGGGAACGGATAAAAAATCAGAGCGGAGGAAGTCATTCGTGTCCAAAGACGACGTAATCGAAACCGAAGGCAAAGTCGTGGAAGCGCTGCCGAACGCTACGTTTAAGGTGCAGCTTTCCAACGGGCATGTCATCACGGCTTATATTTCCGGAAAACTGCGGATGAACTACATCAGGATCATCCCCGGCGACACGGTCAAGCTGGAAATGAGCCCGTACGATCTTACCAAAGGCAGGATCACCTGGCGCGGCAAATCGTAACTTCGCTCCCCGCAAGGGTATCGCGGAACACACAGCGCGGATCATCCGCGGGCGGGAGACCGCCAACTTTTTTCCGCCGCGGCGGAAAGATGCGACAGAATATTTTCGGAGGAAATCAAAATGAAAGTAAGACCGTCTGTAAAGCCTATGTGCGACAAATGCAAAGTCATCAAGCGTAACGGCAAAGTCATGGTCATCTGTTCCAAAAACAAGAGCCATAAACAGAGGCAGGGCTGATCTTTGAAAACAATCTCATGCGCGAGAGTGCCGCTCTCATTCCACATTTTCGGGCGGGCGCGCGCGTGAATGCCATATAAAAACCCAATAAACACCATTAAAAATCCAAACGGAGGTCAACAGGACAAATGGCACGTATTGCCGGTGTAGATTTACCCAGAGAAAAACGGGTCGAGATCGGCCTGACCTATATCTACGGCATAGGTCTCACCACGTCTAAGCAGATCCTTGCTGCGACGGGCATCGATCCCGATACGAGAGTGAAAGATCTCGATGAAAACGACGTATCCAAACTGAGAGAATATATCGATCACAACCTGAGAGTGGAAGGCGAACTCCGCAGCGAAGTCAACATGAACATCAAGCGTCTCATGGAGATCGGCTGCTATCGCGGGATCCGCCACAGAAAGGGCCTGCCCGTCCGCGGTCAGAGCTCTAAGCGCAACGCGAGGACGAGGAAAGGTCCCCGCCGCACGGTCGCGAAGAAGAAGAAATAATTGAAGGAGGATCGAAAACATGGCAGCTGCTGCTAAAAAGACGGCGCAGGTTAGGCGTCGCAAAGAGCTTAAAAAAGTAGACAAAGGTCAGGTGCATATCCAATCCTCGTTCAATAACACGCTTGTCACGATCACGGATATGAACGGCAACACCATCTCCTGGTCGAGCGCGGGCAGCCTCAACTTCAAAGGTTCGAGGAAGGGCACGCCGTTCGCAGCGCAGATGGCGGCAGATACGGCGGCAAAGGCCGCAAAAGAGCACGGGCTCCGCTCGGTCGAAGTGTACGTCAAGGGCCCCGGCGCAGGCAGAGAAGCGGCGATCCGCGCGCTTGCGGCGGCGGATCTTGAGATCACCATGATCACCGACGTTTCGCCCATCCCGCACAACGGTTGCAGGCCCCCGAAGCGCCGCAGAGTCTAAGTATTAAGGAGAAAAAGAAATGGCAACATACAGAGATTCCAAATGCCGTCTCTGCCGCAGAGAGGGCGCAAAGCTCTTTTTGAAGGGCGACAGATGTTATTCGGGCAAATGCGCGTTTGAAAAGCGCCCCGTTGCCCCCGGCGTACACGGCGCCGGCAGGAAAAAGGTCTCCGAGTACGGCCTGCAGCTTCGCGAAAAGCAGAAGACCAAGAGGATCTACGGCGTACAGGAAGGCCAGTTCAGGAAATATTATGAAATGGCTGACCGCATGAAGGGTATCACGGGCGAAAACATGCTCTCCCTTCTCGAGCGCCGTCTCGACAACGTGATCTACCGCATGGGCATCGGCGGTTCCCGCGCGCAGGCAAGGCAGCTCGTCAACCACGCGCATTTCTCGGTCAACGGCAGAACGGTGAACGTCCCTTCCTACATCGTGAAGGCGGGCGACGTGATCGCTGTCAAAGAGAACAGGAAAAAAGATAAATATTTCGAACAGATCAAGACGATGAAGGTCGGCAACATGCCCAAATGGCTTGAATTCGACCCCGAAAAACTGGAAGGAAAGATTTTAGCGCTCCCCGCAAGGGAAGATATCGACAGTCAGATTGCGGAGCATATGATCGTCGAGTTGTACTCCAAGTAATTGGGTACGCCTTAGAAAAAGGAGGTAAAGTCGCATGATCGAAATGGATATGCCTAAGATCGAGGTGGAGGAGAACGAGTCGAAGAGCTATGCGAAGATCGTTGTCGAACCGCTCGAAAAAGGTTTCGGTCTTACAATAGGCAACTGCTTGAGAAGGATACTTCTTTCCGCGCTCCCCGGAGCCGCGGTGCAGGGTATCAGATTTTATCCCGACGGTCTCGTGAAGCATGAATTTTCGGCGATCCCCGGCGTGAAGGAGGATGTGCCCGAAATCATACTCAACCTGAAAACGCTCGCCATCCAGACGACTTCGGTCGACAAGGATTACACCAAGACCATGCACATCTGCAAGGAAGGTCCCGTCGTCATCACGGGCGCCGACATCGAGCAGGACGCAGAAGTCGAGGTCATCAACAAAGACCAGTATATCTGCACGGTGGACGAAGGCGCGAAACTGGATATGGAAGTGACCATCGGCAGGGGCAGGGGCTATAAGGGCGCCGGTTCCAACAAGAACCACCCGATCGGCTACATTCCCATCGATTCTATTTATACCCCCGTCAAAAAAGTCAATTACAACGTGGAGAGCACGCGCGTCGGCCAGAACATCGACTACGACAAGCTCATCATGGAAGTTTGGACGAACGGTGCCTTTTCCGCCAAGGAGATCGTTTCCCTCGCGGCGAAGATCATGCAGGATCACATCAGCCTGTTCGTCAATCTCTCCGATTTCATCAAGGGCATGGACATCCTCGTCAAGAACGAAGACGACAAGCAGCAGCAGGTGCTTGCCATGGCGATCGAAGATATGGACCTGTCCGTCCGCTCTTACAACTGTCTCAAACGCGCGAACATCCATACGGTCGAAGACCTGACCAAAAAGACCGAGGACGAAATGCTGAAAGTACGCAACCTCGGCAGAAAGTCGCTGGACGAGGTCATTCAGAAGCTCGAATCTTACGGACTTTCTTTAGAAAAAAAGGAGGATTAACATTATGCCGGGAAAATTGGGCAGAACGAGCGAGCAGCGCATCGCGATCCTGAGAAATCAGGCTTCCAGCCTTCTCTGGTACGGAAAAATAGAGACGACCAAAGCTCGCGCGAAAGAGCTCAGGTCGTACGTCGAAAAGATCATCACGGCCGCCGTCAACAGTTATGACGACACGATCGAGAGCACGAAGGTCGTGACCGAAAAGACGGGCAAAAAGGAAAAAGAGGTGACGGTCACCGTCGTCAAAGACGGCCCGAAGAAACTTGCCGCCCGCCGCAGGATCATGGCGAAACTCTACGATCTGCAGGAGATCAAGGCGTTCAACGAGAGCAAGAGCGCATACAAGACGAGGACGGGCGACGTCGCACATCCCCTCATCGAAAAACTCTTCAACGAGATCGCGCCGAAATACGCGCAGAGAAACGACGAGAAGAACTGTGCCGGCGGTTATACCCGCATCATCACGCTCGGCGAGCGCCGCGGCGACGCAGCCGAGACCGCGATCATCGAGTTGGTATAATTGCGGCTCATCGGAACAATGCGAAAAAAACGGGACATGTGTCCCGTTTTTTTATTGAGGCGAAATGGGAATGCGGCTATGCATACGCCCTCGGCAAAAAGATCGTCGCCGTACATCTGCATGGCGGTAAATCCAACTGCATGATCAACTGTTCCTGCCACGCGAACGTTCAGGGCATGGAAGGGTTGAAAAATTACGATTTTTGCACGCTTCCGCCCGTAAATTATTACGGATAGGGCAAGCGCGGCGCATATGCGTTTGCGCGCACGCGTGCGATTTTACGGGCGATGGGGTGCTCCGTACCCGCCGTTATGCGCTGCGGCACAATTGTTTGGCGGCGCATTTGTGATAAACAAGCGGAAGTTTGCGCTAATTTTGCCGTAAGGCGAAAAAAGTGCTTGACGATTTTGTAAATAACGGTTAAAATAATAGGGTATCAAAACGGGAAACAGCCCTTAATTCTGAGGAGGATATATGGCAAAGACTTTGGGCGGAAAGATCGCAAAATTTGTTTCCGTGCTGTTCGCCGCGATGCTCGTGCTCGTCATGTCGCTCGCGTTCGTCGGCTGCGAGAGCAAGCGCCCCGAAATTTCCGTTAGAATTTCTTTCAACGACAAAGAGTATACGCTGGAATACGAACTGTACCGCAACATGTACCCGCAGACGGTGGCGCACTATCTCGAACTCATCGACATGGATTATTTCGACGGCACCGTCATTCACGATTATCAGAGCGCCCGTATGGTCGGCGGCGGTTACTATTATGAGAGCAGCGACGTCGACGTCGCGGACGACCTTATCGAAAAGGACTACGACGCGGCGACCAAGGACGAAAACGGCAACGTCACCCTTGAAAATATCTCTGTTTGGGAAGACGCGGATAAGGAACGCCCTTACAACACGCTGTACGGCGAGTTCGAGGATAACCGTTTTACGATCAAGAACAACGGCCTGAGCGAAACGTTCGGCTCCATCGGCACGTATTACTATACGCCTGCCAACACTTCCAAAAAGATCTACGTTCAGCGCAATGAAGACGGCGAAATGGATCAGCGCCCGTACTGCTATAACGCGACGACCAGCCTGTTTTCCATCTATACGGGTTCGACAGGCAATTCGACGGCTTACTGCACGTTTGGTCTTCTGAAAGAGGACGACGAACAGACTTTGCAGGATCTTCTCGACGCGATCGAAGAGTACACCCTCGAAACGCTCAACGGCGGCGACGAAGAGGGGACGGAAATTTTTACCGTCGAAAGCCAGATGAATATCGAGGACGAGTACTGGGAAGAGAGCGTCTACGAGGATGTCGTATTCAACATCCCCCGTGCGCAGATCGTCATCGAAGAGATCAGGGTCCTCAAATATTGATCATTGAAAGAATTTTTAAAAACGGCGGAAACCCCGCCGTTTTTTTGTTGCCGTAAAAGCGGACGATGAACAAACTGTTCGGGCTGCCGCAAAAAAACGAATGCGGACAAACGCCGCAGCCGCCCCCGAAAATTATTCGGGGGCGGCTGCGCTTTTCAGGGAAGAGACGGGCGGCTTTTGCGGGAAATAAATTTTTAAAAACTTCGTTGTAATTCTTGACATTACAACATGCTGGTGCTATACTATCGTCGTAATCAAAAAGATTACAACAAAATCAAAAAATATTCGGAGGTAAATGATCTATGAAAAAGGTAGCAGTCGTCTGCGCGGCAGGCAAAAGCGTTTCTTGGTGATCGAAAAGCGAGGAGCAAAACCATGTCAGTCTTAAATAAAATTTTCGGAAAAAGAAAGGAGAAGAAAAACATGACGAACAATATTCAGAAGGTGAAAGGACTCATCAGCTGCTTTGCGAGCGGCGACGTTGCGAAGGCAAAATCTTTGCTCAAAGAAAATTACATTCAGCACAACCTCTCATACGGAACGGGCGCGGGGGCGTTCTGCGGCTCGGTCGCGTACTTGGGGGCTGCGCCCGTCAAAACGACGGTAAACACCATTCGCGCGTTCGAGGACGGAGACAAGGTTTTCATGCAGACGGTGTATAACTTTGCGGGAGCGGGCGAGCAGGTCGCGTTCGACATCTTCCGTTTCGAAGACGGTCTTATCGCGGAACATTGGGATAATCTCGCGGCGAAGGCTTCTCCCAACCCCTCCGGCAGGACGCAGATCGACGGAACGACGGAAATCTGCGACCTCGACAAGACGGAGAAAAACCGCGAACTCGTTAAAAACTTCCTCTATGACGAGATGCAGGGCAAACGCCCCGAAAAGACGCCCGATTACTTTGAAGGGGACAAGTACATTCAGCACAACACGGGCATTGCCGACGGCCTTTCCGGCCTCGGCGCGGCGCTGGAAGCACTCGGCAAGGCGGGCATTCAGATGATTTACGACAGAACGCATCAGATCCTCGCGCAGGGCAATTTTGTTCTGGCGGTATCCGAAGGCACGTTCGGCGGCAAGCCCACTTCGTATTACGATCTGTGGCGCGTGGAAAACGGCAAGATCGCCGAGCATTGGGACGTGATGGAGACCATCGCCGATCAAGTGGCGTGGCAGAACCGGAACGGCAAATTTTAAGAAGATGCCGAGTATAGGCAACGGGGAAGGGATCTGGCGGCTCTTCCCCGTTTTGTCTATTCTTCTACGGGCAAAAGATTTGCGATCTTTCCGTCTTCGAGCGGCGCGGCGAAAAAGCGCACGTCGAAGAGCCGTTCGCCCGACGGGTAAACCAGCCCCGCCGCGTTCGTCTCCCCGTGAAGGAGGTAAAAGACGGAAGGCGGGATGCATACGTCGGTAAAATCGCCTAAATATTGTCCGATCGATTCCGCTCGGGGCAGGAGCGCGGGCGACAGGTATTTGCGGAAATCGCCCTTGGCAAGCACGGTCTGAAAAAAGGCGAGGGGAACGAGGCGGGCGTCCAGCTTTTCTGCGTCAAAGCCGTCCTTTTCCCGCACCCGATACAGCGCCAAGCGCAAGCCGTCTTGTATTTCCCATTCGCTCTCGGAGATATGCCCCGCGATGTCGCGGAAGGCGCGCCGCGTTTTCAGCCGGTCGCCGCCCTCGTAGGAAAGGACAAATTCTTCGAACAGCGGGGTGGTATCGTCGAACAGGCGCAGGTACAGGTCTTCTCCGTCCGTTTGCCCTTCCAGCGCGATCCAGTCCTTTCCGCATGCTGAAAGGGGAAGAAAGCGGGCCGTGCGCACGCATTCCGGGAGCGGCGCGGTGAAGAAGCCGCCTTTCGATTGGATATTCGCCTGCAAAAGCCCGTCGGCGTAGAGGGTGCAGAGCGCACCGCACGCTTTGACTTGCGACAGCGCTTGGATGCCGCGCCGCCTGCCCGAAAACCCCGCAACGTGCACGTGCGCGCCGCCTTCATACCGATACACGCGGCATGGCTCGGGCGGGGCGGAGAACAACGCTTCATCCAGGAGCAGTGAGAGCGGTTCTCTGTCGGGCGCCTCGGGAAAAAACTCCGCCGCGATCTTGTCGGCGGGGGAAATGTCCGCAAATTTTTCGTGACGGGAACAATACCCCGCAAAAATGCCGCCCAGCCGCAGCGCACAGGGCTCGGCGGAGGTAAAAGTTACACGCATGGCGCCTCTTTGCCGCAAGCGCGGCGTTTTTTGTGATCCGGTTAAATTATATGTATAGGATGATTTATATATGTCAATAACCGTGCCGTCATAAATCTCGAAAGGAGGCGGGTATGGATAAGATCAACGGTTTTACGGTGCAGGAAGCGGAGGAGCTGATGGGGTACGTCGCCGAGGGAAGAAAGCGCGGCGAACCTCTGTGCAGGCTTTTCGAAGGATACGGCAGAAAATGCGGCAGGGCGGGCGGCAGCGTGCGCAATTACTATTATCAGTTTTTGAAGAGCGAAGACGCGCGCGCCCGCAAGATCGTGTCGAGGAGGCGGTTGCGTGCCGAGCGCATCCGCGCGTTCAGCGACGGCGAGCGCGACGAAATGCTCAGGAAGATCCTTTCCGAGCGTGCCAAGGGGTATTCGGTGCGCCGCTCCATCGCCAACGTATGCGGCGGCGACGAAAAGCTCATGCTGCGCTACCAGAACAAGTACCGCAATCTCCTCAAAAAACAGCCCGAACTCATCGAGCATACGGCGAAGGAACTCGGCGTTTCGCTCGGAGGATGGGGAGCGGGTCGCAGCGACGCCCTTCAAAAGCGGCTGGAAAAGGAGATCAACGACCTGTACGACCGCCTGGCGATCGCGCTCAGAGAAGAGAACGACAGGCTGAAAAAGACGGTGGAGCGGCTGACGGAAGAAAACGAAATCCTGCGCCGCGCAGCAAACGCGGAGGGCGTGGACGCATAAGGGGCGCATTTTTGCGCATACTCGGATAAGAGCGAAAGCTCTGTTCGGAGGAAAAACTATGGAAAAATTCGTAGCGGGACTCATGCTCGGCATGGTGGGCGGCGCGATCTTGGTCGCGAACAGCAAAAAGACGCGCGCCCTCGTGCGGATGAGTCAGGACGAGATCAAAGAAAAGATCGACGCTTACATCGACGAAAAGCTCGAGGGGCTTGACGGAGAGAAAAAAACGAAAAAGAGCGGGCAATCTTGACGTTTGCGTGCAATGAACCGTCCGCCCCGCGCCAAAAGGCGCGGGGCGGACGGCTTTTTGCCCTGATTTTACAAAAATATTACAAAAAACGGCAAGGAATGTTAGGTTTTTTGCGCAGATTCTGTTACAATCATAGAAGAGGAATTTACAAATGCCATCCACATACGCACACTATCGTTTCGGACAGGAAGTATTTGCCGCTCTTCCCGAAGAGCTTTCCGTAACAATCGGCAAAAACAGAGCGCTTTACGACATCGGCCTGCACGGGCCCGACCTTTTGTTTTATTATAAACCGCTTGGCAGCAACGCGGTCAACCGCATCGGGTTCGGCATGCACGCAGAGCCGGCAAAAAACTTTTTTCTCCCGGCGGCAGAGCTGCTCCGCGCGGGCTCAGACGCTTCGGCGGCTTACGCATACGGATTTGTCTGCCATTTTGCGCTCGATTCCGCCTGCCACAGCTATATCGAAAACAAAATACGACTCTCGCACGTCACGCATACCGAGATCGAGAGCGAATTTGACAGGTATCTCCTTGCAGAAGAGGGAAAAGACCCTCTTTCCGCCGACCTTACGGCGCACATTGCCGCTAACGAAGAAAACGCGCGCGTCATCGCGCCCTTTTTCGGCGTCACGGAAAAAGAGGCGCTGAAAGCGCTCCGCTCGATGATCTTTTACAACGGGCTCCTGCGCGCACCGCATCAGCCCAAGCGCGGGATCGTCAATTTTGTGCTGCGCCTTTCGGGTAATTACAAAGAGATGCACGGCATGATGATTGCAAAAAAGCCGATCGACGCCTGCCGCGACAGCAATATGCGGCTTTTTAAATTGTTTGGAAAAGCGGTACCGGAGGCCGTTTCGCTGATACGGGGCTTTGTCGGTTATGTAAACGGGCAAAATGCGCTTCCCGCCGCGTTCGAGGATACTTTCAGTCATAAACGGGGCTGGAGAAACATTCCTGTTTTAAGTCCCGAAGAGGAGAGAAATTATGAAGTTTAAGATGACGCCCCGCGAAAAGAAATGGGTGCTGTACGACGTGGGAAATTCGGCGTTTACGCTGCTCGTTTCCACCCTCATTCCCATTTTCTTTTCTGCCATCGCGGGCGACGAAGACGCGTCCGCGACCGTGTACCTCGGGTATGCGACGAGCATCGCGACGGCGGTCGTCGCGCTTCTGGGTCCCGTGCTCGGCGCGGTCTCCGACCTTCGCGGCATGCGCAGGCGGATTTTTTCCGTCGCGCTCCTGATCGGCGCGCTCGGCTGCGCGGCGCTCGGGTTTGTCCAGCATTGGATCTGGTTCCTCGTTCTGTTCGTGCTCGCTAAGTCGGCTTATTCGCTCAGTCTCGTCGTGTACGATTCCATGCTCTGCGACGTCACGAGCCGGGAACGGATGGACGAGGTCTCTTCCCGCGGCTATGCGTGGGGATACATCGGCAGCTGCATCCCGTTTGTCGTTTGTGTCGGCATTTTCGTGCTGTACTATCCCGATATGGGGCTCAACCTTTTGTCGCTGGAAGTTTCCATGATCCTCGTGTTCCTCATCACGGCGGTGTGGTGGGTCGCGTGTTCGTTTCCCCTCTGGAAAAATTATAATCAGGAGCGTTTTGTCGAGCCGGGCAGTCATCCCGTCAAAGAGGGGCTCAAAAGCTTGGGGAACACATTTAAAGAGCTCGTCAAAAAGAAGCATGTCCTGCTCTTTCTCGTCGCCTTTTTCTTCTTTATCGACGGCGTGTATACCATTATCGACCTTGCCGTGGCGTACGGCACCGATATGGGGCTGGACAACGCGATGCTCCTCATTGCCCTGCTCGTCACGCAGATTGTGGCATTCCCTGCGGCCATTCTCCTCGGGATGCTCTCCCGCAAGGTGAAGCCCGAATATCTCATTATCGTCTGCATCGCCGCTTATTTTGCGATCACGGTGTACGCGATCTTTTTGAACGAGATCTACGAATTTTGGATCCTCGCGGTGTGCGTCGGACTGTTCCAAGGCACGATCCAGGCGATGTCCCGTTCATATTTCGCAAAGATCATCCCGCACGAAAAGGCGGGCGAATATTTCGGCGTGTACGACATTTTCGGCAAGGGCGCGTCTTTCATGGGCACCTTCCTCGTCGCGCTGGTGGCGGACATCACGGGCAGAGAAAACCTCGGCGTGGGCGCGCTTGCGGTCATGTTCGCGATCGGGCTGGTCCTTTTCATCTTTGCCGTGCGGAGCAAGCGCAAAGCTCTTCCCGACGGCCTTTCATACGGTGAAGCGCTCACGGCGGAGCAGTCTGCGGCTGAAAATGCAGTTCAAGACGCGGCGGATGCCGAAACTCTTTCCGGCGAAGGCGGACAGGGCGCGGAATAAAACGATATTTACGATATGCATCGGAGGACCGGCTCGGCCGGCCCTCCGCTTTTTTCCCAATTTTCACTTTGCCTTTTTGGAAAAATTGTAGACGGCGGAGACAAAGTGTGATATACTTTATGCAACCGGGGCGGAAATTTGCGCCCGTGACAGGAGATCGATGGAAAAACGTATCATCGCATTGGATATAGGCGATAAAAGGGTAGGCGTTGCGGTGAGCGATCCGTTCAATACTTTCGCGCTCCCCGCCGAAACATATTGGCGCACGAAGAATGCCGACGCGGATGCCGAGGCGCTCGCAAAGATCGCGCGGGAGAAGGGCGCGGGCAGGATCGTCTGCGGCCTGCCGCTCAATTTCGACGGCAGTGAATCGGTGCAGACGGAAAAGACCAAACGGTTCGCGGAAAAACTCAGAGAAAAGACAGACATAGAGATCGTCTTCGAAGACGAACGGTTCACCACCATGGAAGCGGAGCGCGTGCTCATATCGGGAGGCGTGCGCCGCGAAAACAGAAAAAAAACGATCGACAGCATCGCCGCGTCATATATCCTGGAAGGGTATCTGAACAGGCTGAATAAATCAAAGAAAGGAGACTGACCATGAGCGAAAAGAAACTGCATGAAGAGGGCTGCGACTGCGGCTGCGAAGGCGAAGAAGAGGTCAACCTCGTAGAACTCAAAGACGACGAGGGTAAGATCCATAAATGCTATCATATCGGCACCATCGAGTATAAGGAGCGCTGGTTTGCCTTTTTCCAGCCTGCCGACGAGGAGAGCGAGGACGAAGAGGGCGAGGACGTGGCGATCCTCGAGATCAAAAAGGAAGACGGGGACGAAGAGGAGATGCTCTATCCCGTCGACGACGACAAGCTCCTCGACGAGGTGTTCGACGAGTTCTGCCGCGTGATGGAAGAGGACGACGACGCGGACGAGGCGGCGTCTCTCGATACCGATTACGAGGAAGGCTGCGGTTGCGGCTGCAAAAATCACGATCATAAAAAGTAAGACCGTATCGGAGCCGGACGGGATCGCTTTTTTGCGCGCGAAAGACGCCGCTTTGTCCCGCAAAACGGGGGCGGCGGCTTTGCATACCGTTTTTTGCGGCAGCTTTGCCAAATTTTCGCAAACGAACGGATTTTTTTGTTGCAAAAAATTTCGCCTTATGCTAAAATAGTAAGGCTATAAATTCACACCACGGGCGTGCCGCATACCGTTCCCGCCAAAATCTCAACCGGGCGGGCTGATGCGGCTGTGTTTGCGCCTGTGGGAGGATCAAACGGAGGTTTTTTTATGGCAGTGATCACTATGAAACAGCTGCTCGAAGCGGGCGTACACTTCGGGCACCAGACGAGAAAATGGAACCCCAAGATGAAAAAGTACATTTTCGCGGCGCGCAACGACATTCACATCATCGATCTGCAGCTGACCGTGGGGCTCGTCGAGCAGGCGTATAACTTTGTCGTCGATACCGTAAAAGCGGGCAAGAGCATCCTGTTCGTCGGCACCAAAAAGCAGGCGCAGGAAGCGATTAAGGAAGAGGCGACCCGCTGCGGTCAGTTCTATATCAATTCCCGCTGGCTGGGCGGCACGCTCACCAACTTCAAGACAATCCGTTCCAGGATCGACCGCCTCAATAAATTGCAGAAAATGGAAGAGTCGGGCGATTTCGACCTTCTTCCCAAAAAAGAAGTGCTGGGACTTAAAAAAGAGATGGAAAAGCTGGAGGCGAACCTCGGCGGTATCCGCGAGATGAAAACGCTTCCCGGCGCCATGTTCATCGTCGACCCGCACAACGAGGATATCGCGGTGCAGGAGGCGAGGAAACTGCACATCCCCATCGTCGCGATCACGGACACCAACTGCGATCCCGATCTCATTGACTATGTCATCCCCGGCAACGACGACGCGATCCGCGCGGTCAAACTGCTCTCTTCGGTCATCGCGAACGCGGTCATCGAGGCGAACCAGGGCGAAGCGGTAAATGCGGAGATGGCGGAAGCCGCGGCGGAGGCTGCGGAAGCTGCGCCCGAATCCGTCGAAGAAGTTGTCGCAAACGAGGAAGAAGCGCCCGCAGACGCGGAGTAATTTTCCGGATCGAAGAAAAAATACGAATCATCGGAGGACAGAGAGATATATGGCTATTACGGCAAGTGATGTAAACGCCCTCAGACAGAAAACGGGCGTAGGAATGATGGATTGCAAAAAGGCGTTGACCGAGGCCAACGGCGATATGGACAAAGCGGTCGAGATCCTTCGCGAAAAGGGGATGGCGACCGCCGCGAAAAAGGCGGGCCGCATCGCTGCGGAAGGCATCGTCGACAGCTACATCCATATGGGCGGCAAGGTCGGCGTTCTCGTCGAGGTCAACTGCGAGACCGACTTCGTCGCGCGCGGCGATCAGTTCAAAGAGCTCGTTCATGACATCGCGCTGCAGATCGCGGCGGCAAAACCCCTGTACGTGACCAAAGAAGAGGTCCCCGCAGAGGTTCTGGAAGAGGAGAAGAAGATCCTCAAGATCCAGGCGATGAACGAGGGCAAGCCCGAGGCCATTGCGGAAAAGATGGTTCAGGGCAGGATTAAAAAATATTACGAAGATTTCTGCCTGCTCGAACAGCCGTTCGTAAAGGATTCGTCCAAGACCATCGGCCAGCTCGTCACCGAGGCGATCGCCTCCATCGGCGAGAAGATCACGGTGCGCCGCTTTGCTCGTTTCGAGATGGGCGAAGGCATCGAAAAGAAGAAGGACGACCTCGCGGAAGAAGTCGAGAAACAAGTTTCCAAGATGAAAGGTTAAAAAAATCCGAAGGGCACACAATCGAATTTGTGTGCCTTTTTCACAACGCGGCGAACCGCGGCGAAAACAGGAGGTCGGAGGTCATATGGAAAAGGGGACACCTAAGTATAAGAGGATCATCTTAAAGCTTTCGGGCGAGGCGCTCGCCGGCGAAAACGGTTTCGGCCTGGATGAAAAGATCATCGCGGGCGTCGTCGATCAGCTCATCCGCGTACATGCGATGGGCGTAGAGATCGGGCTTGTCATCGGCGGCGGCAACTTCTGGCGGGGGCGTCAGGGTACGAACATGGACAGGACGACCGCAGACCACATGGGGATGCTCGCAACCGTCATCAACTCCCTTGCCATGCAGGACGCCATCGAACAGCGCGGCGTTCCCGTGCGCGTGCAGACGGCGCTCAATATGGTCAGCGTCGCAGAGCCGTTCATCCTGCGGAAGGCGCTGCGCCATTTCGAATTGGGGCGCATCGTCATTTTCGCCTGCGGCACGGGCAATCCGTATTGCTCGACGGATACGGGCGCGGCGCTGAGGGCTGCGGAAACGAATGCAGATATTCTGCTTCTTGCCAAAAACGTGGACGGCGTTTACGACAGCGACCCCAAGACCAATCCGAACGCCAAAAAGATCGAAAAGATCTCTCACATGGAAGTCATCAACAGGGGATTGAAAGCCATGGACACGACGGCGATCACCATGTGCATGGACAACAATATCCCCGTGCTCGCCTTCGCCCTTTCCGAAAAAGACGCGATCGTGCGCGCCATCTGCGGCGAACGTACGGGAACGCTCATTTCGAGCGAATCATAAAAGAGGAGAAAAGAAAATGATCGACAACGAAAAAGCACAGGAAATTTTGCTCGTTCTCGAAGAGAAACTGGATAAAACGGTCAGCGTGCTCCGCGAAGAGTTTGCGGGCATCCGCGCCGGCAGGGCGAATCCGCATGTCCTCGATAAGATCACGGTGGATTATTACGGCACGCCTTCCCCCCTCAATCAGGTGGGCAACATCTCCGTCGCCGATGCGAAATGCCTCGTCATCAGCCCGTGGGATACGAGCCTTCTGAAAGGCATCGAAAAGGCGATCCTGCAGTCCAACATCGGGCTTACGCCCACCAACGACGGCAAGGTGATCCGCCTCGTTTTCCCCGATCTTACCGAAGAGCGCCGCCGCGACCTCGCAAAGCAGATCAAGGCGATCTCGGAAGAGGCGAAAGTTGCGGTGCGCAACATCCGCCGCGACGCGATGGATTCTTTCAAAAAGATGAAAAACGCGAAAGAGATTTCCGAAGACGAGTGCTCGGGCCTGGAAAAAGACGTCGAAAAGACGATTTCCAAGACCATCGAGCAGGTAGACAAGCTTACCGCAGAAAAAGAAAAAGATATTATGTCCGTATAACGGAGAGCGCCGCATGAGAAACATCAAGCTGCCCGCCCACATCGCATTCATCATGGACGGAAACGGGCGATGGGCAAAAAGGCGCTTCCGTCCGCGCTCGTTCGGGCACAGGGCGGGGGTGCAGAACATGACAAAGTTGTGCATGCATGCGTACCGCCTGGGTATCCGCATCGTGACGGTGTTCGCCCTTTCCACGGAAAATCTTTCCCGTCCGAAAGAAGAGCTGGACGAATTGTTCGATCTCTTCCGCATCTATTTCGGCAAAAAGCGGGATAAACTGACGGAAATGCAGGTCAAGATCAACGTCCTCGGCGATATTTCTGTCCTGCCCGAAGACATTCAGGAAGAGATTCTGACCGTCACGCGGGAGACGGCAGGGTACAGCGATGGGCTTCTGAACATCTGCATCAATTACGGTGCCCGCCAGGAGATCGTCCGCGCGGTCAATACTGCCGTGTCTTACGGCAGGTTCGTGGACGAGGCGAGTTTCAAAGATCTCCTTTCCACGTCCGGGATTCCCGATCCCGATCTGATCATCCGCACGGGCGGCGAAGTGCGCCTGTCCAATTTTCTTTTGTATCAGGCGGCTTATTCCGAGCTTTATTTCTCCAAAAAGATGTGGCCGGCTTTCGGGCGGCGGGATCTGGAACGCGCACTTGCCAATTATTCCGCGCGCGACAGAAAATACGGCAACATAGAGGACGACTGAGATGAAAAAGAGACTCATCACGGGCATCGTATATATCGGCGTCATCGTCGGATTTTTCTTCCTCAGGAACATTCACCCTTGGCTGTTCGGCATCCTCGTATACGCTTTTTCCCTCATCGGTACGTATGAAATGGTGCATGCGCTGACTTATCGGAAACAGGCGGAAGACGGCACGCCGGAGGCGCCCGCATTCGATATTTCGCTCTCGCAGGAGATCGCCGTATACGTTTTTGCCGCGCTCTTTACGCCCGTCTATTACCTGGTCGAATATTTCGCGCCGGGGCAGGGATACCGCGGGATGCTCAACCTCGCTTTTCTGTTTGCGTTGGCGGTGTTCTGCCTTTTGGTGCTCGATCACAAGCGCTGCTCGCTGCAGGGGGCGGGCGGGGCGATGCTGTGCGCGTTCTATCCCACGGCGCTGCTCTCGACCATGCTGCTCGCGAACGACCTCGAGGCGGGCACGCTGGCTCTTCTTATCATCTTTGTCATCTCTCCCGTGGCGGACACGTTCGCATTCGTCGTCGGGAGCATCTGCAAGGGCAAAAAGCTCTGCCCCGACATCAGCCCGAACAAAACGATCTCGGGCGCGGTCGGCGGCGTCGTGTTCGGCACGGGCGCGAGCGTGCTGCTGTACTGGCTTTACACCCTCTGTTCCGATTACGTATATACCGGCTGGGGCAGTTCCTGGGCGGGTGCGCCCTGGCTGATCTTCGCGCTCATCGGCGTCGTCGCGTCGATCATGACCGAATTCGGCGACCTGACGGAGAGCATCATCAAACGCAAGGTCGGCATCAAGGATATGGGCAAACTTCTGCCCGGCCACGGCGGCATTCTGGACAGGATCGACGGTACGTTGTTCGCGAGCACGTTCGTGTATATCGTGTTCGAGCTTTTCGTTCTTTTGTAATTGAAGACCTATGCAAAATACCTGCGCACTGCGGGTATTTTTTCTTCCGCGGCGCTCATGCGTGCGCACCGCGGCGCGTACACTATAAGGAGAGTACATCATGCGCAAAAAGATCGCGCTCATCGGCTGTACGGGGTCGATCGGCAGACAGGTGATCAACGTTGTGCGCCGCTATCCCGATCTGTTTACGATCACGGCGATGGCTGCGAACACGGGCGGCGACGCCTTTTTCGAACAGGTGCGCGAAATAAAGCCCGCATTTGCCGTTTTACGGGCGGAAGGAGAGCGGGCGGATGTTCCCGCGGGCGTCCGCTTTGAACGGGGCGAAAAGGCGTTTGAAGAGGCGTGCGCCTATTCCGATGCCGACGTCGTGTTTGTGGCGGTCACGGGTTTTGCGGGGCTGAAAGCGGCCCTCCTTGCGGTCCGCGCAAAAAAGCGGGCGGCGCTCGCCAATAAGGAATGCCTCGTCGCGGGCGGCGATCTTCTGATGCGCGCGGCGGCGGAGTCGGGCGCGGAGATCGTGCCGGTAGACAGCGAGCATTCGGCGCTGTGGCAGTGCCTCTCTTTCGACAGAGGGGCAAAATTTTCGAAGCTCATCCTTACGGCGAGCGGCGGCGCACTGCGCGACGTGCCCTTGGACCGCCTCCCCGAAATGACCGCAAAAGACGCGCTTGCGCATCCCAATTGGGACATGGGCGCAAAGATCACCGTAGACTGCGCCACCATGCTCAATAAGGGGTTCGAAGTCATCGAGGCGATGCACCTGTACGGCGCACCCTTCGAAAAGGTAGAAGTGGTCATGCACCGCGAGAGCATCGTGCATTCGATGGTCGCATTCGAAGACGGCGCCGTGCTCGCGCAGATGAGCTATCCCTCGATGGAACTTCCCATCCAGCTGGCGCTCACTTACCCCGAAAGGCTTGCGGCGAACGTCCCGCCCCTCGATCTTGCAAAGCTGGGTACGCTGCACTTTTCCGCGCCCGATCCCGTGCGCTATCCCTGTTTTGCGTTGGCGCTCGGCTGCGCGAAGGCGGGCGGAGATCTTCCCTGCGCCCTGAACGCGGCGGGCGAAGTCGCCGTACATGCTTTTTTAGACGGGCAAATAAAATATACGCAAATTGCCGAAATTATAGAGGGCGTCCTTTCGGGGATGCCGCCGCGCCCCGCCGAGAGCTATGCGCTCCTCGAAGAGACGGACGCGCGTGCGCGGGCGGCCGCGCGCAGTTTTTTGCGTTAACGGAGTGCTATGTTCAATCTTCTTTCCTTTTCAAGCGTGATGAGCGCGATCGGCTCGGTCCTTCTGGCGATCCTGATTTTGCTCGCCATGATCACCGTGCACGAATTCGGGCATTACGTGGCGGGGAAGATCTTCCGTTTCAAGATCAACGAATTTGCCGTCGGGTTCGGTCCCGCTCTGTTCAAACATAAAAAAAAGGACGGAGAAGTGTTTTCGGTGCGCTGTCTGCCCCTCGGGGGCTTCTGCGCGTTCGAAGGCGAAGATTCCGACGCGCCCCATCCCGACGCGTTCAACAATAAAAAGCCGTGGCAGCGCATCATCGTGCTGTTTGCGGGCGCTTTTATGAATTATCTTTTGGCGCTCGTCCTTCTCGTCGTCTCCTTTCTCGCGTGCGGGCAGCTTTTGCTTTTGACGTATGTCGAACCGTCCGAAGATCCCGCGTATGCCGCGTATTCTCTGCACGACAGGGATGTGATCATCTCCTGCGAGGGCAAAGACATCTATCTCACGACCGACCTTATGGACGCGCTGGAAGGGAAACGGCAGGGAGATCTCGTCTCGTTTACCGTCTCCCGCGAAGAGGACGGCGTTCGTTCGGTACAGGACGTTCAGGTCATGCTCCGCGCCGACGCCGATTTTGGCGACCTGACCGACACGCAGACCCTTTGGGAGGCGCTCGGCATCGCGCGGCAGTATTCGGAAGACGGGCAGAGCTATTCTTACCGCATTTACACGACCTCGTTCAAGGGGTTCGGCTTTTTCGAAACGGCGGGCAGGGCTGTTACCTATTCTTTTCGGATAGGGGGCAGCATTTTTAAGGTGCTCGGGCAGCTTCTCACCGGCGATCTCGGTTTGTCCGCGTTCGGCGGTCCCGTCAGCACCATACGCGTCACTTCGCAGGTCGCCTCGCGCGGAGTACAGCAGTTTTTAGAGATTTCCGCGTTCATCGGCGTCAACCTCGCCGTGTTCAACCTTTTGCCCATTCCCGCGCTCGACGGTTCCAAAATCGTGTTCACCGCCATCGAATGGGTGCGCGGCAAGCCCATCAACCGCAAGGTCGAGGCGGTCATCCACGCGGTCGGGCTGGTGCTTTTGCTCGGTTTCGCGGTGTTGGTGGATATATTGCAATTGTTTTGAAAAGATCGTTTATATAAAAAAGCGCGCCGAAGATTCGGCGCGCTTTTTGCATGTAAAAGGGCGCGGCGCATAAAAATGCGCCGCGCCCGGCCGTTTCAGTATTTTTCCAGGCAAAGGATATAGGCGGGGTCTACGTCCAACACCGCGCAAAGGTTTGCAAAGGTATCCAGTGCGGGCATTTTTTTACCCGTGGCGTAACAAGATATGCTCTGTTGGCTGATGTTGAGTTTCTCGGCGATCTCTTTTTGAGACATGCCGCTTTGCTTTATGCATTCGATCAGTCTTTGCTGAATTTGCGATAACGTAATGCGATTCATCTTACACCCTCGCCATCATTCTACAACCTATGGGTGTAAAATACTTGATAATAACCTGATGGGTGTATTATAATGTATGCGATAAAATGAAAAACGGTCAATAATTTTTCAGGCAGAGGATATAGGCGGGGTCCGCATCGAGTACGGCGCAAAGGTTTGCAAAGGTATCCAGCGCGGGCATCGAACGGCCGGAAAGATATTGCGCCACCGTCGCCTGGCTGATGCGCAGGCGGCGCGCGATCTCCGATTGGGTCATGCCGCTCTCTTTGATCGCCTCCTGCAACCTTTTGCGTATATCGGTCAGCACGATCATTTTCGTGTTCCCCCTGATTTTTTTGCTCATTATAACAGGCAATGCTTATAAATCACTTGACTTATAGGCGTTGCCTATATTACAATGAGCAGAAAATACAGGGCGCATACAAAAGAGGAGGGGTATATGGATATTCACAACTATCTCGAGGAGATCCGCACGCTCAAACAGGTCCCCATGGAAGTGATCATAAACGAGACGGGGCTGACCCGACGCCGCGTGTATAATTTCTTTTACGGCGAAGGGCGGCCGAAGAAGAAAGAAGTTGCCGAACCCATCGCCGATGCGCTCGGTCTTCCTGCAGGATCGAATGCCGAAATGCGCGTCGCCGCCTTTTACAGGGACGTCCTCATGACGCAGTTGGGGCCTGCCGGCAAAGAGTTTTGGGGGGATTACAAAAGGATGACCGCTGCCGAGCAAAAGTTTTTGCGCCTGACGGCGAAAATGCTTTCGGTCATGCCCGAACTTTTGAAGTACGATCTGAAAAACATAGCCGATTTAATGGAAAAAGGATGACGCGGGGTCATCCTTTTTCTGTAAAATAGCAAAAAACCGGACAAAATGTCCGGCATTTTTTAGATCAGCTTTTCGTATTCGGCGTAAAGTTCGTCCAGCCGCGCGTGCAGTTCGTCCAGCCGTGCGCATTTTTCCGCCATGCGCTTATAGTCTGCGGCAACTTGCGGGTCGGCGATCTCCGCGTTCAGCCGCTCTATCTCTTCTTCCGTTTCGGCGATCCCGGCCTCCGTCTGACGCATCCGCTGTTTTTTCTTCGCGTTCTCCGCGCGGTCTGCTTTCGAACGGTACGCCGCGCTCTTTTTCTGCTCTTCCTTTTCCCGCTTCGCTTCCGCTTTTTCCCGCTCGGCGGACTGTTCGCGCGCCTTTTTGCGTGCGGCGTATTCGTCGTAGCGGCAGGGGAAGAGGGTGAGGGCGCCTTCCGCGATCTCGATGATCTTGTCGGCGAGGTTTTCGATAAAATACCGGTCGTGCGATACGAAAAGGAGGGTCCCTTCGTATGCCCGCAGCGCTTCTTCGAGGCTCTCCCTCGCCTGCAGGTCGAGGTGGTTGGTCGGTTCGTCTAAAACGAGAAAATTCGCGCGTTCCGCTTCCAGAAGGACGAGAGAGAGTTTCGCGCGTTCTCCGCCGGACAGGCTTTTGACCTGTTTTTCGATGTCCTCCGCCGTCAGCTTTGCCCGCGCGAGCGCCGAGCGCGCCTCCGTCTGCGTCCAGCCCGTATGCTTGTGCCAGAGCGCGCCGAGTACCGTCTCTTCGGGGTCGAGGTCGGCGTTTTCCTGGTCGTAATAGCCTGTCTTTACGAATCTGCCCCAATGCACGGCGGGGTCGGCATGCCGCACCAGCGCGCGGATCAGGGTGGATTTTCCCGCGCCGTTCTCTCCGACGATCGCGATTTTGTCTCCCCGCCGCACTTCGAACGAGGCGCCGGAAAGCAGCGTTTTCCCGCCCGCGGACAGGTTGAGCCCCTCCACGCGCAGGGCAGCCTCTTCGCAGCGTTCGTCGAATACAAATCGGAATTTCGGCGGCTGCGGGGGCGGCAGGGGCTTTTCGACAAGCTCCATGTTTTCCAGCTTCTTCACGCGCGACTGTGCGCTCTTTGCCGTCGTCGCCCGCACGATGTTGCGCGCCACATAGTCTTTGAGCGCCGCGATCTCTTCCTGCTGTTTTTCGTATGCGCGCTGTTCGGTAAGCACCTTTTCCGCTTTCAGGACCTTATATTTTGAGTAGTTGCCGCGGAAAACGGTAATCTTTTTGTTTTCGAGTTCGAAGATCTTTTCCGCCACGCGGTCGAGGAAATACCGGTCGTGCGACACGGCGAAGATCGCGCCCCTGTAAGAGGCGAGGTAGCTTTCCAGCCAGAACAGGGTGGGGATGTCGAGGTGATTGGTCGGCTCGTCCAGGAACAGGATCTCCGGCTCTTCCAGGAGCAGGCGGCACAGTTTCAGGCGGGTCTTTTCCCCGCCGCTCATGGTCGAAATGACCTGATCGTACGCCTTTTCGAACCCCATGCCGTTGAGCACGGTGCGTATTTTTACGTCGGCGTTGTATCCGTCGGCTGCGGCGATGCGCTTTTCCAGACGTTCGCATTTGGACGCCAGGTCTTTGTACGCCGCGCTCGCGTATTCCGTTTTGGCAAGGGCGCGCTGCGCCTCGCGCAGCCCGTCGATCGCGCGGAAAATGTCCGAAAACACGCCCCGCATCTCTTCGTACACGGTATTTTCGCTCTCGTAGCCGCCCGTCTGGGCAAGATATCCCGTTTTCAGTCCGCTCTTGCGCGAAACGGCGCCCTCGTCCGCCGCAAGGTCGCCCGTCATCACGCGCATCAGGGTAGTTTTGCCTTCGCCGTTGGGGCCGATGAGTCCGATGCGCTCGCCTTCGCTCACGGTGAAGGAAACGCCGTCGAGTATTTTTTTGTCGTCGTAGCCGAAGCTCACGTTTTTCAGGTCGATGAGCATAAAAACCTCGCTATGGGGGATACTGTGCGTATGAAAAAAGCGACACCCGAAGAAATAGACCGCCTCGAGCGGGAATTTGCCGCCGCCGCGCCTTCGGAGACGGCGGCGATCGTCAGAAAGATCGCAAGATACAAGCGTGCGCTCATGCACGGGAAATGATCAGAACAGCGTGTCCGTCCCCTCCGAAAAATCGGGGATGAACTGTTCGTCCGCGGCGCCGAGCGCCTGCAAAAAGATGTGTTCGTAGCCCGAGGCGAGGAGAAAGTCCTCCGCCTTTTTGTATTCGCGCGGGGTGATGCGTCGGGAAAGTTCGGGAAAGGCCGAAATGTCGCCGCAGGGGGTATACTGGCCCATCAGCGAAAAGTATGCGTCCGTTTGCAGGGTCAGAAACCATTTCATGAGGGCGATGCTGTCGTTCACGCAGAGGGGCAGTACGAGGTGCCGCACGATGCAGCCCGCGTACAGTTTGCCGCCGCGCATGTCGCATGTTCTCTGCGCCATGAAGGCGACGGCGCGGCTCGCCACGTCGAAATAATCCGCTCTGCCCGTATAGCGCTCGGAGATCTTGGGCGAAAAATATTTGAGATCGGGCAGATACACGTCGATGTATCGGTCGAGCGTTTTCAGCGCCTCGAGCTTTTCGTAGGAATGGGTGTTCCACACGACGGGGATCTTCGGCCGGTACAGCCGGAACGCGCCGAGCAGCTGCGGCACATAGTGCGCCGCCGTCACGAGGTTGATGTTCTCCGCGCCCCGCTCTTCCAGTTCCTGAAAGATCGCGGCAAGCTGCCGTTCGGAGACCTCTTTCCCCGTCTTGCCGCGCGAAAGTTCGAAGTTCTGGCAGAATACGCACCGCAGCGCACAGCCCGTAAAAAAGACAGTCCCCGAGCCGTTCTGACAGGAGATGCACGGCTCTTCGTAGGGGTGCAGACCGTATTTTGCGATTTGTATTTTATCGCCCGCGCCGCACAGGCCGCGGGCGTTTTGTCTGTCCGCTCCGCAGTTTACGGGGCAGAGCCTGCAATTTTGCGCCATAAAAAAATTTTAGCACATTTTTTCCGCCTTTGTAAAGCGATAACGCATTGACTTTTGTACGGAAAGCATATATAATGTGTTTGTTTTTACAGAGAGATTTTACTGGGAGGTTGAACCATGCATAAATTTTTCACCAGCGAAAGCGTGACCGAAGGTCATCCCGACAAAGTGTGCGACCAGATCTCCGACGCCGTTCTGGACGCCGTTTTAGAACAGGACAGCGAAGCGCGCGTCGCCATTGAGTGCTGTGCCACGACGGGTATGGTGCTCGTCATGGGAGAGCTTTCCACAAGCTGTTATGTAGACATTTCCAAAATCGTAAAAAATACGGTCCGAGAGATCGGATATACGGGCGGGCAGGGGTTTTCCTATAACTCCCTCGCCGTCATCACCGCCATCCACGGCCAAAGCCCCGACATCGCGATGGGGGTAGACGCGTCCGTGGAAGAAAGGGCGGGCGGCGACGCGCTCGACAAGATCGGCGCGGGCGACCAGGGCATGATGTTCGGTTATGCCGTCAACGAGACGGAAGAACTTCTGCCGCTCACCGTCGTCCTTTCCCAAAAACTTGCCAAGAGACTTGCGGACGTGCGCAAGAGCGGGCTGATGCCCTATCTGCGCCCGGACGGCAAGACGCAGGTCACCGTCGAGTACGACGGCAAAAAGCCCGTTCGCGTGGATACCGTCGTCGTATCCGCCCAGCACGACGAAAAGGTCTCGCAGGAGCGGCTCAGGGACGACGTGAAAAAGTACGTCGTATCCGAGGTGATCCCGCCCGAACTCCTCGACGGGAACACCAAATATTTCATCAACCCCACGGGCAGGTTCGAAGTGGGCGGGCCCGAAGGGGACAGCGGGCTTACGGGCAGAAAGATCATCGTCGACACCTACGGCGGCAGGTGCGCGCACGGCGGCGGCGCCTTTTCGGGCAAGGATCCGACGAAGGTGGACAGGAGCGCGGCGTATATGGCGCGCTACATCTGCAAGAACATCGTGGCGGCGGGGCTTGCCGACGAATGCGAACTGGAACTGGCGTACGCGATCGGCGTGGCGAATCCCGTTTCGGTGTTCATCGAAACGTTCGGCACGGGCAGACTTTCCGACGAGCGGCTCGCGGAGATCGTGAAGGAGAATTTCGACCTTCGTCCCGCAGCGATCATTCAATTTCTCGGCCTTCGCCGTCCCATCTACAAAAAGACGGCGGCGTACGGGCATTTCGGCAGGGAAGAATTCCCTTGGGAGAAGACGGACAAAAAAGAACTTCTTGCAAAATATCTCGGATAACATGCGGAAGGGGCGGCGCGGACAGCCGCCCCTTTTTCGGCAAAAGGAGGAAAGAGTCATGCAGCACGTTGTCGTCGTGCCGTACGACCCGCGCTGGGCGGAAGAATTTTTGCGCGAAGCGGAAAAGATCGCCCGCATTCTGGGCGACAACTGCGCGGCGGTGCATCACATCGGCAGTACGGCGGTGGAAGGATTGGCGGCAAAACCGATCATAGACATCATGCCCGTCGTCAGGGACCTGACCCGTGCGGACGCATGCCGCGCCGCTTTCGAGGCGATCGGCTACGAGTGGATGGGCGAATTCGGCATCGCGGGCAGGCGGTACCTGCGCAAGGGCGGCGACGAGCGCACCCATCAGGTGCATATTTTTGCGGAGAGCGACACGGAGAACGTCGCGCGCCATCTTGCGGTGCGCGATCATCTCCGCACGCATCCGCGCGATGCGGCGGAATACGGCGCACTCAAAATCAGGCTTGCCGAACAGTTCCCGTATGATATAGATGGGTATTGCGACGGCAAAGACGCGTTCGTCCGGGCGCTCGAAAAGCGCGCTCTGGGCAAAGGGGAGTGAGATGGGCGTTTCGGAAAAGCTGCGCGTTTTTTTGAAAAAGTTTTTGTACGGAGACGGGCTTACTTGTGTGGCATGCGGCGCGGAACTGTTCGGCGAAGAACCGTTCTGCCCGTCCTGCCTGAAAAGCCTGCCCTTTCACCGCGGACATATCTGTTCCAAGTGCGGAAGGGACATCGGCGGGGATTATCCCGTATGTGCGGAATGCAAGGCGGACATGCCCTCTTACGGGAGGGCTCGCTCCGTCTTTTCTTACGAAAAAGACGCGGTGCGCATGATCCGCGCTTTCAAGACGGGCAAAAAGTATTTTGCGGAGATTTTCGGCGCAGAGATGGCGAAAAAGGCGAAAGAATATTTCCCCGACGCAGATCTCGCGGTCTTTATCCCCATGACCGCCCGCGCGGAAAAGAAGCGCGGTTACAATCAGGCGGAACTTCTGGCGGAAGTTGTTTGCAGAGAGACGGGCATCCCGCTCGGGCGGGACGTTCTGGTCAAGACGCGCGACACGGGCGAGCAGAAGACGCTGACCCGAAAGGAGCGGGCGGAAAACCTGCGGGGAAGCTTCCGCGTTCACGAGCGTACAAAATGCAGGGGCAAAAAGATCCTCATCATCGACGATGTGCTCACCACGGGCGCGACGGCAAACGCCGCCGCGGAGGCTCTTCTGCGCGCGGGTGCGCTGCGGGCGGATGTCCTCACCGTCGCCTGCGTCCCGCGAAAAGGTGAAAAAGAGGTTAAATAATCGTTTATTTGTCAAATTTACTTAAAAATTCTTTTACTTTTCAATGAAAATATTGTAAAATAAGTAACGATATGCAATGAAAAGGGGGCGCACACGCTTGTGCGCCGGAGAGGTGACCGGTTTATGGGATTGATCAATTACATGCTCAACAGCGACGGCAGGAGAAGCCTGAAAAAGCTGGATAAAATGGCCTATAAGGTGGAGGTTCTCGAGCCGAAATACGCCGCCATGTCGGATGCGGAGCTCATTTCGCAGACGGGTATTCTCAAAGAACGCCTGCAAAAGGGTGAAACGACAGACGACATCCTGTTCGACGCGTTCGCGGTCGTGCGCGAAGCGGCGTGGCGCGTCCTCAAACTCAAACATTACCACGTACAGATCATCGGCGGCATCGCCCTGCACCAGGGCCGCATCGCCGAAATGAAGACGGGCGAAGGCAAAACGCTCGTGGCGACGCTTCCTTCCTATCTGAACGCGCTCACGGGCAAGGGCGTACACATCGTCACCGTCAACGACTATCTCGCCAAGCGCGACGCGGAGTGGATGGGCAAGGTGCATAAGTTCCTCGGCCTCACCGTCGGCGTGGTCGTTCCCGGCATGGACGACGCCGCCAAACAGCAGGCGTACAACTGCGACATCACTTACGCGACCAACAACGAACTCGGGTTCGATTACCTCAGAGACAATCTGAAGACCGATCTCAAAAAGATGGTCCAGCGCGGCCTGGAATTTGCCATCGTCGACGAGGTGGACTCCATCCTCATCGACGAGGCGAGGACCCCGCTCATCATTTCGGGCAAGGGCGACAAGTCCAGCGAACTTTATGAGAGGGTAGACCGCTTCGTCCGCACGCTGAACGGCGGATTCGAAGACGACGGCGTGAAGGCGGAAGCGGACGAGGGCAAAAAGAAGAAGAAAAAGCCCGCCGAAGAGGAGGAAACGCCCGAAGAAGAGTCTAAATACGGCGATTACGACGACATCGCCAAGGGCGACAAATACGGCGATTGGGATTACGTCATCGACCGAAAGGCCAAGAGCGTGCAGATCACCGAGCGCGGTGCGGCGAAGGCGGAACGTTTCTTCAATATCGATAACCTCGGCGACATCAACAACGCTTCCCTCAACCATCACATCCAACAGGCGCTCAAAGCGCATAAACTTTTCCACAGGGACGAGGACTATATCGTCAACGACGGCGAAGTCATCATCGTCGACGAATTTACCGGCCGACTCATGATCGGGCGCCGCTATTCCGACGGCCTGCACCAGGCGATCGAGGCGAAAGAAGGGGTCAAGGTCCGCAACGAGAACAAGACGTACGCGACCGTCACCTTCCAGAATTTCTTCCGCCTCTACAAAAAGCTTTCGGGCATGACGGGTACCGCCAAGACGGAAGAGGGCGAGTTCAGGACGATCTATTCCCTCGACGTTTTGGAGATCCCGACCAACAAGCCCGTCATCCGCAAAGATCTGCCCGATATGGTGTATCCCACGCCCGACGGCAAAAAGAGGGCGCTTCTCAAAGAGATCACCGAGCGGCACGAAAAGGGCCAGCCTATCCTGATCGGTACGGCAACCGTCGAAAAATCGGAAGAGATCGCGCGAATCCTCAGGAAAAACGGCATCAAGCACAACATCCTCAACGCGAAAAACCACGAGCGCGAGGCAGAGATCGTCGCGCAGGCGGGACGGCTCGGCGCGGTCACGATCGCGACCAACATGGCGGGCCGCGGCACCGACATCCTGCTCGGCGGCAACCCCGAATATCTCGCCAAAAAGCGGCTGCGCGAAGAGGGCGTCGAACACGACATGATCGAGCTTGCGACCTCGTATGCGGAACTGGACGGCGAGGCGGAGGAGATGCGCAGGCATTACCGCGAACTGTACGACAGCTATAAAAAAGAGACGGACGCGGAGAAGGTGGAGGTCGTCAAAGCGGGCGGCCTGTGCATTCTCGGCACCGAGCGGCACGAAAGCCGCCGCATCGACAACCAGCTGCGCGGCCGCAGCGGCCGTCAGGGTGACCCGGGCGTTTCGGTATTTTTCATTTCCCTCGAAGACGACCTCATCAAGCGGTTTGGCGGCGAGCGGATGAAAAAGATTTACAGCATATTCAGCAAGGACGAGGATACCTGTTTGCAGTCCAAAATGCTTTCTCACGGCATCGAGAACGCGCAGAGGGCGATCGAGGGGCGCAACTTCGGCATCCGCAAAAACGTCCTGCAATACGACGACGTGATGAACAAACAGCGCGAAGTCATCTACGCCGAGCGCATGAAAGTTCTGAAAGGCGAAGACGTGCACGAGCAGGTCGTCAAGTTTATTCCCGATTTCGTCAAAAAAGTCGTCTCCGAGGCGGTCAACATCGACGAGATGCCCGAAAAATGGGACGAGGAAGCGCTCAATAAGGCGCTCGAACAGCGCATTCTGCCCGAAGGCGCGAACTATATCACCCGCGACAAACTCAATAAATGGGACACAGAATACGCCCTCGAAAAGATCACGAAAGCCGCCGAAAAGGCGTACGAGCAGAAGATCGCGGACGTCAAAGAGCAGTTCGGGCTGGACTATTCCGACGTGGAGCGCAGGTTCCTGCTCATGAACGTCGACCGCAACTGGATCGACCAGATCGACGCGATGGATCAGCTGCGCAAGGGCATCGGCCTGCGCGCGTACGGCAATACCGATCCCGTCATCGCGTATAAACAGGAAGGATTCGAGATGTTCGACGAGATGATCGAGCGGATCCAGAACAATACGATCGCGATGCTTCTGAAAGTGCGCATCGAAGTCAACCGCCCCGCTCCCGCGCCGGCGCCCGCGCCCGTGCAGACCGAGCTTGTCAGCGAGAGCCATACCGAGCTTACGACCAACCGTTCTCCGGAAGGAGGCGCCAAGCCCGTCGCCAAAGCGGCGAAAACGCCGGGCAGAAACGATCCGTGCCCCTGCGGCAGCGGCAAAAAATACAAAAACTGCTGCGGAAAAAATAGTTGATGATTTTATCGACAAACGCCCCGTTCCCTTTGCAAAGGGAACGGGGCGTTTTGTGGCGCAAAAACTGTTTTGAATCAAAAAGGTTATAACGTATGCCCGGTTTTTGTACCGCTTTGCAGAACGTGTGTCAATACGGCGCCGTTCAGGCGGCTGATTCTGCCGGCGATTTCCTCCTCCGGCTCGTCCTCTTTTCCGCGAATCCAATCCGAAATGATCCCGATCGACCCGGAGAGGATATAGGTAAACAGGCTTTCCGCCTCTTTCCGCTCCAGGCCGGGCGCGTCCTTTTCAAAGCTGCAGATATATTTGTGCCGGAAATAGGACACCACGTTGCGGAAAAAACTGCTGTTTTGAATATTGTCGAGCACGGCAGTCACAAGGATTTGGTTGCGCTTTATAATCTGAATCATATGCAGGAAAAAATCGTAGGAAAAGGCCGTTCCCTTTTCCAATTCGCCCGCAACGCTCTCGAACAGCTCGTTTTCCAGTGTTCCCCGTGTTCTTCATCCTCGTCGCCGCGCTCGTGGTCATGACGACAATGACGCGCATGATCGAAGAGGAGCGCGCGATTATCGGCTGCCTGCGCTCGCTCGGGGCGGGCGACGGCAGGATTTTATTCAAATACCTGTTCATGGCGGCGGTGTGCTGCGCTGTCGCCGCGGCGCTGGGGTTTGCGCTCGGGCTTACCGTTCTCCCGGCTGCCATTTTACCTGCCTTCGATACGGTGTTTTTTATGCCTGCCGCCGCGGGCGCGCTCCATCCGCTCATGGGCATCGTGTCTGCCGCCGCGATGTTTGCCGTCGTTCTGGCGGTCACGGCGGCGGTGTGCAAGGGGCGCCTGCGCGAACAGCCCGCGCAGCTGCTCGTTCCGCGCGCGCCGAAGCCGGGCAAGCGCATCTTCCTCGAGCGTATCGGGTTCTTTTGGAACCGTCTCTCTTTCAAATACAAATCGAGCCTCCGCAACATTTTCCGCTATAAAAAGCACCTCGTCATGACCGTCGTATCCGTCGCCGGCTCCACGGCGCTCGCCTTTGCGGGCTTCGGGCTTTGGAACGTCTCCGAATCGGCCGACGGCGGAACGTTCGCGGGGTTTGAGGATTCCTTAAAGCCTATCTCCTTCGTCGTCATCGCCTTTGCGCTCTTGCTGTGCGTGTTCGTCATCTACAATCTGACGAATATGAACATCGGGGAACGCAAGCGCGAAATTGCCACGCTCGCGGTGCTCGGCTACCGCAGCGGGGAAATTCTCGGCTACATCTATCGGGAAATCATGATGATGGCGGCTGCGGGGGCGATGCTCGGCGTCGGGTTGGGGTGCGCACTGGTGCACTGCGTACTCGGGTATCTGGACTTCGGCTCCCTCGCCGACGTGCGGTGGTATTCGTATCTGGCGAGCTTTGCCCTCGTTTTGCTCTTCGCGGGAATCACCGACCTGCTCCTCAGCCGAAAAATTCTCCGCATCGACATGGCGGAATCGCTGAAGGCGAACGAATAGAAAAGTGAATCAGCTAAAGGAAAAGCGCGCCTTGCGGCGCGCTTTTTTGCGGAAGTATTCAAAAAAGAGCGGCGGCGCCTCATCGAGGCGCCGCCGTATTTTACAAGCCGTATGTGTTTGGGCAAAACGGCTTTTGCGAGGGAGCAATATCTGTAAGGGGGGATTACGCCGCCTTGTTCGCGTCGATGAGCGCCTGTTTGCGCGCCTGCAAGTCCGCGAGCGCCTTTTCGATGTCTTCCTTGTGCGCTTCTTCAAACTTTGCAAACGCCTCGTCCTTGGCGGCGTTCATGGCGTCCTGCGCCTGTTGCGCGCTCTCGGTGAGTGCGGTCGTAATTTCTTCGGGGAAGGTCTTTTCCAGCTCTGTCAGCGCGTTTTCCACCGTCTTCATCGCGGAAAGCGCGAGGCCGAATGCCGCATTCGCCGTATCGCCCGCAAGTTCGAGTGCCGCTTCCAAGGTCTGCAACGTCGCTTCCTCGGCGGCGAGGGCGGCTTCGGCGGCGTCTTTGGCGGCGCCTTCGCTCAGCTCTGCAACTTCCTTGCGCTGTTCAAGCACCTTATCTTTCTGCGCGCGCACCTCCGCGAGCTTTTTCTGGTAGTCCGATTCGGCGTCCACGAGGTAGTCGTAGCGCGCCTGTTCCACCGCTTCGATTGCCTGCCGGTAGGAATCGAGCGCCTTCGCATACCCATCCAGGAAGGTCTGGTATGCGCTGCCCAGCCCGGAAATGATGTCCTTGGTCGCCTGCCGTTCGGCAAAGCGGAAATCGTACTCCTTGGCGGCGGCATATGCTTCCCGCAGTTCCTCGGTCAGAAGCTGCGCTGTCTCGATGCGGGAAATTTTCAGCGCGTTGAGCAGCTGCTCCTCGGTCATGCTTGCAACTTCTTCGTCGGTGAGGGTGGGGTCTGCCTTCTGCACGAGTTCGCGCAGTGCGTCGAGCTTGAGCGCCTCGCCCTGCTCGACGGCGGCGTTGATGCCGCTCTCCTCCAAAAACGCGTCGACGCCCGCTTTGACGTCGTCATACAGCTTCTGCGCCGCTTCCTCGTCGCCCGTGATGCTCACCGTGATTCCGTCCTGCCCTGCGGAGAGGTCGCCCTTTACGAGGTATCCCGCCTCCGTCGAGATGCTCACCATGAGCTCCACGGCGTCCTCGGCGGTCTTGCCTACAAAAGCCTCGCCCGCGATGATGAGCGCGCCGTCGTCGTTGAGCGCCGTCACGCTGAGCACCTTGTTGTCCTCGTCGAGGATAAATTCGACGCTGGGGTTGATGTCTACCTGCATGCGGGCGGCGGCTTCGTTGCCCTCTCCGCCGCAGCCTGCGAGCAGTGCGCATGTACCTGCCGCCAGCGCGAGGCTCAGCCCGCAGGCGGCGATTTTTTTCCAAACTTTCATAACCGTTTTAAACCTCCTTCGGTTTATTTCCGATTATTAAACAACCTCTGTCCGCGTTTTATTGAAACGAATTCCAAAAATCTTCAAAATTTTCAAATCCGTCCGAAAGTTCCTGCATTTTCTGCCGATATTCCTCGCAGGAGAGGGCGGGGCGCTGTTTTTCCGCCTCCGTTCTGTTCTCGTACAGCGCCAGCGCCGTCTCCCGCCGCAGCATTTCCAGTGCAGACTGCACATAGCCTTCCACCGTTTCGGGCAGGGTTCCGATTCCGTCGAACAGCGCGGTCACCGCCTGCGCCAGCGCGTCGTCGCCCGCTATGATGCCGATAAAGGCGCTCGCATCGAAGATGCCCGTAAAGTATTCGATGAGCGAGAGCAAATCCTCCATGCCCTTTTGTAACGCCGCAAGGTCAAACGCCCTGTAAAAGGAATTCAGCGTCAAAAACAGCAGGTATTTGTCCGAGCCGCTCAGCGACTGCCCGTAGCGCGCCTCGTATTCGGAAAGTTTTTGCTCCATCTGCGCCATGAGCGCGGCGAGGTTTTCCGTCGGCCGGAAGTTCGGCACTTCCGCCAACAGCCAATAGGGGAGGGAGTATGCGTTGTCTTCGTGTGCGACGATATCTTCGTTGAGCGCGTTTATCTCCTCCAGCGCCGCCTTTTTGCCGCTCGCGGTGCGGTAGACGCAGTCGGTCACCTCCCGCGTATAGCGCAGCAGGGAATCGCGGTAGCTTTCCTCCACGTCGTCCGGCTCCGTCGCCGCCGCCGTCCGCTCGGTCACCGTCACGGGCGTTCCCTGCGCGTTTTCCGCCTGTTCGCGGGCATTGCCCTCCCCGAAGGCGGACAGCTCCGCCGTGCGCCCGAGCACGGGCACGAACAGCCCCGTTTCGCAGAAATAGGCGGTTACAGACTCTTCCAGCGCGCTTTGCAATTCCTCGGCGGAGGCGTTTTTGTCCGCCGCCACCGTAAAGCGCACGGCGCTATCCTCGCGCACGAACCCCGCGGCGAAGGCGCGCCCGGCCAGTTTTTCCGCGGCGTCGGCGGCGGGGATGCCGCGCAGGGAAGCGGCAAACGTTTTGTCGGAGAGGAGGATGTCGCCCTCGGTGTTTTCGCTGTACACGGCGGTGACGGCGCCGTTTTCGTCGGTGTACAGCCGCACCGCGGGGTTGATTTCCATCAGAATGATGCCGCCCGTATTCTGCAGGAAGGGGCCCAAAAGGATTATAACCGGCAGCAGAATCCCCAAAAACAGGGCGCAGGCGGTCGCCGCCGCGGCGATGCGGAAGGGGCGCCCGTTCTTGCTCTTTAGAGGGGCTGCTTCCTGTTCGGCGGGGGCAAATTCGGAGGGCATGGCGCGCACGATTTTGTCGAGCTCGTTGTCGAGTTTTTTCTTCCAACTGCGCATTCTATTGTCCCTCCTTTAAGTAATGTTTCAGCTTCGTCACGGATATTTTGTACTTGCTCGTCACCGTGCCGAGCGGCATTTCCAGCTTTTCGGCGATTTCGCGGTGCTTGTAGCCCCATAAAACGTGCAGAATCACGATTTGCCGCTCCGTTTCGTCGAGCGCGCGGTGCAGCGCCTCGAACACGCTCCCGTCGGGCGTCTCCCCCGTCAGGAGGGGCGCGAGCCGCTCATCGGGCAGGATATCCTCGCGCTTTGCCCGCCGTATGTCGTTGAGGGCGATGTTCTTCGCTATCTGCAAGAGCCAGGCGCGCGCGTCCGTCCCCGCGCGGTATCGGTCGATATTCTTCAAAGCCCTGTAGTAGGTCTCCTGCGTCGCCTCTTCCGTCCGCGCGTAATTCCGGTAATACCCGTACAGAAAGGCAAAAACTCCCTTCGCCGTCTCCGCATAGAACAGCGAATAGGCCGCTTTGTCCCCGCCCTGCGTCCGCACGAGGCATTCGTCCATCTTTTTTCGGTTCACATTCTCTTCTCCTGTAAGCGGCCCTGTTTCCCATGCTTTTGTCTATTAAACAAACTGTCCGCGCGTTTTATTGAGCCGCTTCGCCTTTATTCTAACATATTTTCAAAAAAATTTCACCTGAATCCGCGCCGTGCCGTCGCCTTGCTTGGAAAAGGAGAGCAAAAGAATACCGATTTTCCGCAAAATAGGCGGGTGCTTTTTGGCGCGCGGCATGGTATACTATACGGGAATACAGTGGGGCAGTGCCCACGGAGGCGGCGCGCGGCCGCAGCACGGAATACTTTTCAGCGCCGCCGGAAGGGCGGCGGGAGGCTTTGCATATGAAACTTGCCATCGGCATCGACACGGGCGGGACCTATACCGACGCCGTGCTCTACGATTTTGAAACAAAAAAGATTTTGGGGACCGCCAAGGCGCTCACGACGAAAGAAGATCTGTGCGCGGGTATCGAGAACGCGCTCGATGCGCTTCCGAGAGAGTATTTCAAAAAAGTGCGCATGCTGGCGCTCTCTACCACGCTTGCGACCAATGCCTGTGTAGAGGGCAAGGGCGGCGCGGCGAAACTCATATTTTTTAACGGAGACAAAGACATCCTGAAAAAATACGGCGGCGAATACGGCCTGCCGCCGGTAGGGGAGATTCTCGTCGAGCCGTGCCGTACCGATATTTCGGGGCAAATCGACGCGTATCCCGATTGGGAGAAGTTCGAGCGCGACGTGCGCGAAAATTGCCGAAACCTGGACGGGATCGGCGTGATCGAATTATATTCCGCCAAAAACGGCGCCGCCATCGAGCGGGAAGCGAAGGAGCGCATCGCCGAAATTTCAGATATTCCCGTCACATGCGGGTACGAACTTTTCCGAGAACTCAACAGTCTGCAGCGCGGCGCGGGCACTTTGCTCAACGCGGGACTGTACCCCGTCATCGAAGATTTTTTGCGTGCCGTGCGCCGTGCTCTGCATGTGCGCGGGATCGACGCGCCCGCCGTTATCATGCGCAGCGACGGCAGCCTGATGTCGGAGGAGTTCGCGCGCAAGCATCCCGTCGAAACGCTCCTGTGCGGCCCTGCGGCGAGCGTCGCGGGCGGCTACGCCCTTTCGCGAGAAAAGAATGCGGTCATCGTCGATATGGGCGGCACCACCACGGATATCGCCATCATCTGCGGCGGACTGCCCGTGCGCGCAAACGACGGCGTAACGGTCGGCAAGTGGCGTACCTATGTGGACGGCATGCTCATCCGCACTTTCGGGCTGGGCGGCGACAGCGCCGTGCATTATCGCGGCAAAAAACTCGTGCTGGAAGAGCACCGCGTCGTGCCGCTGTGTGCCGCCGCGTCGCGCTATCCCGCCATGAAGGAGCGGCTTTCGCGCTTCGCCGCGAGCGGCGCGTGCGTGCACACGCAGTTCCGCTACGAATTTTATCTGCTCGCGCGCAAACCACGTTCGCTTGAACGGTATACCGAGCGGGAAAAAGAGCTCATTGCGGCGCTTGCGGGCGGACCGCTCATTTTAGACGACGCCGCTGCGGCCGTCGGGCAGGATATCTACACCTTTCATCCGTCGCGCCTTATAAAAGAGGGCGTCGTGCAGGTGTGCGGCCTGACGCCCACCGACCTCATGCACGTGCGGGGAGATTTTCTGCGTTTCGACGCGGAAATTTCGCGCACGGCGGCGGAAATCGTGGCGCAGAACCTCGGCATAACGGCGGAGGCGCTGTGCGAACTCGTCTACCGCGAAATTGAGCACAAGATGTACACGAACATCGTCAAAATACTGTTGCAGGGGCAGGACCCGTTTTTTGCCAAAAACGGATTCGACAGGGCGAGCGAACACTTCATCGAAGAGAGTTACGAGCTTGCGCGGGGAAACAGGCCGGATGCGCTCGTGCGCGCGCCGTTTACGACCGATTTCAAGCTGGTCGGCGTCGGTGCGCCCGTGCGCCTGTTTTTGGGCGGGGTCGCTTCGCTTTTGGGCACGGAGGCGGTTGTTCCCGCGCACGGCGAAGTCGCCAACGCGCTCGGCGCGGTCACGGGCAACGTGTATGCCTCGTCCGAGGCGGAGATCCGCACGGGCTTTTTAGACAGCGGCGCACAGGGGTATTTCGTATACGGTGAAGGAAAAATGTGCGCTTTTGCCGAGGAGGAAGAGGCAGAGCGCTATGCGGAGGAACTGGTTACGTCCGCCGCGCGGACCAAAGCGGCGGAACGGGGCGCTTCGGGCGAGATCGCCGTCTCCTGGCGGAAACAGCGCCGCACCGCCGAGATCGGTTACGGCGAGGATGAGGGCAATGACATGTACGTCGGCACATTTTTTTCGGCGGAGGCCATCGGTTCCGTCGGGTATTTGGCGTAAAGACCGGCAACCGGAACGGCACGGCGCCCCGCGCTTTTGCGCGGGGCGCCGTTTGTTGACAAGTTCGCTTTGCGTATGTTATAATGCGAACGGAAATACCGTAAAGATGTTTTGTGCGGTTTTTCGGCAAAAATCGTGGATTTGCGGCCGCAGCCGCGGCGGAAGGCCGGCGGTGCGCAAAAGTCCTTGACTTTTGCCGGTTTCATGTTATAATCATAGGGAAAAGAACACCGCACGGGGCCTTTCGGCCCCGCCTTTTACGGAAAAGAGCAAATTTCAGGAGCATACATGTTTAAAGCGGACGATTACAGAATGAAGGCGAAGGCACTTTCCGACAGCCTTGCCGAGACGGCGGAAGCGCTGGATATAAGCGAACAGGGCGGCAGGCTGACGGAATTGAAGGCCGAGCAGGAAAAGCCTGAAGTGTGGCAGGATCTCGAACGGTCGCAGAAGTTGGCGCGCGAGATCGCCGCGATCGAGGGCAAGCTCCACGCCTATGAAAAGAGCAAAAAGGCGATCGAAGAGGTGAACGCCCTCATCGATCTTATCGAAGAGATGGGCAGCGGAGACGATACGGAGACGGAGTTTGCGGCGGAGATCGCAGAACTCGAGTCCCTCATTTCCGCGGCGGAAACGGACATAGAGGACATGCGCATCCGTGCGCTCCTTCGCGGCAAATACGACGGCTATAACGCTCTTCTGACCCTGCATTCGGGCGCGGGCGGAACGGAAAGCTGCGACTGGGTGTCCATGCTGTACCGCATGTATACCCGCTATGCCGAGAAAAACGGGTTTAAAGTGACCGAGCTCGACCGTCTTGACGGCGACGAGGCGGGCATCAAAAGCATCGACTTCAAGATAGAAGGGGAAAACGCATACGGCTACCTGAAAGCGGAGAAGGGGGTTCACCGCCTGGTGCGCATTTCTCCTTTCGACGCAAACAAGCGCCGCCACACTTCTTTCGCGTCGCTCGAAGTCATGCCCGAGATCGAGGACGACGGCGACGTGGAGATCAGGAGTGAAGACCTGAAAGTCACTACCTTCCGTTCGTCGGGTGCGGGCGGCCAGCACATCAACAAGACGGAATCGGCGATCCGCATCCAGCACATCCCGACGGGCATCGTCGTTTCCTGCCAGAACGAGCGTTCGCAGATCCAGAACCGTGAAATGGCAATGAAGATGCTGCGCTCCAAGCTCATCGAACTCAAAGAGAGCGAACGGCTCGCGAACGAACAGAATATCAAGGGTGAGATCAAAAAGATCGAATGGGGCAGCCAGATCCGCAGTTACGTGTTCTGCCCGTATACCCTCGTGAAAGATCATCGTACGGGATACGAGACGGGCAACATTCAGGCGGTCATGGACGGCGACATCCAGCCCTTTATCATCGACTATCTGAAAAAATCCTGACCGTTTTCCAAAAACGGAGTCGGGGGAACATCGTTTTATGAAAAAATATTACAGAAATTTCCGACGGAAGGGGAATACCGTCTTTTTCCTCGTCTTAGGAGGCATTTTTCTCGCGCTCGGCGTGCTGGCTGTCTTTTTTATGGACGGCATCGTATGGGAGATCGTCTGCTTTGCGGCGGGGGCGCTCCTCGTCAGTCTTCCCATGTTTGCCGTGCACGCGACTTACCGCATCGACGGCAATAAACTCCGTACGCGCGTCTTTTTCCCGAAAAAGATCCCGCTCGATGCCGTCGGCGCGGTCATTGTCACGACGTACGATTCTTACCGCCGCTGGAAAGGTTTTCAGCCTGAAACATTCCGCAGTTCTTCGGGTACGGACTACGACGTGCCGTCCGTCACCTTTCTCAAAGAATGCGACGGCGAAGAGCTCGATCTTTGCAACACGAGGACGTATACGCGGCTGACTTATAAAAAACAGCTCGTCTTCGACGCCGCGGCCGATTTTGATTTTCTCCGCGAGCTTGCCGACGCGGGTTATGCGGGAAAGGTGTATGTTTCCGAGCGCATTTACGGGATGTACGGAGAGGCGATCGACAATATTTTCGGCAAGGACGGGCGGGTGACTGTGTTCAGCCGTCTGCCGAAAAAACTGGAAAAACTGGGCAGAAATATATAAAATCACATATGCGTCCGCGCGCAATCGCTATCGTTGCATGCGCCGCGGCGCATGTCAACGCCCCGCGTGCGCCGAAAGGCATATGCAGCGGGGCGCATGCTTTCAGAAAAGGAGGACGCCATGACCTACGAAGAACGCGCGAAAAACAGGCCGCTGAAAGAGGAGCCGCTCATTCTCGGCATCGAAAGCTCGTGCGACGAGACGGCGGCTGCCGTCATACGGGGGAGAAAACTCTTGTCGAGCATCATTCTCTCTTCCGCCGCCGAACAGGCGAAATACGGCGGCGTCGTCCCCGAGATCGCGTCACGCGCGCATACCGAGGCGATCGGCGAGGCGGTCGGCAGGGCCGTGGCGGAGGCGGGCGTTTCGCCCGCTGCGCTCGATGCGGTCGCGGTCACGTACGGGGCGGGACTTTTGGGTGCTCTGCTCGTCGGGCTGTCTTTCGCCAAGGCATACGCTTTCGCACTCGGCATCCCGCTCATCGGGGTCAATCATATCCGCGGGCACATGGCGGCGGCGTACCTTGCGGACGATACGCTCGAGCCGCCCTTTATCACTCTCCTTGCAAGCGGCGGGCACACGGCGGTCATCTATACGAAAAACTATACCGATTTCGAGATCATGGGGTCCACCCGCGACGACGCGGCGGGCGAGGCGTTCGATAAAGCCGCGCGCGTATTGGGGCTGTCTTATCCCGGGGGGCCGAGCATAGAAAAGCTCGCCCGTGAAGGTGAGCCTTCGGTCGCGTTCCCAAAAATGTTTTCGGGGAACGGGTACGATTTTTCTTACAGCGGCTTGAAGACGGCCGTCATCAATTACTGCCATCAGAGGGAACAGAAGGGAGAACCCTATTCCCGCGCGGACGTCGCGGCGTCTTTTCAGAGCGCGGCGTGCGGAGTTCTGGCAGAGCGCGCCGTTGCGGCCGCCAAAGAAAAGGGCTGCAAAACGGTCGCCGCGGGCGGCGGGGTCATCGCAAACGGGTATCTGCGTGCCCTTTTGCAGGAAAAATGCGCGGCGGCGGGTCTGAAACTTGTCCTGCCCGAAAAAAAGTACTGTACCGACAATGCGGCGATGATCGCCGCCGAGGGGCTTGTGCAGTACAGGGCGGGCAATTTTTCCGATCTTTCCCTGAACGCCTGCGCGCACATCCCGCTCGGCAAAAAGGGAAAACAATGAGCTCCGCATAAAATCCGAAAAATTGGCAATAACCGTCTCCGAAGTCACGGAGGCGGTTTTTTATGCTGAAAAAATATGTTTCTGCGCTGGGAGCGTTTGTTTTATGCCTGGCGCTTCTTATCCTTCCTCAGCTGATGGGCGGGGGGCTTCTCTTCGAGCCGGGGGAATACTACATATTTTATTCGAACGGCGCAAATTCGGGCGCGGAAATGACGCTGGTTCCGGCGGAGGACGCGCGGGCCGCGAGACGGAATATTTTGCGCCTTTCGGGGGAAAGCACAATCTATTTGGACGAGGCACGAGCCTTTGCCGAGGCGGAAAGATACGGGGCGGTCCTTCTCTTCACCGAACGCGCGGGCGACGTTGTCAACTATTATTACTATGCCGCGCGCCTTAGCGGGGCGGTGGCGCTGTGCGGCCATGCCGTAAACCTGCATATCGCCGTGGGCGGCGGGCGCAGTGCGGTGGGCAGCCCTCTCATTTTCGGGGGATATTAAAAAATTTTTTCCGGGCGTGTATAAATTTTTGCCCGCTGTCAAAAATCAACGCACAATCATCTCGGAGGATGTTTATGAAAGACAAAAATACGCAAGGTTCCACTCCCGAAAAGGCAAAGAGCAAAAAACTGTATTACATTATATTGGCGGCATGCGCGCTCGTTCTGGCGGCGGCGATCGCCTTTACCGTGATCATGGTCACGCAGGATTCGCCCGTATCGATCGAAGATCCCGACAAAGATCAGGACGGCGACAACGATAACGACGATAACGGAGACAACGACGGCGACGAAGACGGTGACAAAGACGACGATGACGGACAGCAGACGGGCGGAGAAGTCGTGTTTTCCATGCCCGTAGATGGTGCGACCGTTTCGGCGACCTATTCTTTCTGGTATAATTCCACGCTGAACCGCTACAATTTGCACGAAGGCATCGATTTCAAAGCGGACGCGGGCACGAGCGTTGCGGCGGCGTACGACGGCACCGTTGCAGAGATCACCGATACGCTGCTCGACGGCGGGTGCATCGTCATCGATCACGGCGACGGGTTGCAGACGGTCTATTCGTCCGTCGATGTGTCTTCCGACCTTAAAACGGGCGACAAAGTGTCGCAGGGCGATATCATCGGCACGCTTTCGGCGTCTGCCGACGTCATGGGCAAGGAATACAACGAAGGTTCGCACCTTCATTTTGAGATCAGAAAGGACGGAAAGGCGGTAGATCCTGCGTCTTATCTCGATCTCGACGAAAAATAACTCGGACAACCCTCATTTTCTCCCTTCCTTTTTTCCGCGCGGGCATGGCCCGCGCGGAGTTTTTTTGTGTAAAAGCGCGTTTTTTCTGCGGGGACGGTGCGTGGCGTTTTTTCATAATACGGGCCGCCGCGGCATACCATATAGGCGGGAGGAGACCATGAAAAGATTGCTCTGCGCCGCCCTTGCCGCGGCGCTCGTTTTGCCCCTCTTCGCGTTTGCGGGATGCGGCGGGAAAGAGGCCCCGCACGACCGTTATCAGATCGACGCGGAATACCGCGACGGCGTTCTGGCGGCCGAGATGCGCTTCACCTTTTACAACGATACGGGCGAGTCGCTCGGCACGCTCGAATTCAACCTCTTCGGCAATGCTTACAGGGAGGATTCCGTTTACTCTCCCGTCTCTCCGTCGCTTACGGCCGCGGCGTATTACGCGGGTGAAAGTTTCGGTTCGATGACCGTATCCGACGTTTCGCCCTGCAAAAGCTGGGAGGTGTGCGGCGCGGACGAGAATATCCTCCGCGTGGAGCTTGCGGAAAGCGTTTCCGCGGGGGAGCGCGCCGAGATCACCGTTTCGTATACTCTGACGCTTGCGAAGGTCTCTCACCGCACGGGCATAACGGAGCATGCCGTCAATCTCGGCAATTTTTATCCGATCCTGTGCGTCTATGAAGAAGGCGCGTTCTATGAGTGTGAATATTATTCGGACGGGGACCCGTTTTACAGCGAATGCGCCGACTATGCGGTGACACTGCGCACGGACGGGGAATATACCGTCGCTTCGAGCGGGCGCATCCTGTCTGCCGAGCGGGACGGGCGGGACACGGTGTATGAGATGGAGCTTTCCGGCGCGCGCGACTTTGCCCTCGTTCTCGGCAAAGAATTTTCCGTCGCACAGGGCGAGAGCGGCGGCGTGCAGGTCATGTACTATTATTACGACGACGATTCCCCGCAGGAACGCCTCGAACTTATAGAGGACTGCCTCGGTTATTTTTCCGAAACGTTCGGCGATTACGCCTATCCCACTTACAGCGCCGTGCAGACCGGGTTTTGCGTGGGCGGGATGGAATATCCCGCGCTGACCATGATCGGCGACCGCCTTGCGGGTGCGGAAAGGGATTATGTGATCGTGCACGAGACGGCGCATCAGTGGTGGTATGCTGCCGTCGGCAACAATCAGCTGGAAGACGCGTGGCTGGACGAAGGGCTGGCCGAATATTCGGCGGCGCTGTACTATGAGGCGCGGCCCGGATACGGGGTCACGATGGAGAGTCGCGTCCGCGCGGCGGAAAACGCCTATAAAGCGCTGTACGGGGTGCACGAGCAGATCTTCGGGACCGCGGATACGTCGATGGACAAAAAACTGGGGGAGTATCTCAGCGAGTACAGCTACGTCGTCATCGCGTACGACAAGGGATTCCTGCTCTTTGACGCCCTTCGCAGCGCCGCGGGGGACAAAAAATTCTTTGCGGGTCTGAAACGGTATTATGAGGAGAAGAGCGGGAAGATCGCCTCGCAAGAAGATCTTGCCGAAAGTTTCCGCCGCGCAGGGCTTCGGGCGGAGGGCGTGATCGCGTCTTTCGTGGACGGGACGGCGGTCATCTGAACATGAGGGTGAAAAGCAAAAAGGCGATAAAAAAGCGCACGCCGTCAGGCGTGCGCACGGGCAGGCATGTTTCAGTGACAGCCGCCGCAGGTCTTGCAGTTTCCCGAGCATTTCTTGCTCTTTTTCCCCGTCGCGGAAAAGATCTCACCGCTCCAGTCGCGCGAGCAGGTTTCCCCGCAGTCGGGGCAGCGCACGGGATCGTCGTATTTTGCGACGAGTTCTTCAAAGCGTTTTCCGCATTTTTGGCATTTGTATTGTAAAACAGGCATAGGGGTCTCCTTATTTCGATGGTTTGTCGGTCTGCGGGGCGTCCGAAACTTCGTCCGGGCGGCCGCAGAAATCTTTTACGATCGCGCCGAGCAGCAGCGATTTTTTTGTGATCTTGTGCAGGGCATAGTGCAGCAGAAAGAGCGCCGCCCCGCCGAAATTGCTGATGATGTCGAGCATGGTGTCCGTGATGTCCACGACTTTTTTCCCGTTTACGGTCTCTACGGGCGCGCCCTGCGCCGTCTGCCCCAGGAACATGCTGGAAAGGTATTCCATGATCTCCCAGCACGCCGCGCACATCATCGAAACGCTGAACGTGACGATGAATACGAGGGAAGGACGGAGTTTTGCGTAGTCTGCCAGTTTGCACAGGATAAAGAGCCCCGCCAGCGCTCCGACGTATCCGAAAGAAAAGTGGCAGAATTTATCGTACCAGGGGAAATGGTGGTTGAAACGCAGAAGCTGGCCCAAAAGGCTCGCCACGGTGAGGAACGCCGTGTAGAATGTGATCACGAAATCGCTGACCTTGTCTTTGAACAGCAGGTGCGCCCCGAACGGCAGCAGATACATGACGGTCAAAAGCAGCGAGGTCATCAGTTTGTTGTAAGGGTCGTTGCCCGAAATGACGATATACAGGAAGTAAGAGAACGAAAAACACGCCGCCGCCGCGCAAAAGATAAAAACGCCTATGCGCAGAGGGGTAATTTTTCTCTCGTTTTCAGATCTTTCTCTCATTTTGTTTTGCTCCTTCTGCATGTGCAGCATTATAGCAGATTGTCGGAAAAATATCAATGATTTGTCCGCCCGCTCGGCCGTAATTTTTGGCGGATAAGGGCGAAAGGAGAACGGGTATGCGCCTTTTTGAAGAGATCGCCGAAAGGCTGGGACTGGACGAAGAGATCGTTTCGGGCGATAAAGTCATTCTCTTCCCCGGGCGGTGCGTCTGCTTTGAGAACGTGAAGTCCGTCCTCTCCTTTTCTCCTTCGGCGGTGGAAGTTTCCGTGCGGTGCGGCGTTCTGCGGGCGGAGGGAGAGGGGATCCGCGCGGTGCAGTACTGCGGCGGCGATCTCGTGCTTGCGGGAAAGATCGTAAAGGTGGAAAAGATCCGATGAAACCGTTTTTTCTGAGCATAATAGAATTGGAAACGCTCACTCCGCCGCGCGCGCTCACAAAGCTCGCCCGCGCGGGCGTTCCCGTGTACGGCGCGCGCAAAATCGGCACGGGCGTATTGCGGATGCAGGTAAAATGTAAAGATATTCAAAAAATTTTTGCAATTTTTCCCCGTTCGTGTTATACTGTAAGGGTAACGGGCGGTTCCGCGCCCAAGCGGGCCGTCGATTTTGTAAAAAAAAGGCTCGCCCTCGTCCTGGCGGCGGTGTTTTTTGCCGCGGCGCTCTTTTGTTCGGGACTGTTCGTCCTGCGCATCCGCTTCGAGGGGAGCGGCAGCCATTACGCGTCCGACGCGCTTCCCATTCTCACGGAGGCGGGCATCCGTCCTTTTTCCGTGTACGGGAAAGAGAAGGAGCGCGCGGCGGAGCTTGCCCTGATGTCCCTTCCGTCCGTCAGCTTCTGTTCGGTGGAAAAGGAGGGGACGGTCGTCACCGTCACGCTGGAAAAGAACGAAGAGCTGCCCCTGCCGGAGCGTGCGGCGCAGTTCGTGTGCCCCGCCGACGGGCGGGTGGAAGAGCTGATTGTCGTCCGCGGCACGGCGCTCGTTTCCGCGGGAGACGAGGTGGCTCTCGGGCAGGTGATCGTCTCGGGGCGGGTCGCCGTCGGAGAAGGGGAAGATACGGTATACCGCGAGACGTTTCCCGTCGCCTATCTCTCTCTTTTGCGGGAGTATACGGCTTTCGTAGAGAGCGAAACCGAGGACGGGGCGGCGAAGGAGCGCGCCGTCGCGCTGGCGCTGATCGGCGTTGAGGGTGAAACGGTGCGCGTGATCGAAGAGGAGCGCGCGGAAAACGGAAAATACATTTACACCGCGACGGCGGTTTATCGGCAGAGATATTCGGTCAATGCGGGAAACTGAGAAAAAAGATCCGGAGGAAATTTTTACGGAACAGACAAAAATAGCGTTCGAAGCGGGGAGCCTCGAACATCTGCAAAAGCTGGTCGGTTCTTACGACGAAAATATCGACGCGGTCTCGCGCGAACTGGGCGTGACCGTCACGGTCGAAGGCTCCGGCCTGAAAATCGCGGGAGAAGAGAATGCTGCCGAGACGGCGGCGCGCGTGTTCGACGGGCTTCTGGCGCTCATATCCGCGGGTGAAACGGTGGACAAGTCCCGTCTCGCTTACTGTATCGAACTTGCCAGGGAAGGCAACGCCGAGGCGATCAAACAGCTGGTCGGCGGGGTCATTGCGGTCACTTCCCGCGGCAAGCAGATCAAATGCAAGACGGTGGGGCAGAAAAAATATGTAGACGCGATCAAAAAGAACACGGTCGTGTTCGGCATCGGCCCTGCGGGGACCGGCAAGACTTATCTTGCCGTCTGCGCGGCGGTCAGCGCGTTCAAGGGCAAAGAGGTGGAGAAGATCATCCTCACCCGCCCCGCCGTGGAAGCGGGCGAAAAGCTCGGCTTTCTGCCGGGCGATCTGCAGACCAAGGTCGACCCTTACCTTCGCCCGCTGTACGACGCCCTGCAAGAGCTTTTCGGCATGGAAAATTATATCAAACTGATGGAGCGCGGGCTGATCGAGATCGCGCCGCTCGCGTACATGCGCGGCAGGACGCTCTCCAACGCGTTCATCATCCTCGACGAGGCGCAGAACACGACCAAAGAGCAGATGAAAATGTTTCTGACCCGCATGGGCGACGGAAGCAAAATGGTCATCACGGGCGACGTGACGCAGATCGACCTTCCCGAGGGCAAAAAGAGCGGACTGAAACACGCTGTCTCCATTCTGAAAGGCATCGAGGGGATCGAGACGGTCGCCATGACGGCGAAAGACGTCGTGCGGCATCCGCTCGTCATGCAGATCGTCCGCGCTTATGAGCGGGAAAATTCCAAAGAGGAGCAGAAAAATGATGTATTCCGAAACCACAGAAAGTAAAAAGTTCGGGCGCGACGAATGTATCAAAAGCGTCTTTCTCTTTCTGTTCAATTATGCGATCTTTCTCGCCTTCATTGCTTTCTTTATCTTTTTTAACACTGTTTACGGCGCGGACGGCGGGCAGAACTTTGCCGAATACATCCAAAACAATTTAAGTACGCTCGGTTATCTCGCCGCCAGCGTCTTTATCCTGTTCGTCGTCATTTATTTTTATTATATCTTTGAAGACAAGTCTTTTCTCGCAATGATGAAGAACATCGAGCTTGTCTTCGTTCTTTTGGGCGCTGCGCTTGTCATTTCGTACTTTTTCGGCGTTTTCTTCAACGTGTACGCCCGCCCGGCGGCGCTTTTGGCGCTTCTTGCGCTCATGCTGCTCGGCCGGCGCGACGCTATCCTCTTAAACGTCGTTTTTGCGCTGCTGATGTTTTCTATCGATCATTTTTCCAATTACGATCCGGGCGAGGCGTACGAGACGGCGGCGTACTGCTTCCCCGTCATGGCGTTTTCGGCGGGCATGATCGGCATTTTCGTCGGCAGTAAGGTCAAAACGCGCCTGCGTTCTTTCCTCACGGGGTTTGCCGTCTGTCTGCCCGTCCTCATCATGGCGTCGTGCATCGAATACAACAAGGACGAGGGTATTATCGTGCCGCTCCTGTATTCGCTGGAAGGCGGCGTATTGTCGGCGGTGCTGTTCATGGCGCTGTTGCCCGTCTTCGAGGTGCTGTTCAACTGCGTGACCGATTACAGGCTGCGCGAGCTGACCGACCACGACGCGCCGCTCATGCGCGAACTCAGGGAAAAGGCGATGGGCACGTTCAACCACTGCATCGTCGTGGCGCACCTTGCGGAGGCGTGCGCGATCGCGCTGAACGAAGATACCGCCCTCGCTCGGGCGGCGGCGTATTATCACGACGTGGGAAAACTGCGCCAGCCCGAGTATTTTACCGAAAATCAATCGGGGTATAACCCGCACAGCGAACTTTCCCCCGAACTTTCGGTAGACATCATCCGTTCGCACGCGAAAGACGGTTACGATCTCATCCGTTCCAAGCGGCTTCCGAAGATCCTTGCCGATGTTGCGGTGCAGCATCACGGGACTCTCCCCATCAAATATTTTTATGCCAAAGCGCTCAAAATGTCGGACGGCGAGCTGAATATCGAAGATTTTTCTTATCCAGGCCCCAAGCCGCAGACCAAGATCGCCGCGATTATCATGATCGCGGACGCGAGCGAGGCGATTTCCAGAACGCTGCCCGAACGGACTCCCGCAAAGGTGGAAAACGCCGTGCGCGACATCATCGAAGAGCGCATGGATCTCGATCAGTTCGACGAGTGCGACATCACCATGCGCGATCTGACGACCATCAAAGAGACGATCGTCAGCTGTCTGACGGGCGTATATCACAGCCGTATCCAATACCCCAAACTCAAGATCAAAAGGACAGGAGGAGAGGAGACTACGAATGAAAAAGATTAGAATCGAGTGCGAAGAAGATTTTGAGACGGCGCCCGTGGAAGACGCGCTGTCCTCGCGCATCGCGGGGGACGCACCCCTGTCGGCAGAACTTGTCTTTACGGACGAAGAGGGGATCCGTGCGCTCAACGCGAAGGAACGCGGCAAGGACGCCGTGACGGACGTTCTCAGCTTTCCCAACCTGGACGGCATCCGCAATGCGCCCGTCAACAAAGCCGATTTCCCGTACGACGCGGACGAAGAGGGGCGCATTTTTCTCGGTTCCGTCGTCATCTGCCGCGCCCGCGCGGCCGAGCAGGCGGAGGAGTACGGCCATTCCTTGCGCCGCGAGCTGTATTATCTCACCGTCCACGGCATGTGCCATTTGCTCGGGTACGACCACGAAACGGAGTCGGACAAAGCGGAGATGCGCGCCAAGGAAGAGGAGATCCTCTCCGAGATCGGCATAGGGAGAGACGCACAGTGAAGAGCGGTACGGTCGCCGTGATCGGCAAAGCGAACGCGGGCAAGAGCACCCTCGTCAATGTTCTGGTGGGCGAAAAGGTCGCCATCGTGTCCCCCAAGCCGCAGACCACGCGGGACAGGATATTGGGCATCCTCAACGAAGAGGGGGCGCAGATCGTGTTTGTGGATACGCCCGGCATCTATAAATCCAAAAACGCGCTGACCGACGTCATGATGCGCACGACGGAGACGTCGGCAAAGGACGTCGATCTAATCCTGTTCGTGCATGACGGGCATAAGGGCGTGGGCGATTCGGATCTGTCGCTGATGAAGCGCTATCTTTCGTACGGCGTCCCCATGCTGATCGCATATACCAAGACGGACATCATGCCCGAAGAAAATATCCCCGCCGACGCGAAAAAACTTTACGAAGAGGGCATCGGCTGCGACGTAGTGCCCGTTTCGGCGCGCCGCGGCAAAAACATCGGCAGGCTGAAAGCGCTGATCGCCGAGATGCTTCCCGAAGGGGAACCGCTGTTCCCCGAGGACATCGTGTCGGACCGGTCGGAAAAATTTATGATCGCCGAGATCATGCGCGAAAAGATCCTGTTGAAGTACGATAAAGAGATCCCGCACGGGGTCGCTGTCGTTGTCAATACCTTCCAAAAGAGGGAAAACGGAGATATTTACGATATAGACCTGGACATCGTGTGCGAAAAGGCAAACCACAAAGCCATCCTGATCGGAAAACAGGGCGGAGCCCTCAAAGAGACGCTGGGTTTTGCCCGCAAAGAGATGGAAAGTTTTCTCGGATGCAAGGTGTTCCTCACCGCGTACGTCAAGGTCGAGGACGACTGGCGGGACAGGCCGGGCAGGCTGCGCGAACTCGGTTACGGGGAAGAAGATTTCCGCCGTAAATAATTCCGCGCCGCGCGGCGCATACTTCTCTTGCGGCTTTGCCGCAGGGAGGGGAATATGGCGAGATTCATCAGGGACGACGAGACTGCCGAGATCGCCTGGAAGATGTTCGAAAAGACGGGCAGTCTGTCTTATTATATGTTGTATAAACAACTGAAAAAAAGATGAAAGCGAAAAATGCGCCGCACATCGGCGCATTTTTCTCAGAAAAGGCGGAAAAAAGTTATGGAAATCAAAACGGACGCGCTCGTCCTCAGGACGGCCGATTACGGGGAAAACGATAAGATGCTCACCCTCTTTTCTTTACAGTACGGCAAGATATCCGCCGCGGCAAAGGGGGTCAGAAAGCCGGGCGCGAAACTTCGCTTTGCGGCGCAGCCCTTCTGTTTTGCCGAATATGTCCTTGCGGAAAAGGGGGAGCGGCACACCGTCGTTTCGGCGGCGCTTACGGACGGGTTTTACGCCCTCAGGGAAGACATCGGCAAATTTTACGCCGCTGCCTGCGTGACGGGCATCTCCGATGCCGTTCTGTACGGCGGGATCGTAAACGAAGAGTTGTTCCTGCGCGCCGTCAGCGCCTTGGGCGAAATGTGCCGCGGGAACGAGGCGGAAGCGCTGATTTCCTTTTTTCTCAAAGCGCTGGAACTTTCGGGATACGGACTTTCTTTCGGGGCCTGCGCCGGCTGCGGTGCGCCCCTTGCGGAAGGGCTCCGGTTCGATTTGTCGGACGGCAGTTTTTACTGCGGCGAGTGTGCGCGGGGGGCGGGCGCGAGCCTTTCTACCCTGAATGTGCTCAGAAAATGCGCGGGGCAGCCGTACGATGCGGAAGCTGCGGGGAAAGACGGGGTGCTGCGGGCGCTCAGATTGCTCTCCGCGTATTTCGGAGAGAAAACAGGCGCCCGCGTAAAGGCATTGGGGGAATACATAGCCCTTTTGGGCGCATAAAAGCGGGCGGCAATGCGTATTTTGCGCCCGTTTCCTTTTTCAGCTTCAAAATACTTGCAAAAAATCCCAAAAAGATTCTGTTTTCACTTGAAATTTGCGTGAAAGTGTATTAAAATAGAATTGTTAGGGAACTCGATAAAAATTCCAATCTTTATCAGGAGGAAAAAATTTTTTATGGCAAAGAAGTATTGCTACCTTTTCTCGGAAGGCAACGCAAAGATGCGCGAGCTTCTCGGCGGCAAGGGCGCGAACCTCGCGGAAATGACGGGCATGGGCCTGCCTGTTCCGCAGGGCTTTACGATCTCTACCGAGGCTTGCACGCAGTATTATGAGGACGGCAGGCAGATCAATCCCGAAATTCAGGCGGAGATCATGGAATACATCGCAAAGATGGAAGAGATCTGCGGCAAAAAGTTCGGCGACAAAGAGAATCCTCTGCTCGTCTCCGTCCGTTCGGGCGCGCGCGCTTCCATGCCGGGCATGATGGACACCATCCTCAACCTCGGCCTGAACGAAGAGGTCGTAGAAGTTCTGTCTAAAAAATCCGGCAATCCCCGCTGGGCTTGGGACTGCTACAGGAGATTTATTCAGATGTATTCCGACGTCGTTATGGAGGTCGGCAAAAAGTACTTCGAGCAGCTCATCGACCAGATGAAAGAGAAAAAGGGCGTCACGCAGGACGTCGAACTGACGGCGGACGACCTCAAAGAACTCGCTGCTCAGTTCAAAGCGGAATATAAAGCGAAGCTCGGGCAGGATTTCCCGACCGATCCGAAGGAACAGCTCTTCGGCGCGATCAAGGCGGTCTTCCGTTCCTGGGACAACCCCCGCGCGAATTACTATCGCATGCAGAACGACATCCCTTACAGCTGGGGCACGGCGGTCAACGTGCAGATGATGGCGTTCGGCAACATGGGCGACACTTCCGGTACGGGCGTCGCGTTCACGCGCAACCCCGCCACGGGCGAAAAGAAGCTCATGGGCGAATTCCTCATGAACGCGCAGGGCGAAGACGTCGTTGCGGGTATCCGCACCCCGATGCCCATCGACAAGATGAAAGAGATCATGCCCGAAGTGTACGAACAGTTCCAGAAGATCTGCAATACGCTCGAGAGCCATTATAAAGACATGCAGGATATGGAGTTCACGATCGAAGACCGTCACCTCTATATGCTCCAGACGCGTAACGGCAAGCGTACGGCTGCCGCCGCGATCAAGATCGCCTGCGACCTCATTGACGAAGGCATGATCACCGAACAGGAAGCGCTCATGCAGATCGATCCGAAGTCGCTCGACGCGCTCCTGCATCCGCAGTTCGACGCTGCCGCCCTCAAAAAGGCGACCCCCGTCGCGACCGCGCTGCCTGCGTCTCCCGGCGCCGCTACCGGTAAGATCGTGTTCACGGCGGAAGACGCTGTCGAGCAGGGCAAGAAGGGCGAAAAAGTCGTCCTGGTAAGATTGGAAACCTCTCCCGAAGACATCGAGGGCATGCACTATGCGCAGGGCATCCTCACCGTCCGCGGCGGTATGACCTCCCACGCGGCGGTCGTTGCGCGCGGCATGGGTACCTGCTGCGTATCCGGCTGCGGCGACATCAAGATGGACGAGGAGAACAAGAAATTTACGCTCAAAGGCAAAGTTTATAAAGAGGGCGACGTCATTTCCCTCGACGGTTCTACCGGTAACATCTACGGCGAGGGCATCCCGACGGTGGCTGCGGATACCTCCTCCGGTTATTTCGGCCGCATCATGGAGCTGTCCGACAAATATAAAGCGATGGCTGTCCGTACCAATGCGGATACTCCCGCAGACGCGAAGCAGGCCGCCGCATTCGGCGCACAGGGTATCGGCCTGTGCCGTACCGAGCACATGTTCTTCGACCCCGACAGGATCGCCGCGTTCCGCGAGATGATCTGCGCGGATACGGTGGAAGAGCGCGTTGCGGCGCTCGACAAGATCGAGCCGATGCAGCAGAGCGACTTCGAGAAACTGTACGAGGCGCTCGGCGGTTACCCCGTAACCATCCGTTTCCTCGATCCTCCTCTGCATGAGTTTGTTCCCACCGAAGAGGCGGACATCAAAGCGCTCGCCAAGGCGCAGAAGAAGACGGTCGCGCAGATCAAGCAGATCATCGCGGATCTCCACGAGTTCAACCCGATGATGGGTCACCGCGGCTGCCGCCTGACGGTCACCTATCCCGAGATCGCGCGCATGCAGACGGCTGCCGTTATCAAGGCGGCGATCAACGTCAAGAAAAAGCATCCCGATTGGAATATCGTTCCCGAGATCATGATCCCGCTCACGGGCGAGGTGAAAGAGCTCGCGTTCGTCAAGAAGACCGTCGTCGAAGTCGCGGATAAACTCATCGCGGAAGCGAAGAGCGACCTCAAATACGAAGTCGGTACGATGATCGAGATCCCCCGTGCGGCGCTCACCGCCGACGAGATGGCGAAAGAGGCAGAGTTCTTCTGCTTCGGCACGAACGACCTCACGCAGATGACGTTCGGCTTCTCGCGCGACGACGCAGGCAAGTTCCTGCCCGCATACTATGAGAACAAGATCTACGAATCCGATCCGTTCGCGAAGCTCGATCAGGTCGGCGTGGGTAAACTCATGGATATGGCTGTCAAGATGGGCAAAGTGACCCGTCCGAGCATGCACTTCGGTATCTGCGGCGAACACGGCGGCGATCCTTCGTCCATCGAGTTCTGCCATAAGATCGGTTTGAACTATGTATCCTGCTCGCCTTACCGTGTCCCGATCGCACGTCTGGCTGCTGCAAGGGCGAACATTCAGAATCCCCGCAAGTAATTGCAGGTAAAAACAAAATCGTCGGCATAGTATGCCGCGCCGGGGGCGCGCTCCGTTCGGGGTGCGCCCCGATTTTTTATGCCCCGCGCCTTGCGTCGGGCGATACGGTCTGCGCATCCTTTGAAAGCGTCGTTCGAGGAGGAAGGGGGAATGCGTATCGCGTTTTCGGGTAAAATACTAATCAAAAAATAAGCGCCCGCGTTAAACGCGGGCGCTGTGCGTGTCTAGCCTTCATCTTCAAAGACGGACGTAGTGTACGATTCGTTTTTCAGCCATTTTTCGTTGTCGATGTGTTCGCGCCTGTATTCGTTGGGTGAGACGCCCGTGTATTTTTTGAATGCGTTGAAAAAGGATTGCCTGTTGTTGAACCCGACTTCGATGGCGACGTCGATCAGCGGCAGAGAGGAGCTGCGGAGAAGTTCGATGGCCTTCTGGATCCGGAATTTGTTGATCAGGCTGTGCACCGAATCTTCCGAAACGCCGCGGATCAGCCTCTGGATATAGGTGGGGTGAATGTTCAGGTAATTCGCAAGCGATTGCAGCGTGATCTCGTCCTGATAATGGCTTTTTATGTATTCATACGTTTTCTGCACGTAAATGTTGCCGCTGCTGTTCACCTGTTCGGCGCACTGGTCCGTTTCCAAAAATAATTCGCCGAGCAGTATTTGCAGAAGCGCCTTTTCTGCGGTTCGCGCGGGATCGGCCATGCTGGCGTCGTATACCGATTGGATCCTTTCCAAAGTGTCTTTAATGCGGTTGGTGTCGCGGAATTTTCCGTATCGGAAGCGTGTAAAAATGCGCTTCAAATTTTTGCACGCCTGCAAAATGCGCCCGAAATCGTAAATATACTCGGAGGACGGATCGATTTTCTGCGCATTGATCTCGATATTCATGATGTTGCAGGGGCTGTGCGGCGTAACGAACAGCCTGTGTTTGACATTTGCGTCGATCAGTACGAAATCGCTCTTCCCGAGCGTCAGCGTTTCCATGGCGCCGCTTTTTTCTTCGACGAAAACATCGCATTTTCCTGAGTTCACAAACATGAATTCGTAATACTCGTGCGAATGTACGGGCATGTCGTATTCGTCGAATGTCTGATTATAACTTGCCGCTAAGGACAGGTAAAATCCGGCGGCTTTTGTAAGAGCGGGCATGAACGTTCACCTCTGATTTTATTCTTGCGTAAAAATTATAGCACGCCTTGAAAGTTTTTACAATATTTTGTCTTAATTTTTTTACATATTTTTATAAGATAGGTAGATACTTTTACACTGCTTTCCGTTTTTATGATATTATATTTTTAGAAAATTCAATAATTAATCACAAAAAGTGTTAAAATATACCAATTATTTCAAATATAGAAGTTTAGAAAGGAAGATAAACGGAAAATTGCCGGAATAGGTTCGGAGATCTTCAAAGCTTGTATTTTTGACATTATAAAGACGCATAGTCTTCAAATTTTTACATAAAAACGATCAAAGGGAGGAAGAGCATGAAAGAAGAGGTAAGCGTACTTGCGGAGAGCCGCGAATCGTCTAAGACCCTTCCCGGCAAAACCGGAAAGAAAAAACTGCGCGCATGGTATAAGAACTGGCAGCTGTATTTACTGGCATTGCCGGCGCTGGCGATCATAGCTGTATTTTGCTACGCTCCCATGTACGGCATCGTCATCGCGTTTAAAGACTACAACGTGATCCAGGGGATCGGCGGCAGCCCGTGGGCGGACCCGATCTTCAAACATTTTACGGAGTTTGTGACGGATCCTTATTTTCTGGATATGCTGTGGAACACGCTGCGGCTTTCTCTGTGTTCGCTGCTCGTGTTTCCGCTCCCCATCCTGTTCGCGCTCCTTTTGAATGAGATCCGCGTCAAATCGCTCCGCACTACGGTGCAGATCATCTCGTACGCGCCGTACTTTATTTCGCTGGTCGTTTCCGTCAGCATGTGCTTTACTTTTTTGGAGTATACGCAGGACCGCGTCGGCATCATCAACCGCATGATCATGCTTTTCGGATTAGAGCCCGTCAAGTTTATGGAAAGCGCGGCGTGGTTCCCGTGGATCTACGTGCTTTCGGGGATGTGGCAGGGGCTTGGCTGGTGGTCGATCACTTATGTCGCCGCGCTGACGGCGATCGATCCCACGCTGTACGAAGCGGCGGAGATCGACGGCGCGAGCCGCCTGCGCAAGATCTGGCACATCAATATCCCCGGCCTTCTGCCCATCGTTTCCATAACGCTCATCATGAATCTCGGCAACATGCTCAACGTCGGGTTTGAAAAAGTATTGCTGATGCAGACGGATCTGAACTATGCGTCCTCCAACATCATTTCCACTTATGTTTATGAAAAGACGCTCGGCTCTGTCATCAAGCAATACAGCTACGGTACGGCGATCGGCCTTTTCAACAACATCATCAGTCTGGTGCTGCTGTTGGGCGCGAATTTTACCGCCAAAAAACTCGGCGGCGAGACGATACTGTAAGGGGGTACGGCGATGAAGAGGCAAAGCAAAGGCGATTTCGCTTTTCAGATCGTAGTTTATGTGCTCGTCGCACTGCTGTGCGTGATCTTTCTGTATCCGCTCATCTATATCCTTTCTCTGTCGTTCAGCAGTCCCGAGGCCGTCTATTACGGGCAGGTCACTTTTTTCATCAAGGATTATGGAACGTCATCGTCGTGCGCACGTTCATGACTTCTTCCATCCCGGCCGACCTGGAAGAGGCCGCAAAGATCGACGGCGCCTGCGATTTCCGCATTTATTTTTCCGTCATTATCCCTCTGTGTAAGCCGGTCATCGCCATCATGATCCTGTTTTATGCTGTGGGATACTGGAATTCTTATTTTTATCCGCTCGTCTTTATATCGCCGAGCAATACCGACCTCAAAACGCTGCAGCTCGTCCTCAGGGACATCCTTCTCAGCGACGGCAGCGGCGCCGTCGGCGAAGATGCGCTTCAATATAAAATGCTTGCGGAAGCGGTCAAATATTCGTCCATCGTTGTCACCACGCTCCCGATCCTCATTGTCTATCCTTTCCTTGCTAGGCACCTGGAAAAGGGGATGATGATCGGAAGCGTGAAAGGATAAAACAAGCATAAGGAGGAAATCATGCTGAAAAAACTTTTGTGCATTGCCTGCGCTGCGGCGCTCGCGCTCGGAACGATGTCTCTGTTCGTCGGATGCGGCGGCAGGCAGGTCGAGTACGATCCCGACAACTTCATCGCGGATCCAGACAGCGAGCAGATCGTGAAGGAAAAGATCACGATCAACATGTTCACCATGAAGGCGTCCATTCAGGGCCAATGGGAAGACATGTACCTGTTTCAGGAGCTGGAACGCCGCACCAACATCCACGTCGAGTTCGAAGAGGTGGGACTGAAAGACGTCGATCAGATGAAGGGGTTGAAGTGGGAAGATACCGAAAATCCCACCGACGCGTTTTTCCTCGGCAATCAGCCGTATGAGATCGCGCAGTATTCTCAGCTCGGCGCTCTGCGCGAACTGACGGGGTACGACGAATATACCGGCAACACCGAACAGAACCTTCTGGAACTGTATGCCCCCAATTATTCGCATTGGATGGAAGAATATCCCGAGATCGAGCGCGTGACTACGCAGGCGGACGGCAAGATCTATGCCTTTGCGCGCGTCGCCCTGAATGCGGAAGGCGGCGAAGTCGCAACGCAGTATATCAACAAGCAGTGGATCGAAAACCTCAACCTCGCGTCCTTTGGCGACACGTATGTTGGGGAATCCGGCCTTCCCGAAACGACCGAACAGTTTTACAATACGTTGAAGGCATTTAAGGATTACGACGCAAACGGGAACGGAAACGCATCCGACGAAGTTCCGATCATCGCCGCCATGAACGATGCGTCCCTGCATTTCCTGAGCAGCGCGTTCGGCTTTGTCGGTACCGGCATCGAGATCGATAACAGAGAGACGGTCCTGGACGATTCGGGCAACGAGATCCCCAATCCCAACTACAACAAGATCGTCTGGGTGCCTTCCACGCAGGAATACAGGGAGTACGTGCAGTATCTGAATAAGCTGTATACCGAGGGGCTGATGCACGACGGCCTTTTCACCAACAACGACACCAACCTCAACTCCCTCGGTATCCAGGGCAAGCTGGGAAGTTTCACCTCTTCCGGCGCTTACTTTGTGGTAGGGCAGGAACGCGATGACGAGTACGTCGCCCTTCCGCCGCTCGTTTCCGAGCACAACGGCACGCAGATGGTTTGGGAATACGCGCCCCGTTTCGATCCTTCCGCGCTGATCATTCCCAAAACGACCCCGTATTACAGGGAGATCATCCGCTGGATGGATCAGCTCTATGCGCTTGAAAACGAGAGCCTGCAATACAGAGGCGAGAAAGACGTTCACTGGCGCGAGATCGACGATATGGAGCCGACCTACGATCCCATCCGCGGGGAAGACCTGAAGCGTTGGGAACTGATCGTGCCCGAAGGAATGGACGAGATCGCGTTCCAGGCCACGCTGACTTATCAGGCGGGGCTGGGCAACGCCGTGTTCACGACGGTCGATTACGACAACTCGGGCGACCCGTACCGCATGAAGATGATCGAAGAGAGGCAGACGTATTACCCGTATCTGAAAAGGCATCTGCCGCAGATCTCTCACACGGCGCAGGAGCTGGAAGAGATCTCCGCGCTGGAAGATTCGATCAACACCTATATGAAAAATAATTACGGCCGATTCATCAACGGGGAACAGGATCCTTTCAACGATGCGACCTGGGAAGAATTTTTAAACAACATGGCCCGCTTTGATTATCAATCCATAACACAAAAGTATGCCGTAGCGTATAACCGCGCGTTCCCCGACGCGCCCTGCGCGAACGAGCTGCAATAAAGGAGGGAAAATGAAACATAAATTAGTTACCGCTGTGGCGGGTGTGATGCTGTGCGCCGCTCTTTTGGGCGGCTGCGGAGCGCAGGGAGGAGCGGACATGAAAGGCGAACGCACCCCGACGGACGAACAGCTCATGAGCAGCGGCTACACGTTCGATTCGGATTATTCCGATTATGTAAGCGATACGCCGGGGCTCATCAATCCGTTTATCGTCGGCGTGGATCAGGATAAGTTTGAAAACGAGGTGCTTTATCCCGTTCCCTCGTCGGGCATCGTGATCGATGCCGCCGAATACGGCGTTACGGCGGATGACGGGAAAGACGACTCCGCGGCGCTGCAGCGCGCGTTTGCCGCCGCTGCCGCCGAAGAGGAGGATTCCGTAAAAATCGTGCGTCTTCCTGCGGGCAGGATCGACGTCATCGAAGGCGGCAACGGCATCGACTACGGCTACGGCCTCGTCCTGGAGGGGCTCAAAAACGTCGTGATCGACGGAAACGGGGCGGACATCATGCTCAGCTGCTTCCTCGGCATGAGCGGGTTCTACGTTAAAAACTGCGAGAACATCCAATTCAACAATTTCACCGTGGATTACACCAATCCGCCCTATATGATGGGAAAGGTGACCTCTTTCGACCGCGCTTCCAAGACGATCGAAGTGCTCGTCAACGAGGGATACCCCATCGACACGAACGCGCCCGTCATACAGTATGTCGAGTATGACCCGATCTCCAAGACGCCGCGCGCACCCGGCAATTACCTTTACATCAACGAGAGCGGCAGGAGCATCGAGAGCAGCGAATATATCCGCAACGAGGACGGCAGTTATACGGTCCGGCTGAAAGCGACTTCCGATACGTATCTGGAAGACACGATGATCAACACGCCCGTCGCGCTCGGCGTCACGTTCTATGTCGCGCAGCTCTTTATGGTCGAAGATTGCAAAGACGTATGCTTCGAAACGGTCACGGCATATACCGCCTGGGGTATGACCGTGCGCGCGTACAATAACGAAAATTTGTATTTCAACCGCTTCCTGAATATCTGCAAGCCGGGTACGGACAGGCTGTTCACGGCGTCGGCGGATATCCTGCATCTGAAAAATACGGCGGGAGAGATCAAGATCACCAACTGTCTGCTCGAAAACAGCCACGACGATGCGATCAATATCGGCGGGCACATGCTGCAGGTGTATTCGGTGAATGCCGAAACGGGTGAAGTGGCGGCGGCATACGCTTCGGGCATGTGGGGCACTTTCCGTCCCGAGATCGGCGAAAAATTTGAACTTTCCGACTCGTCCGATCTGAACGCGATCGCCACGCTTACGGTCAAATCGGTGCGCTATAACGGGGAAAATTATCTCCTGACTTTTGAAGAGACGTCGCCGGATCCTTCCGACGAAAATTACGTCGATCTTTCCAAGATCACGACGAGCAGCCGACTGTCCAGCCTGACGAAGGCGCCCAAGGTGGAGATCCGCAACAACGTCATCCGCAACAAGCGCAACCGCGGCATCCTCATTCAGAGCCGCGACGTGGTCGTGGAAAACAACCTGTTCTCCAACATCGTGCACGGCGCGATCATGCTGATCGCGGACGACGTGCAGTTCCATGAATCTCTTGCGCCGAAAAACGTCGTCATCCGCAACAATAAGTTCCTGCGCAACAGCATCGGAACGCAGTACGGCGACATCGACGCGTTCGTGTGGACCTCCGACGGGAACGGTGCGCTCGGCGCGGTCAGCGACATAGAGATTTCGAACAACTTCTTCGGCGAATCGTACAATGCTGCCATTTCGCTGCGCCGCGTTGCCGATTTCAACATCGAGGGCAATACCTTCTATCGCCCGGGAACCAAAAACGTGGTCGTAGAATCGAATACGGCGCTGTATGTGGAAAAATCCGACGGCATCAACGTCGAGAAAAACCGCTGCGTGAGCGATTCGGACACCGATTTCAAATCGATCACGGTCAACGGCCAGCTGTCTTCGACGGCGCTCACGCTGACGGACAACGAGGGGATGGAATTGGATGAAGGCGCGGTCATCGAGGCTCTGGAAGTCGCAAGATCGCAGGCAGGCACGATCGCGATCGACGGAGATCTGTCCGATTGGGACGGGATCGAATCCGCGGTGACGTTCGTCGGTGCGACGAACGGCGCTGCCAATATCGGGGTGGACAAAGTGGATCCGTCCAGCTTCTCTGCCGAGGCGAAAATTGCGGCGACGGACGAAGGCCTGTACTTTATGTTTGACGTAAAAGACGACCGCATCGAATTCACGCCGTCCTGGTGGAACGGAGATTTCGCGGAGATCTTCATCACGGAAAATCTGACGTCTTTGGAGCTTTTGGACAGCTTTGCGACCCTCTATCCCGATTCGGATTGGGCGCAGATCTATGTGGCGAACAACACTTTGGGCATAGAGGCTTCGCGTTCGAGCAGTCTGTTCGTAAACGGCGCGTCGCAGATCGCGTACTCCGGCACCGTCGGCACGGACGGGTATTCGGGCGAACTGTTTATTCCTTTCGCGCTCATGCCCAAGATCGAGGCGGCGCTCAGCGAGGGCAAAGAGATCTCCTTCTCGATGACCTTCGGCGATTGCGACGATCCGAGCAACGTGACCATCGTGCGCGTTTCCACCGTCAATTATCCGCTGGAAGAGAATAAAATGACGCCTGCCAACATGGGCAAGCTTAAAATCGTATGAGGGGAGAAGAAAAGATGAAAAGAATCCGAAAATTATTCATCCTGTGCGCCGTGGCGTGCGCGATGTTTCTCGCGTCGGCTGTCCTTGCGGCCTGCGGCGACAAGCCCGAAACGCCGGAAGAAACGCCTGCTTCGGTCGCAGTCGATTCGATGGAGTTCGATCTGACTTATCCCGCGGACGTCGCGTTTCAGATGACGCTCGGCGACGCCAAGTTTTCTAAACTTGTGTACGACGGCGCGGACGTCGCGTCGGCAAATTACGCGTGGGAAGGTGCGTCTTTCCTGATCAAAGCGGATTATCTGTCCGGCTTTGCGGTGGGGGATTATACGTTTTCCTTTGTCACGACGATCAATACGCTGGCGTTGAAAATCAAGGTGGTCGAAAATCCGAAAAATCCGCCCACAGACGAGGAACTTATGTCCGATCCGTATTACACCGTAGACCAGAACGGGAAGAACGAAGTGATCGAGCCGACCGATGAAAACTGGGAAAAATTGAAGGCGATGCGTACGCCGCTCGGTTACGGCGAAAGCTTTACCGAGTCGTTCGGCAACAGTTTTTACGAAAGCAGGCTCTTGCCTTACAGGGACGACCTGTTCTCGGCGGACCATTCCGCTGCGGGCGCCTTCTTTGAGATGACGGACGACGACACGAAAAAAGCCGTCCGCATCTACGGACCGACAGACGGCGAATACGCGCTCGAGCAGAGTTGGGAGTTCGTCGCTTTCCGCGGCGTGCGCTTTACCGAAGGCGCGGAGTATAAGGTAGACATCACCTACACGCCGCGCACCGACGGGTCGCGCTTCCAGCTTTGCTTCGACGATGCGCAGAACGTCATCTGCAACCTTGCGGGACAGAAAGATCAGAAGACGACGACTTCCGGCCGCTTTGTGGCGGACACCGCCAACGGCTATAACGGCACGATTTCGGCATGGCTGCTCGTATCCTTCGGCGGCGGCAGCAGTTCCGAAGTCATCGAGATCAATTCGATCACCGTAACGCGGCTGAAAGCGTCGCCCGAGATCACGGGAGGCACTTTTGACGGTGAGATCAAAGACGGTTATATCGCCGAGGGCACGCTCACGCTCGATTATACCGTTTCCGAACCGACCGCCGAGGGCGAGACCATCCGCTGGGTCGCCTCGACCGAACGCGATCTCAGCCAGAACGTGACCGAACTCAAAACGGCGCTCTCCGGCGAAGCGGGCGCCAAGAGCATCGAGATCGAAAGCTCGCTGAAAGGTCTGTACATCGGTGCATATGTACAGCCGAACGTCGATCCCGACGAGTATCAGACGGTCAACGCACCCGTTTTCGTGACGGAGAACAAGGCGATCGGCGAAGTCGAGTATAAAACGATCGATCTGACGGGTACTGCGGCGCAGTATACCGAAGATTTCGAGACTTTCGGCCAAGAGAACATCACATTCCGCAACATGGGCGCCGATTCCTATATCAAAAAGGCTCCCGACGGGATGAGCGGGAACGCGCTGTACGTCGAGTGCGACGGTTCGACGCAGTATCAGGGCCTGCGTTTCGGCGGATATTCGCTGAAGGCGGAGTCGGTGTACCGCGTATCCTTCAAGGTCATGTTCCGGGGCGCCGTACCCGATAACTGGACGGTCAAATTCCGTCCCGGCGAAGCGTATTGGGACGACGTGCAGGTAGAAACTTCTCTCTCCGGCAAGACGACGGATACAGTGTACACCGTCGAGCTTGCTCCCATGCGCTTAGGCGCGAACACCGAACCGTATGAACTGCTCATGCATAACTATATGCGCGGCTGTACGGTGATCATCGACGATCTCACCATCGAAAAGGTTGAGCCCGTCACGCTTGCGGAAGTCGGCGACAAAGCGACGCTCGATTTCGACGGCAATTTCGACATGTCCGCGGCAGACAGCAATCCCGACCTGAAGTCGGCGAGCACCGTCGTTTCGGGCGGCAAGATGAGCGGCAATTATCTGCAGATCTCTTCTTCCGCGGCGAACGTGGTCGGCACGACGCTGAGCGGGTTCAATACGACTGCGGGCAAGAGCTATCGCCTGACGATGAAACTCATTTTGGAAGGCGAAGGCGGGCTCGGCGGCCAGTTCCTCGTCAAATTTATGGCGGAAGACGGTTCGTATGTGCAGGATATGCAGTATACTTCCGGCATTGCGGCAAATACGGTCGTAAATTACGTCACGGGCATCATCACGCTGGAAGAGGGCAAAAATTATACTTCGGTAGACGTTCTGAACTATTATGCCGCCTATCCGATGTATATCGACGACATTGCGATCGAAGTGGTGGAAACGCCCGATTCGCTCAAAGCCGAAACGAGGCTGGAAAACGTGGGCGATGTCGTGTCGGACGATTTTGAAGGGAATGTCCGTACGTTCGGCTGTTCGAGTGTCAATCCGTTCGTGGAAAAGACGGACGATAACTCGGGGATCGGCGCGTCGTTCGGCAAGGCGCTCAGGATCGAGTTCAACGGCAGCAGCGGCGTATACAACATCGCGAGCTTTACCAATTACATCCTGAAAGGCGCGGGGACGTACAGGATCTCCTTCGATTACAAAGTGATCGAGGCTGACACGGTGCACACGTATGCGACCGCGGTTGTGCGGCTGGACGACGCCGCGGAAGGCTATCCCAATGTAACGCAGGGATTCTGGGTCGGCGCCGTGTCGGAAAGCGTGCAGCAGTTCTCGTACGATTTTACGCTCACGGGCACGAACGACAACTGGAAGTTTGCGGTGTCTAACTGGGCGGAAGACGTGCATGCAGTGATACTGCTCGACAATCTGCGCATCGAAAAGATCGCATAATATAAGCGGAAGCGCCGGGGCCGCCTTGCGGCCGCCCCGGCGCAATAAACGGGCGAGAGGATATTTTATGGACGTGCGGACGTATCTGTTCAACGGCATTAAAACGGTATTTTGCATCGACGGCGGACAGGTCCGCCTGCTATATATGGGGGCGGACCGCGAGGTCCGCGCCGAAGAGACGGATTGCCGCTGGTTTCGTGCGGGAGAAGTACAGATCAGCGGCGAAAATCACAACGATCATCATTTCAACAAGCTGTTCGGCACGAGCGAAGGTTTTACGTTGCGCTTTGCGGAAATCCGGCAGGAGCGCAACCGCTATGGGGATCTTCTGGTGCTGCGGCAGGAAAACGAAAGGCTGGAAACGGAGATCTTTTATCAGTTTTACGACGGCATTTCCGCCGTTTCGACGTACATGACATGTCGGAACAAGTCGGATTCTCCGTTCACGCTGGATATCGCCACGACATATGAGAACGTGGGGATCTTTCAGGAAACGCCCTTCGATTGGGAAAACGAACTGACAATCGGCATCCCGCATAACGCATGGAAAGGGGAGTGCGTGTGGAAAAAATATACCCCCCGGGAACTGGGGCTGTACCATGTGGCGCCCTTTTCGGGCAAACGCATCGCGCTCAGCAATACGGGCGGCTGGTCTTCCTGCGAACATCTCCCCATGGGACTGATCGAGCGCAAAGGGGGCGGCGCCGTCCTCTGGCAGATCGAGCATAACGGCAGCTGGAGCTGGGAGATCAGCACGATCGAGGACAGACTGTATCTCATCCTGAGCGGGCCGAGCGGACCCGAAAACGCGTGGGCAAAGCGCCTCGGTGCGGGCGAAACGTTCGAGACGGTGCGCGCCGCCGTCGTGTTCGCAAAGGATGAACGGGAGAGTTTTTTCGAGCTGACAAAATACCGCAGGGCCGTAAGAAGGCCGAACGCGGACAACGAGGCGCTCCCCGTCATCTTCAACGATTATATGAACTGCCTTTTCGGGGATCCGACCACGGAAAGGGAGATCCCGCTCATCGACAGGGCTGCCGAGATCGGCGCGGAATATTACTGTATCGACTGCGGCTGGTACGACGACGGGGATTGGTGGACGACGGTCGGAGAGTGGCAGCCTGCGAAAACACGTTTTAAAGGCGGGTTGAAACAACTGGTCGATTACATAAAATCCAAGGGCATGATCGCGGGGCTTTGGCTTGAAATCGAGGTGATGGGCATGGACAGCCGCCTTGCGGCGAGCCTGCCCGACGACTGGTTTTTCATGCGGAACGGGCGCAGGGTCATAGACCACGGGCGGTATCAGCTCGATTTTTCAAATCCCGCCGTCGCAGCTTTTGCCGACGGCGTGGTCGATCGGCTGATCGGCGATTACGGGATCGGATATCTGAAGATCGACTACAATATTCAGTGCGGCAGGGGGACGGAAACGGGAGGAAATTCTTTCGGCGACGGGCTTTTGCGGCATAACCGCGCCTATCTTGCATGGCTTTCTTCTCTGTTCGAGCGCCATCCATCTCTCGTGGTCGAAAACTGCGCGAGCGGCGGACTGCGCATGGACTATGCGAACCTGCGGCTGTGCAGCGTGCAGTCTGTGTCCGATCAGACCGATTACAGGATCATGGCGGCGATCGCCGCAAACTGCGCCACGGCCGTCGCGCCCGAACAGGCGGCGGTGTGGTCGTACCCCCTGAAAGACGGAGACGAAGAAGAGACGGCGTTCAACATGGTCAACGCGCTCCTCTTCCGCGTGCAGCAGAGCGGCAACCTTGCACAGCTGAGCGGGGAGCGGCTGCGCCTCGTGCGCGAGGGGGTTGCTTATTACAAAAAGATCCGCGAGGATCTGCGGGAAGGGCTGCCCCTGTTTTTGACGGATTTTTCTTATTACGATGCGCCTTACTGCGCATACGGCGCCCTCTGCGGCAAAAAACTCTACGTCGCCGTGTGGAACCTTGACAATCTCGGGCGGATCTCGATCGATCTGCCGTATCCCGTAAAGTCCTGCCGCGCAGGATATCCCGAGAATTTGGAAACGAAGTATTCTTTGCAGGGTAAAACGCTTGTTTTCGACCCTTCGCAGAAATATCAGGCCAGACTGTTTGAGTTAGAGATCGGAGGATAACGAAATGGATTTCGATAAATTGGCTGAAAAGTATCGGCTTTTGTGGGCGCGCGAAAATCACGACCGTCCCTTTGTCGTCCTTTACGCGCCGAAAGAAAACATCCGGTGGGAGCGCATGCCCAAGGCGCCGCAGGATCTCAGGGCGCGGTGGATGGATACGGAATATCTCATCAGGCGGCACCGCTTTTATATGGAAGAGACGTCCGTATGCCTCGGGGAAGCATTTCCCCAGGCGTGGGTCAATTTCGGGCCGGACATCATGGGCGCGATCTGCGGCTGCGGGATCGAGTTCGGTGAGGACACGAGCTGGGCGGTACATACCTGGCAGGATGCGGAAAAGTTTCCCGATATCCGTTTCGATGAAAAAAATCCGTGGTTCGTGCAATTGCAGGAGATGACGAAAGCGTTTGCCGCCGACAGCCGCGGCGAATACGTCGTGGGCATAACCGACCTGCATCCGGGACTGGACGGCATCGTTTCCCTGCGCGGGCCGGAGACGCTGTGCATCGACCTCATCGAAGAGCCGGAAATGGTGAAGAAAACGACTTTTCAGATCTTCGAAGTGTTCAAAAAGGTATTCGAGGCGCAATACCGCGAAGCGACGCGGTTCATGCCGTATACGTCCAACTGGATGAATGTTTTCAGCGCGGACAGGGAATACGTCACTTCCTGCGACTTTTCCTGCCTGATCTCGAAAGAGATGTACGCGGAGTTCGTACTGCCCGAAATGAAGGCGGAATGGGACTTTTTGGACAGCAGCATCTATCATCTCGACGAACGGCGGCGCTCACGCATATCGACGCGCTGTGCGCGGCGGAAAAGCTGAAGGGGATCCAGTGGGTGCCCGGCGCGGGGCAGAAACCCATGCGCGAATGGCTGCCCGTGCTGCGCAAAATACAGGAGAGCGGCAAAATGATCGATATAACGGTCGAGCCGGAGGACGTTCTTCCTCTCTGTGAAAACCTGGATCCGGAGGGCGTCATCATGCACTGCAACGCGCCGAGCGTGGAAGAAGGGGAAGCGCTGCTCAGACAGATGGAGAAAACCTGCACGGCAAGGAGAAAATCTAAATGATTAAATACCGTAAATACGAATTTCCCATGCTCCGGGGAGAGCATTGGTGGGGCGGCGCGTCGTTCGACGGGGTAAAGATGCCCTTCGGCGAAAAGACCGAATATTCGCGCGGTCTCGATCCCAATTCGACGATGAACCAGTCGGCGCCTTTTCTGGTATCCGATCAGGGGAGGTATATCTGGTGCGACGCGGGGTTTAAGATAGAGATTTCGGGCGGGGTCATCTCCCTGCAATGCGCCAAGGGCGTGCCGAAACTGTATGACGGATACGGCACGCTCCGCGGGGCGTACCTTGCCGCCTGCGCGAAACATTTTCCGCCGAGCGGGAAACGGCCGCCCGATGACTTTTTTACGAAACCGCAGTTCAACACGTGGATCGAATTCAATTACGATCAGGAGCAGGGCGCGATCGAAGAATACGCCGCGCGGCTGCATGCGGCGGGGTATGATTGCGGCGTTTTCATGATCGACTGCGGGTGGTCGCCCTATTACGGGAAATGGACGTTCGATCCCGGCAAGATCCCCGACCCGAAGGGGATGATCGCAAAACTGCATTCATACGGGTTCAAAGTGCTTTTGTGGACGTGCCCTTTTATCAGTCCCGACAGCGCGGAATACCGCCGCCTGCGTGACGGGCATATGCTCATAGAAAAGGCGGACGGCACGCCCGCGCTCCTGCAATGGTGGGACGGCTTTTCCGCCGCGCTCGATCTTACCGACCCGAAAGCGAGAAAGTGGTACCTGGCGCAGAACAAAAAACTCATGCGCGAATACGGCGTAGACGGGTTCAAAATGGATGCGGGCGACGCGTATTTTTACAGCGAAGAGCATTTTACGGCGGCCGCCGCCGACGGGAACAGGCACAGCGAGCTTTGGGCAAAGCTTGCGCTCCATTATGATTATAACGAACTGCGCGCGTCGTGGAAGTGCGGCAGCCTTCCGCTCGTGCAGCGGCTGTGCGACAAATTGCACAGCTGGGAATACAACGGGGTCCGTTCCCTCGTGCCGTGCGCCCTGGCGCAGGGCATCGTCGGCAGCGCGTATACCTGCCCGGATATGATCGGCGGCGGGGATTACATCGATTTCAGCAAAGAAAGGCTGCTCCGTCTCGACAGCGAGCTGTTTGTGCGCTATGCGCAGAATGCGGCGCTCATGCCGATGATGCAGTTTTCCGCCGCGCCCTGGCGCGTTTTGCAGGAGAGGGAAAACAACATCTGCCTTTCGGCGGCGCGCCTGCACGAAAAGTTCGCGCCGCTCATCCTGTCGCTCGCGGACGAGAGCGCGCGCACGGGTGAGCCGATCATCCGCTATATGGAATACGAGTTCCCGCATCAGGGTTTGGCGGAATGCATCGATCAGTTCATGCTCGGGAAAAACATACTCGTTGCGCCCGTCGCGGAAAAGGGATGCACGGTGCGGCGCGTCATGCTGCCCGAAGGGCGCTGGCGGTACTGTGACGGCCGTGTATTCGGCGGCGGAGAAGCGTTTGTAGAGGCGCCGCTCGATGTCCTGCCGTGGTTCAAGCGCATGGATCCGGGACTTTGAGAGGCATTCGACAAGATTCGACAAAACTAGTGCGCATTCGGCAAAATAAGCGGCCTTCGGAGGCGTTGCTTTTGTTGCATGCCGTCGAAACAGGGTGTATAATATACATAAGCGCAGAGAGGGGCGTATACAAGGGCGGAGCGCATCGCCCGAAACGGCATAAAGCGCTGAGATGTGCCGTCGGTACGCTGACTTGATGCGCTAATACGGCATGGAGGAGAGTTCTATGAGTACGAAAGAGTATGCTGTTTCGGAAGACGAAAAGTATATTACGCGTCAGGATCTTGCCGACGATCTGTTCGTCTATGTGAAGGAATACTACTGCGGAGCAGTGCAAAAGTGCGAGGACGGTTTTGTTCTCCGTGACATTAACGGTAAATCGTATCGTGTGAGCGTGGCTGAGCTGTAAGCGCGCCGTTGTACAATCAGAAAAAAGCGGGTCGGGAAATACTCTTTCCCGACCCGCTTATTTTGCTGAAAAACCGGCGGTTTGCCGCCCGATACGGTTTTTCAGCCTTTTTGTCGGATATTGTTTACAAAATCCGCACCTTGTGGTAAAATATGATCTATCACAGAAGGCGGTGAAACCTATGGGAAACATCAAGATCTCGCTGGCGGGGGACCTCGGCAGCGGAAAATCCACGGTCGGCAGGATTTTGTCCGAAAAGCTGGGGGCAGAGGTCTATTCCACCGGTACCATTCAGCGCGCGATCGCCGCGGAAATGGGGATGACGACCCTCGAACTCAACAAATATTCGGAAACGCATCCCGAGATCGACGACAAGATCGACGACGGCCTGCGCGCCCTCAATCAAAAGGCGGCTGACGTCATCATCGATTCGAGGATGGCGTGGCACTTCGTGCCCGATTCGTTTGCGGTTTACATGGCGGCGGATCCCGCCGTTTCTGCCGCGCGCATCATGAACGCTGGGCGGGAAAGCGAGCCGTTTTCGAACCTCGAAGAGGCGATCCGTTCAATCGCCGCGCGCCGTCAAAGCGAAATGCAGCGGTATTTTCAGCTGTACGGCGTAAACATCAAAGATCTCGAAAATTACGATTACGTGATCGATACCTCTTATATCCCGCCCGAAACGGTGGCGGAACATATTTTGGCGCATTTTGAAAAGTACGGGAAAAGCGAGCCGTTCGCCCGTTACGAGCTGAGCGCCCGCCGCCTGCTGCCCTGCCTGAACGGAGAGGGCGGACCCGCCTTTTTCGAGAAGGGGGGCGCCTATTTCATCGCCGCGGGGGAAGAAAAGATCGCCGCCGCCCTCTGCGCGGGCGAACCGCTCGTCGCGTGCGTGCGTGCGGACAATGTTCCGGACGGCGCCGAAAAGGGCTGTACTGCGGAAAAGATCGCTGCGTGGAATAAAAGGACGGGCGCGGGCGCAGAGCTGCCCGCAGCTGGACAATGCTGACGCGCGCGGGAGAGATCGAGCGCAGCATCATCACGACTTACCGCAAGGGCATCTGGAGCAAATTCGTGCGGGCGGTCAAAGAGTACGCCCTCGTGTCCGAAGGCGACAGGATCGCCGTATGCATTTCCGGCGGGAAAGATTCGATGCTGCTCGCGAAATGCATGCAGGAGCTCAGACGTCACAGTCCCGTTTCGTTCGGGCTGGAATTTCTCGTCATGGACCCGGGTTACAACCCCGAAAACCGTGCGCTCATAGAGGAAAACGCCACCCTTTTGGAGATCCCCGTGCATATTTTCCGCACGCAGATCTTCAATGCGGTCTTTGAAGTGGAAAAGAATCCGTGCTATCTGTGCGCCCGCATGCGGCGCGGGTATCTGTACGAGGAGGCGAAAAAGCTCGGCTGCAACAAGATCGCCCTGGGGCACCACTTCGACGACGTGATCGAGACCATTCTCATGGGGATTTTTTACGGCGGTCAGATGCAGAGCATGCCGCCGAAGCTGAAAAGCACTGGGCATCCCGGCATGCAGCTTATCCGCCCTCTTTATTACGTGCACGAGCAGGACATCGTCCGCTGGAAAGAGCATAACGGCCTGCGCTTTTTGCGCTGTGCCTGCAAATTTACCGAACGGAGCGCCGCAAACGAAGAGGATTCCAAGCGTCTTGAAATGAAACGGCTGATCGCCGAGATGAAAAAGACCAATCCCAACGCGGACATCAGCATTTTCCGCAGCGCCTATAACGTGCACGTCGATACGCTGATACAGTACGACTCCAAGGGAAAGAAATATCCTTTTCTCGAACGTTTTGACAGAGAATGAAACAGCCGCCGCATCGAAAGCGCGTTTTTAAAACTTTACAGACCGTGCATTTCCGGTCCGCTGCCGTCAGGCAGCGGACTTTTTCGGTGCGGCGTACGGTTTTTATCTTTTTTTGTGCGATTTTCGCGATTTAAAAAAATTAACAAGAACGGCGTTCATTGTCTTGACAGCTGTCTTGTTTTGATGTATAGTTTCCTAAACCAAAAAATCAGGCAGGTTGGATATGCAGAAGATACAGGAGAGACTCCGCGCGCTCAAAGAGCGGGAAAAAGCGGTCATACTTGCGCATTACTATGCGCCGGACGCGGTACAGGCGATCGCCGACCGGGTGGGGGATTCGTATTACCTCGCAAAAGAGGCCGCCAAAACGCAGGCGGAGACCATCGTCTTCTGCGGCGTGCATTTTATGGGAGAGAGCGCCAAGATCCTGAATCCCGGAAAGCGCGTGCTCATGCCCGATCTTTCCGCCGACTGCCCGATGGCGCATATGGCGTCTGCCGAGCAGATCGCGGCGCTGAAAAGGGAAGTGGGCGATCTTGCGGTAGTGTGCTACATCAATTCCACGGCGGAACTGAAAGCGATGTCCGACGTGTGCGTGACCTCTTCTAACGCGGTGAAGATCGTGCGCGCGCTGAAAGAGCAGAACATTCTGTTTATTCCCGATCAGAATCTGGGCTCTTTCGTCGCGGAAAAAGTGCCTGAAAAACATTTTTACTTTTCGGGCGGCTACTGTCCCGTGCACGCGAGCCTTCTTGCTGCCGACGTGGCGGCGGAAAAGGCTGCCCATCCGCAGGCGGAAGTGCTGACGCACCCCGAATGTACGGAGGAAGTGCGTGCGCTTTCCGATTTTATCGGAAGCACGGCGGAGATCATCGCCCGTGCGCGTGAGAGCGCCGCGCGGGAGTTTATCGTCTGCACGGAGCCGGGCGTCTTGTATGAGCTGAAAAACAGCTGTCCGGACAAGCACTTTATTCCCGTCAGCATGGCGTGCGCAGACATGAAGAAAAATACGCTCGAACGCGTTCTCGAATGTCTCGAAACGGGTGCGGGCGAAGTCGTGACGGATGCGGCAAAGGCAGAATCGGCGCGCCGTCCGCTCGAGCGAATGCTCGAACTCGCCAAGTGAGGAGTATATGGAAGGTATACTGAAAAAATACGGAGCGCTCATCGCGGGCACGGGCGTGGCGGGGCTGAATTGCGCCCTGCACCTTCCCGCAGACATGCAGATTCTCATGCTCAGCAAGGACGCCGCCGACAGGAGCGATTCTTTTCTCGCGCAGGGCGGCATCTGCGTTCTGAAATCCCCCGACGATTTCAAAAAATATTTCGACGACACCATGCGGGCGGGGCACTATGAAAACGATCCCGAGGCGGTGGAGCTGATGATCAGAAGTTCCCCCGCGCTCATCCGCGAATTGGTGGGATACGGCGTGCGTTTCGCGCGCGACGGGAAAGGGAATTTCCGTTATACGCGCGAGGGAGGGCACAGCGAGCCGCGCATCCTCTTTCACGACGACGTGACGGGCAAAGAGATCACCTCGCATCTTCTTTCCGCCGTCCGCGCCCTGCCCAACGTGCGGATTTTGGAGCGCTGCGAACTTGTCGACGTCATCGCAAAGGACGGAGAATGTTTCGGCGGCGTCGTCCGCGACCTTGCAAGCGGAGAGCTTTTTCCCGTCTATGCCGATGCGACGCTGCTTGCGACGGGCGGGGTCGGCGGTCTGTGGGAAAATTCGACCAATTACCGCCACCTGACGGGCGACGCGCTCGCCATCGCGCTGAAAAACGGCGTGGAGGTGGAACACATCGACTATGTGCAGATCCATCCCACGACTTTTTATTCTGAAAAACACGGACGGCGCTTTCTCATTTCCGAATCGGTGAGAGGGGAAGGCGCGGTGCTTCTCGATAAAAACGGCAACCGGTTCTGCAACGAACTTTTGCCCCGCGACATCGTGACGGGGGAGATCCGGGAGCAGATGAAAAAAGACGGCACAAAGCACGTCTGGCTGGATATGCGCCCTTTGGGGGAAAAGACGGTGAAAGAACATTTCCCGACTATTTACCGTCATTGCCTGGACGAGGGATACGACGTGCTGAAAGATTCCATTCCCGTCGTGCCCGCCCAGCATTATTTTATGGGCGGAATCAAAGTGGACAAAGACGGCAGGACGAACATGAAGAGGCTGTACGCCGCGGGCGAGACCGCCTGCAACGGCGTGCACGGCAAAAACAGGCTGGCGAGCAATTCTCTGCTCGAAAGCCTTATCTGGGCGGAGCGCGCCGCGCCCGCCATGGCGGGAGAAGGGAAGATCCGTTCCTTCCCCGAAAAAGATCTTGCGGAATATTCCGATTACGATCGGCTCAAAGAAAATTATGCGAAGGCGATCCGCGAAGAGGCGGAAAAGGAGGCTTATTGTGATTGACGAAATTTCCATGAAGATACGCGCGGAAGAGCTGATCCGCATGGCGCTTGCCGAGGATGTGACGAGCGAAGACGTGTCTACCAACTGCGTTCTCAGAGAATACTGCTTCGGCGAGGCGGATCTCATCTGCAAACAGGACGGTGTGATCGCGGGGCTTCCCGTATTCGCGCACGTGTTCACCATGCTCGGATACGGCGCGGACACGCAGTTTTTTGCAAAAGACGGCGACCGCGTGGTCAAAGGTCAGCTCCTTGCGAGCGTTTCGGGCGATATGCGCGCCATTCTGACGGGCGAACGCACCGCTCTTAACTTTTTGCAGCGCATGAGCGGCATCGCGACGTATACCGCCGAGATCGTCGCGCTTTTGAAGGGCAGCAAGCTCAGACTGGTCGACACGAGAAAGACGACGCCGAACATGCGGCTCTTTGAAAAATATGCCGTGCGCGTCGGGGGCGGCGGCAATCACCGTTACAATCTGTCGGACGCGGTCCTTCTCAAAGACAACCATATCGGCGCGGCGGGCGGCGTGAAAGAGGCGGTCGCCCGTGCGAAGGCGTACGCGCCCTTCACGCAGAAGATCGAAGTCGAGGTCGAGACCATGGATATGGTGAAAGACGCCGTAGAGGCGGGCGCGGACATCATCATGCTCGACAATATGTCCGACGCCGAAATGAAAGAGGCGGTCGGATACATCGCGGGCAGGGCGCTGGTCGAAATTTCGGGCAACGTCACCAAGGAAAACGTGGTGCGCCTGAAGGACATCGGGGCAGACGTCGTGTCCTGCGGCGCGCTCACCCATTCCGCGCCCATTCTCGATCTCTCCCTGAAAAATCTTCATCCCGTCGAGATCGACGACGATTTCTTTGACGATTCGGACGAGGACTGAGGGATGAACGGGGAAGAACGCCGCCGCCGGATCGCGGAGCGCGTGGGAGGAACGCCCGTTTCCGCAACCGAACTTGCCGCACTGTTCGGTGTCTCCCGCCAGGTCATCGTGCAGGACGTGGCGCTCCTGCGCGCAGAAGGAGTCAAGATCCTTTCGACCAACCGCGGGTATATTGCGGGCGGCCCGGAACGGCATACGCGCGTGTTTAAGGTCAGGCATTCGGACGAGGATACGGAAAAGGAATTGTTTGCCGTCGCCGACGAGGGGGGATGCGTCGAAGACGTTTTCGTGCATCACAAGGTGTACGGCACGCTGCGCGCGCCCATGGGGATCGATTCCCGCCTGAAAGCGCGGCGGTTTATGGAAAAGATCGAAAGCGGCAGATCGGCGCTCCTCAAAAACGTCACTTCCGACTATCATTATCACACGGTGAGTGCGGAGAGCGAGGCGGTGCTCGACCTGATCGAAGAGAAACTGCGCGACCTCGGTTTTCTCGTCCCGAAAAAAGAGGACGGAAAATCGTAAAACGTGGTCGTTTTCCGCTTGACAAGGCGGCGCACAAAAAGTATAATCAAAATATAAAAAGTGAATAAAGTCCGTGAGGGAGTAGCAGGCGCATGCGTATGCGGGGCAAGTCTTCATCACATATCCCCGAGGGGATATAGGGTTGCCTTAAATTGCGAGACTCATATAGGTGCGATGCGCATATATGGTCGAAGTCTGCCCTTTTCGCGGCGTTGGCACGATTTCACCGCAGGCGCATATGCGCCTGCGGCTTTTGCATTTTTCAATCGGGAGGTCAAAGATTTGCGTTATTACGAAAGGAACGGAGAAGAAATTGTTGCCGAATTCAAATCGGACAGCCGTGAAGGGCTGACGTCCGAACAGGTCAAGGTCAACGCCGAAAAGTATGGCCGCAACGAGTTTTCCAAGGCGAAAAAGAAATCTCTTCTCCGCCGCATCTGGGAAGCCGCTACCGAGCCGATGCTCATTCTCCTGTTTTTCGCATGGGTCATCACCGTCGCGGTCAACATCGTGAAAGAGGTGCAGTCGAGGAACGGCGATTTCATCGAATGCGTCGGTATCCTCGTCGCGATCGCCATTTCGGTCGTTTTGACCGTGGTGATGGAGGGAAGGAGCGCCAAAGCCTTCGAAGAGCTGAACAAGATCAAAGAGGGCATCGAGATCAAAGTCGTGCGCGACGGCGTCGTCCAGTACATTCCGCAGAGCGATCTGGTCGTGGGCGACATCGTGTTCCTGGAAACGGGCAATAAAGTTGCCGCCGACGGCAGGCTGATCGAGAGCGTCTCGCTCATGAGCGACGAATCGTCCCTCACGGGCGAAAGCGTACCCGTCGAAAAGGACGCGCATGCCGTTTTTTCGGGCGATATTCCCGTGGCGGAGCGCACCAATATGGTTTTTTCCGGCTGTTTCATCACGGGCGGCGCGGGCAAGATGGTCGTTACGGGCGTGGGCGACAATACCGAATTCGGGCTGATCGCGCGCGAGATCCAGACGGGCGGCGAAGGGCAGACGCCCTTGCAGGAGAAAATGGGCAAACTCGGCAAGGTCATTACCGTTGTCGGCGCGGTGTGCGCGGCGCTCATCTTTATTATCCAGCTCGTTCATATTCTCATTGCCGGGCCGATCACGTTCGAGAGCATCAGCAGCGTATTTATCGAGAGCATCGTCCTGATGGTGGCGGCCGTTCCCGAAGGCCTTCCGACCATCGTCGCCATATCTCTTTCCATCAATATCGCCAAGATGGCGCGGCAGAACGCGCTCGTCAAAAAGATGATCGCATGCGAGACGATCGGATGCATCAACGTCATCTGTTCGGATAAGACGGGCACGCTCACCGAAAACCGCATGACCGTCGTGGATGTGTATGCGGACGGAGGATTCAAAGAGCTTTCCTCTTTCTGCAATGCGCCCATGATCGAAAACTATTGCCTCAACAGCACGGCGGATCTCTATGAAGAAAACGGCGTCACCCGCTTTGTCGGCAATCCGACGGAAGGGGCACTGCTCGTTTCGGCGGGAAAGTGCGGCATCGATTACAGGCAGAAACGCGCCGCCGCCGAGATCGCCGAAGTCTATCCATTCTCGTCCGACACGAAGAATATGACGACCTGCGTGAAGGACGGAGACGGATACGCCGTCTATACGAAGGGAAGTCCGGAAAAGATCCTCGCCCTCTGCGGACTGAGCGAAGCGGAGCGTCAGGCGCTGGAAGGGGAGATCGTCGGACTGCAAAAGCGTGCCCGCCGCGTGCTCGCTTTCGCGCATAAAAAAGTCGCCGACTGTCCCGCAAGCCGCGAAGAGGCGGAGAGCGGCATGACGTTCGACGGGTTCGTCGGCATCACCGACCCGCTGCGCGCCGAGGTGTACGACGCCGTGCGCGCCTGCCAGGGTGCGGGCATCGACCTGAAAATGCTCACGGGCGACAATATCATCACCGCGTCCGCCATTGCCGAAGAGCTGGGCATTCTCGACGAAAATCATATCGCCGTCGAGGCGTCGTATCTCGAAGGGCTGTCCGACGAAGAGTTTTCCAAGGTCCTTCCCACGGTGCGCGTCATCGCGCGCAGCACGCCGCTTTTGAAAATGCGCGTCGTCAAGGAGCTGCGTTCCAAGGGCAACGTCGTCGCGGTCACGGGCGACGGCATCAACGATGCTCCCGCTCTCAAAAATGCCGACGTCGGCATTGCCATGGGCATTTCGGGGACCGAAGTTTCCAAAGAGGCGGCGGACATCGTCCTTCTGAACGATTCGTTCTCCACCATCGTCACGACCGTCAAATGGGGCAGGGGCATTTACGAGAACTTCAAGCGGTTCATCCAGTTCCAGCTGACCGTCAACGTCGCGTCCGTCGCCATCATCTTCCTTTGCACGGTCATCGGGCTGTTTACACCCTTCGAAAACCCGTTCAACGCGCTCGACCTTCTGTGGATCAACATCATCATGGACGGCCCGCCCGCACTCACGCTGGGGCTCGAACCCATCCGCGACGACCTGATGAAGCGCAAGCCGACCGCGCGGAACGAGAGCATCGTTTCCGCCGAAATGATGGGCAAGATCGTCGTCAACGGCGTGTTCATGTGCGTCGTCTGTCTGGCGCAGCAGCAGTGGAATTTCCTCGGCATTTCCGTCGAGGGCGCCGACGCGGCGGAGGTGTCCAATACGGTCATCTTTACGCTGTTCGTCCTCTTCCAGCTGTTCAATGCGTTCAACTGCCGCGAACTGGGCGACAAGAGCGTTTTCCCCAACTTTTTCAGGAATAAGCTCATGCTCGTCGCGTTTGCTGCCGCGTTTCTCCTGCAGATCGTCATTACGCAGTTTGCGGGCCCCGTGTTCGACACCGTGCCGCTCGGCATTCTCGACTGGCTCAAAATCGTCGGGCTTGCATTCACCGTCATTCTTTTGGATGAGGCGATCAAGCTTGTCCGCAGGCTTGTAAAGCGTGCGAAAACCGCCTGAACCTCTGCGGCGATTGCGTAACGACCGATTATATCATAAAACGGGCGCCCCGATTTTCGGGGCGCCTTTTGCTTTTGCGGCGATATAAAAGCGCGCTCCTGTTTTCGGAGCGCGCCGTTTGCCGTACGGTCATTTCGTCAGCTCTCTGATCGCGGCGCGGTAGATGCGCGCAAGTTTTCCGATGTTTTCGAGCGTGATGTATTCGTCCGCCTGATGGATAGTGGCGGGTTCTCCCGCAAACTGCGGGCCGAACCCCGCGCCGTTTTTGAGGGCGCGCGCATAAGTGCCGCCGCCGATGGCGAGCGGCTCCGCCTTTTCGCCCGTTTCGCTTTCATAGACCTTCAACAGCGCGGAGACGAGCGCACCCTGCCTGTCGTTGAAGAGGGGCGGCTGGCAGTGGAGAAGGGTATAGGAGACGCCCGCGGCATCCAGTTTGCCCGTCACGTCGGACTGTTTCATCGTGGCGGGATAGCGGATGTCCGTCGTGACGTACAGGACGCCGTTTTCAAAGCGCACGACGTCGGGCGACATGGTAAGCGGGCCCGTTTCGTCATGCATCTGTTTCAGGCCGAGGCAGTCCGCGAACAGAATGTCATAGATACGGCGCATGCGCCCGTCTTTTTCGGCGAAAAAGGCGAACAGTTTTTCCAGCGCGTTCACCCCTTCGTGCGGGGTGGACGCGTGCGCGGAAACGCCGTGCGCGGTCAGCGTCGTCCCCTTGAGGGACAGACCGTATTTTTCACAGCCGGAAGAGCCTTTTACGCCCTTCGCCTCGGCGTGTGCGCAGACCATGTTTGCCCGCGCTCCGCCCGAAAGCGACGCAAAGGGCGCGTCCGGCAGGGGGAACGCCGCCTCGAAGTGCAGGATGCCCTTTTCTGCATAGATGACGGGGAAGTCCGCGTCGGGGGAAAATCCGCTCTCGGGCATGTGCGCGCACCGGTTGTAATGCTCGATGCACGCCCAGCCGCTCTCTTCGTTGCAGCCGACGATGAGTTTGATCTTCTTTTTCGGCGAAAACCCCTCGTCTTTGAGCGCTTTCATGCAGTAAAGGCAGATGACGGCGGGGCCTTTGTCGTCCATCGCGCCGCGGCCGTACAGCCTGCCGTCCGAAATTTCCGCGCCGAAGGGCGGGTGCGTCCATCCGTCGCCTGCGGGGACCACGTCCAGGTGGCAGAGGACGGCAAACTCTTCCCCCTCGCCGAAGATGACTTCTCCCGCATAGTTGTCGTAATTGTGCGTTTCAAAGCCCATTTTTTCTGCCAGGGCGAGAAAGGCGTTCAGGCAGTCCGCGGCGCCTTTGCCGAAGGGCATGCCGGGTTCGGGAGCCGTCTGAGCGCTGTCGTAAGAGATCATCTCGGACATGCTTTTGACGATCTCGTCGAAATATCTTTCCATAAAAGGAACTCCTTTTTGTGTTTTTGCGGAAAAATTCACGCGTGTCGCGCCGATTTGCCCGCAAATATAGTATACACTTTTTTTAAAATGTGGTAAAATACTTTCGGCAATATTTTTGGAAAATCGGATGGAAATATGCACGAAGGACACAGAGAAAGGATGTGGGAACGGCTGTATTTTCACGGCGATTCGATGAGCGATCACGAGCTTCTGGAAATACTCCTTTATTACACGATCCCGAGGAAGAATACGAATCCGACGGCGCACGACCTGTTGGACCGCTTCGGAAGTTTGGAAGCACTGTTTTCCGCCCCGCCCGAGGCGCTCGAAAAAGTTGCGGGGATCGGCAAAAAATCGGCGGAATTCATTCATCTGGTCGGTCAGATGATCGAACGCGTCCGCACGCAGGAGCATGCGGAGCGGCGCATCAACTGCTATGCGGACATCGTCGATTTTGCTTCCGGCCGCTTTGCGGGAAGAGAGTCCGAGATCCTGGAATTTTACTGTATCGGCGCGGGAGGCAAACTGCTGTGCGCCAAGTCGTTCGACGGCGGAAAGCAGAGCAGCGTTTCCCTCCATGCGCGTGAACTCAATCTTCTGCTCGCTTCGATGCATCCTTTTACGCTGGTTGCCGCGCACAATCATCCGAGCGGCGTGGCGGAACCTTCCGACGAAGACGACGAGGCTGCCGAAGAGATTTACCGTATCTGCCGCCTCAACGGCGTTTTGCTGAGCGACTGTCTCATCTTTGCGGACGGACAGGCGCCGTACAGTTATTTTCTGACGGGCAGGTTCGAATATCTCGGCATAGACCGCAGCGATAAAGACCAATACATCATCAAGAGTAAAAAACTGAAAGGTGGATCATGAAAAAAGTTAGAACGAGATTTGCGCCCAGTCCCACGGGCTATATGCACATCGGCAACCTGCGCACGGCACTGTACGGGTATCTCTTTGCGAAAAAAGAGGGAGGGGAGTTTATTCTCCGCCTCGAAGATACCGACAGCAAGCGCTTTGTGGAGGGCGCCGTACAGATCATTTACGATACGCTCAAAGACGCGGGCATCGTTTACGACGAGGGGCCGGACATCGGCGGCCCGTGCGGGCCTTACGTGCAGAGCGAGCGCGCGGCGATCTATAAAGAATATGCCGAAAAACTCGTAAAACTTGGCGGGGCGTATTACTGTTTCTGCGACAGGGAGAGGCTGGAAAGCCTGAAAGACGAAAACGGCGTCGGCCGTTACGACAAGCACTGCCTGCATCTTACCGGAGAGGAAGTAAGGGAAAAACTTGCGGCGGGCGTTCCGTACGTCATCCGCCAGAACGTGCCCGAAGAGGGGAGCGGCAGCTACGAAGACATGGTGTACGGTACCGTCACCGTCGACTTCAAGGACATCGAAGACGGCATTCTGTTAAAGAGCGACGGGCTTCCCACTTATAATTTCGCGAACGTGATCGACGATCATCTGATGGGCATCACGCACGTCATCCGCGGGAGCGAATATCTCTCTTCTACGCCCAAATACAATCTGATGTACGATGCGTTCGGCTGGGAGCGCCCCGTGTATATCCACCTTCCGCCCATCATGAAGAACGCGCACGAAAAACTTTCCAAACGCAACGGCGACGCGAGCTATCAGGACCTCGTCGACAAGGGCTACATCAAAGAGGCGATCGTCAATTACATCGCCTTGCTCGGGTGGAGCCCCAAGAGCAACCGGGAGAAGATGACGCTCAAAGAATTGGAGGAGAATTTCTCCCTTTCGGGCATCAATAAGTCTCCTTCCATCTTCGACGAGCCGAAGCTGCGCTGGCTTTCGGGCGAATATATCAAGGATATGCCCGACGAAGAATTTGCAAAAAGGGCGCGGCCTTTCCTCGCGCGGAGCAAGGCGTACGGCAAATACGACGAGGAGAAACTTCTCAAAATCCTCAAAACGCGCGTCGAGATCCTCAGCGAGATCCCCGAAAAGATCGATTTTCTCGAAGAATACGGACCCTTCGACGAGGCGCTGTATTTCAACAAAAAGATGAAATCGGACGCAGAGGTGGCAAAAAAGGTGCTGCCGCTCGCGAGAGATCTTCTCGCCTCGCTCGAACCGTTTGAAAATTCCGCGATCTATCAGGCGCTCGTCGGTTTGGCGGCGGAAAACGGGATGAAGAACGGGCAGGTGCTGTGGAGCGTCCGCATCGCACTCACGGGCAGAGAAAATACGCCCGGCGGCGCGAGCGAAATGGCCGAACTTCTCGGCAGGGAGCGCACGCTCGAACGCCTCGGCGCGGCGATGACCGCTCTCGGGTTATGAATATCAAAAAATTGCGGACGGACAAGGGGCTGATACGCCTGCTCGAGTTTGTCGTGCTGATCCTGCTCGCCGTCATGTGTATCCCCGTGGCGCTGGCGAGCATGGTTTCGGGCGAGCCCGCGTTCGCGATCCCCGTTCTCGTCGCACTGATCGCGTCGATGGCGATCAAGATCTTTGCGATGAAGACGTTTAACCGCAAGATCTTTTGGTTCGTGCTCGATTCCGTCCTGCTCATTTTCCTGACCATCTTTTCGAGCGTGCGCAGTCAGAGCGGAGAGACGGTCTCTTACGCCTATCTCGTCTATATCCTCGTGCTGTCCGAATTTTTTCTCACAAGCGGGGGACTTCGCGACAACGTGATCATGTTTGCCGTCAATCTCGGCGCTTATACGGTCACATATCTTGTCATTGCCATTCTCAACGGGTTCATCGATTCGGTTTTCCGTACGTCGTCGCAGTATTTTTTCGAGCTCATCGTCTTTTTCCTGCACTTCATCATGTTCAATTTTTCCATGACCGTTTACAGGAAAAACAGAATGATCGAAGAGAACGTGAAGGAACTGGAAGAGAGCCGTAACGAACTTTTGCGCGCTTATGAAAAGGTGGAAGAGGCGACGCTCATCGAAGAGCGCAACCGCATCGCCAAAGAGATCCACGATACGGCGGGGCATTCGCTTACGACCGTCATCATGCAGACGGAGGCGGCAAAGCTCGCGCTCGATCATGATCCGCAGGAGGCGAAAAAGTGCGTCACCGCCGCCAACATTCAGGCGAAGACCTGCCTGGACGAACTCAGGCTCAGCGTACACCTCTTGTCGGGCAGGCGCGACAACGTGACGTTCAAAGAATATCTGGACGGCATTTTGGGTGAGACCTGCGACGGCACGGGCATCACCGTGCGCAGCAGGATCGACGATATATCCATGACGGAAGAGGCGGAGCGGTTCATCGCGAACACTTTGCGCGAAGGCATTTCGAACGGCATCCGCCACGGCGGGAGCACCGCGTTTTTCTTCGAACTCAAAGACATGGGGCACTTTGTGGAGTTCCTCTTGTCGGATAACGGCAGGGGAGCGGACATGAAGACGTTTAAGGAAGGATTCGGGCTTTCGGGCATGCGCGCGAAAGCGGAAAAGCTGGGCGGCATGATCCATTTTTCTTCCGAAACGGACGAGGGGTTCGAGATCCGCATGAGCCTTCCCGAAAAGGTAAAAATCGCGGCGCCGCAGGAGGAGACCATTCATGAAAATTAAAGTGATGATCGTGGACGATCAGCCCATTTTGGCGGAGGGAATCCGCAGCGTGTTGTCGAGTTCCGACGACCTCGAAGTGATCGGAACAGCCGAAGACGGGCGCGACGCGCTTGCAAAAATGCAAAAGGCGCTGCCCGACGTCGTGCTTTTGGATATTCGCATGCCGAACATGAACGGCGTGGTCGCGACGGGCGAGATCAAAAAGAATTTCCCGTCCGTCAAGGTGCTGATCCTTACGACCTTTGACGACAGCGATTATATCCTCAGCGCGCTCGCCAACGGCGCCTGCGGCTATCTTTTGAAGGATATCGGCGGAGAGGCGCTGATCGGCGCGATCAAAAACGCTTATGCGGGGGATACGATTTTGCCCGCAAAGATCGCCAAAAAGATCTCCGACGCCGCCAAAAACGTGTCGGCGGACAGGGAGCTGAGGCTGAAAAAGGCGTTCGGTTTTTCCGAGAGGGAAACAGAAATCGCCGTCATGCTGTACGAGGGGTTCAACAACCGGCAGATCGCGTCCGCTCTCGGCATATCTGAGGGCACTTCGCGCAATTATATCAGTGCGATCTATCTGAAAATCGGCTGCGATAACCGTGCCGACGCGATCGCCAGGATGAAAGAGACGCTTACCGTATGACAGAAGAGGACGGCGCGCCCGCGGCGGCGGGCGCATTTTTCTTTTTGCGCGCCGCGTGCGGCGCGGCCGATTCCCTTGCAAAATTTGTCGGGTTATGATACAATAGCAACTATGTTTATGAGAAGAGGTCATTGACGGATGAAACAGGGTTTTGACAACGGGCTGTATATAAAGCTGCAGGGAGAGAAGATCCTCGAACGGATCAAAAAATTCGATAATAAACTGTATCTCGAATTCGGCGGAAAATTGTTCGACGACATGCATGCAACGCGTGTTTTGCCGGGGTTCGAAGCGGATGCGAAGTGCAAGATGCTGCTCACGCTGAAAGACGAGTCCGAGATCGTTTTTGTCATCAGCGCCGCAGATCTGGAGCGCAACAAGATCCGCGCCGATTTCGGCATCCCTTACGGAACGGACGTCCTGCGCCTTATCGATAAACTGCGCGGGTTGGGCTTGAACATGAATAGCGTTGTCGTGACCCAGTATCAGGATCAGCCCGCCGCCGATAAATTCATCAATAAACTTAACCGCCACGGGCTGAAAACGTATATCCACAGAAAGACGAAGGGGTATCCTACCGATGTGGACGTGATCGTTTCCGACGAGGGATACGGCGCCAACCCGTACATAGAGACGACCAAACCGCTCGTCGTGGTTACGGCGCCGGGGCCGGGCAGCGGCAAACTTGCGACCTGCCTTTCTCAGCTGTATCACGAATACAAGCGCGGCGTGCGCGCGGGCTACGCCAAGTTCGAAACGTTCCCCATCTGGAACCTGCCCCTGCGTCACCCCGTCAACGTTGCGTACGAGGCTGCCACGGCGGATCTCGGCGACATCAATATGATCGACCCGTATCATCTCGAAACGTACGGGGTCACGACCGTCAATTATAACCGCGACGTCGAGTGTTTCCCCATCGTCAAATCTATTTTGACGAAAATCACGGGGGACGAGTCCATTTACAATTCTCCGACGGACATGGGCGTGAACATGGCGGGGTTTGCCATTGTCGACGACGAAGCGTGCCGCGCCGCGTCCCGCCAGGAGATCATACGCCGTTATTATAAAGCGGCGTGCGATTACAAGACGGGCAACGGCTCTGCGGAGGCGGTCGAACGCGTACGCCTTTTAATGAATCAGAATAAAATTTCCGAAGAGGAGCGCGACGTGATCAGACCCGCCCTCGAAAAATCGGAAAAGGTGAACGGTACTGCCGTCGCCATCCGTTTGGAAAACGGGGAAACGGTGACGGGGCGTTCGAGCAAGCTGATGAGCGCCTGTTCGAGCGCGGTACTCAACGCAATCAAGGCGCTTTCGTCCATTTCCGACGATATGCTCCTGCTGTCGCCCATCGTGCTTGCGCCGATCATAAAGCTGAAAAAAGAGGTGCTTCTGGACGACAAAGTCAAGCTCACGCTCGGCGACGTGCTTACGGCGCTGTCCATCTGCGCGGCGACCAATCCCATTGCGGAAAAAGCGATGGACATGCTCGTGCGGCTGAGGGGATGCGAGGCGCATGCATCCTGCATTCTGCCTGAAACGGACATGGGGTATGTGCGCAAGCTGGGGCTGAACATGACCTGCGAGCCCGAATTCGGGACGAAAGATCTGTACGGATTTTAAGATGTTTGCGCCGCGCGTTTGGCGCGTCGCGGAAAGGGAAATAATTGCGTAAACAAACGGGCGCCGCAAGATCGTGCGCCTTCGGAGGGACAGAGAAAGGATATGAGTACTTTTGACAGCGTAACATTGATCTGCGCGATCGTTCTGGCGGGATTGGGCCTTGCGCTCGGGTTCGCGCGCGTTCTGCGCCTCTTTACAAAGGGGATCTTCGGGTTTATCCTGTCTGTTTTCCTTTGCGCCACGTTCGGCGGCATGATCGCGGGCATTCCCGCCGTCGCGGGGCTGATCTCAGACCTGAACGCGTCGCTTTCGGACGCATGGTCCTTTCTCGGCAAGATCCATTTGGAGACGGTCATCTATTATATCATCCTGTTCGTCGTTATCCAGATTTTGCGCATTCTGATCGTCCGTCTGATCGGCTCCGTGTTTTCAGCGGATAACGCCGTCATGCGCTTTCTCAACCGCATTCTGGGTATGATCCTCATGCTCGCGGCGGTGTTTCTCCTCACTCTGCTCGTGTTCGGTATTTTCCGCATTTTCGAAAGCACCGATTTTGTGCAGGATTTCATCGCAAAGACAGACGGCACTTTCTTAGGCCTTCTGTACGACATCAATCCCGTCAAGTTTGTTTCGGAAGCGGAAGAGACGGCGCTTCTTCTCTTATAAAAATAAATGATCAGCGCCGCCCGAACGGGCGGCGCCGAGAGGTTTTATATGAAATTTATCGAACTGACCGTACATACGACGACCGAGGGGAGCGAACTCGTCTCCGACATCATGTGGAATTATACCACTTACGGCGTGACCATCTGCGACGTGAACGACATCATCGCGCTGCAAAAGGACAAGCGTACCTTTTGGGATTACATGGACGACGGCCTTGCGGAAGAGGCGGGCGGCGACGTGCTCGTGAAATGTTTTCTGCCCGTCGACATCGCCGACGAAAATATCCGCTCGATCGCGGCGGATCTCGATCTTCTGCGCGAACGGGCGGCGGGCGCCGTCAGGCTGGGTTCTTTGGAAACGGGCCGCCGCGAGATCGACGGCGACGACTGGATCGACGTGTGGAAAAAACATTTTCGTCCCATCCACATCGGAGAAAGGGTGGTCGTTTGCCCCGAATGGATCGAGTACGAAAAGAAACCAGGAGAGATCGTCGTGCTGCTCGATTCGAACATGGCGTTCGGCACGGGCGAACACGAGACGACTTCGATGTGTCTCGAACTGCTGCAAAAATATCTCAAAGAGGGAGACGAGGTCATAGACGTCGGTTGCGGCAGCGGCATTCTGGGCATCGCCGCAATTAAATTGGGCGCAAAATTCGCGTATCTCACCGACATCGATTACGTGGCGGTCAGGAGCGCCGAACACAACAGCGCACTCAACGGAACGGCGGAACAGACGAAAGTCGCTCTGTCTGATCTTTTGGAAAACGCGGACGTGCAGGGCGACGTGATGACGGCAAACATCACGGCGGACATCCTGTGCCGGCTGGCGGAGAGCATTCCCAAAAACCTCAAAAAGGGCGGAACGCTCATTCTGAGCGGGATCATCGAGAGCAAGCTCGGCGGCGTGAAAGAGGCGTACGAAGAAAAGGGGCTGACTCTTGTCGAACAGCTGAGAAAGGGCGAGTGGTTCGCGCTCGCGTTCAGGGGCTGACATGGCGACCGTACGCAGATTTTTTGTAGATAAGATCGAACGCGAAACGGCGCTCACGGGCGAAGAGTACGCCCATGCGAAGAACGTTCTGCGTCTTTCCGTCGGGGACGAACTCATCCTTTTGGACGGCAGCGGCAGGGAGTACGACGCCGTCGTGACCCGCGCCGAAAAGGGCTTGCTCTACTGCGGCGTGGTGGGCGAAAAGCCGAGCGACAAAGAGCCGTCCGCGCGCGTCAGGCTGATGATCGGCGCGCTCAAAGGGGATAAGACGGAACTGGTCGTACAAAAGGCGACGGAGCTCGGCGTATCCGAGATCGGCGTCTTTCAAAGCCGCTATTGTTCCGCCTATATGAACGGTAATAAGCTCGAGCGGCTGAAAAAGGTCGCCAAAGAGGCGGCAAAGCAGTGCCTTCGCGCGCGCGTGCCCGAAATTTCGTATTACGAAGATTTTTCTTCCGCGCTGGAAAGTTGTAAAGGGTTTGAAAATAAGCTGTTCGCCTGCGAATTCGCAAGGGAGAGCGACGCGGATGTATCGGCGTTAAAGGGCGGGTGCGCACTCGTCGTCGGCAGCGAGGGCGGATTTTCGGAAGAGGAGTTTTTGCAGGCAAAAGAGGCTGGGTTTGCGGGCGTCACGCTCGGCAAGCGCATTCTTCGCGCGGAAACGGCGGCGATCGCCTTTTTGTCCGTGGTCATGTTTTCGTTGGGGGAACTCAGATGAAAGCGTCCGTATTTACGCTGGGCTGTAAAGTCAACGACTGCGAGAGCGGTTCCCTCGCCGAGGGGCTTACCCGCCTCGGGTATGAGGTGACGGAAGGGTTGGTCCCCGCAGATCTGTATATTCTTAATACCTGCGCCGTCACGGGAGAGGCGGAAAAGAAATCCCGCCAGGCGATCGCGCGCATCCGCAAGGTGAATCCGCGCGCAAAGATCATCGTGTGCGGCTGTGCCGCAGAGAAAGCGCCCGACGCCTTTTTGCAGAAGGAGAACGTCGCCGTCGTCACGGGGGCGCGGCAAAAGGGCAAAATTTTGCAGCTTCTGGAAAGGGAGGGGGCATTTCTCGACGAAAACGATCGGGAGTACGACGAACTGCCGCCGCCCCGCACCCTTAAATCGCGTGCCTTTGTCAAAGTGCAGGACGGGTGCAATAATTTTTGTTCTTACTGCATCATTCCCTATCTTCGGGGCAGGAGCCGCTCGAGAAAGCTGGAAAGCGCCGCCGCGGAGATTTTGCAAAGTTCTGCCGAAGAGGTCGTCATCACGGGCATCGACGTGTCTTCTTACAACGACGGGGGCAGAGGGCTTGCGCAGCTCCTTCTCGCCGTGAAGGACGCAAAGAGCCGCATCCGCATCGGTTCTCTGGAAGTCGGCGCCGTCACGAAAGAGCTGATGGAGGCGGCGGCGGAGGTGCGTTGTTTTGCGCCGCATTTTCATCTGTCTTTGCAGAGCGGCGCCGAGAGCGTGCTCAAAAAGATGAACCGCCATTACACGAAAGACGATTACCGCGCCCGCGTGGCGCTCATCCGCTCTTATTTTCCGGGCGCCGCCGTCACGACCGACATCATCGCGGGCTTTCCGTCCGAGACGGACGAAGATTTCGAGGAAACGCTCGCGTTCGCGAAAGAGATCGGCTTTTCGCAGATCCATTGTTTCCCGTACAGCCGCCGCACGGGCACCGTCGCGGCAAAGATGAAGGAAGTGCCGCCAAACGTCAAGGATGCGCGGCTCCACAGGCTGCTCGCGCTTGCCTCCGAGCTGAAAGGGGAATACGAGCGCGCACACATCGGCAAAGCGCTCGAACTGGTGCCCGAGGAGCGCCGCGAAGGCTACACCGAGGGATATTCCGAAAATTATATCCGCCTGTACGTCGCGGGCGGGGCGGAGGGGCGTACGCGCGTTCGCGCCGTCGGCGCGTTTAAGGACGGCCTTCTCGCCGAAATCATACGATAAGGAGATCAAAAAAATGGAAAACTGTATTTTCTGCAAGATCATCGAAGGGGAGATCCCCTCGAACAAGGTGTACGAGGATGAAGACATGCTCATTTTCCGCGACATCAATCCGCAGGCAAAAGTGCATTGCCTCTGCGTGCCCAAATCGCACTTTGCGACCCTCGCCGAGATGGATGAAAAGCAGGCGGAGCTCGTCAAAAAGTGCCTCGTGAAGATCCCGTCCGTGGCGAAAGAGCTGGGGCTTGAAAACGGATACCGCCTGATCGTCAATCAGGGCAAAGACGCGGGGCAGACCGTTTTTCACCTGCATATCCATATCCTCGGCGGACAGGACATGGGCGAAAAACTCATCTGAAGGGCACACGTTCCGCGCTTTTTGCCGAAAAAAATAAATTTATGCGGTGCGGCAAAAGCGCCGCAAAATGGCTTGACATTTTTTGCCGTTTCGGGTAAAATAGCACCGTTAACGAATTGCGTAAGGCGAAGGAGGGTTGAAAAGGAATGTCTACGATCAGAGTCGGAGAAAACGAATCTATCGACAGCGCGCTGCGCCGTTTTAAGAGAAAGTGTTCCCGCGACGGCATCATCGGGGATCTTCGCCGTAAAGAACATTACGAGAAGCCTTCCGTGAGGAAAAAGAAGAAATCCGAGGCCGCGAGAAAGAGAAGCAACAAAAACTGAATCATGTTTTACAAAAGCCTGTTATTGCGAAATAACGGGCTTTTTGTTTGCGCAAAATTTGACGGGATTTGCTGAATTTTGTAATCTGAGAGGGAAAAATGTCGAAAACGGAGCAGAAAAATTTCAGGAATATGGCAAAAGAGGCAAAAGCGAGACTGAAAAACGGATTTTGGGAAAATTACCGCCGCGACCTGGCGGGAGAACTTGCAAGAGCCAAAAGCGAAGGTTTGAACGAGAGCAAAGTGGAGCGGTATTTTGCGGGAAAGATCACGTATACCATTCGCGGCGGCGATGACGACGGGTTTTACGAAAAGGTGAAGAGGCTGCTCCTTGCAGAGGGAGAAGTGAGCGACGCCATCGGGCGCCTGACCGACAAAGAAGAGTTTGAAAAGCTGTCTTATGAAGAAAAACAGCGTTACACGCTGCGCCTTTCCGAAAAGTATCTGAAGGCGCTCGAACGTTTCCGCAGGGAAATGCAGTTTGAACGCCGCGGCTGAAAGCGCATTGCGGGAAACTTTTAATATGAGCGTTTTACTAAGTGCGGGCGGCCGCGCCGCGGCACGGATGGCGTTCGATCTCGATAAAAATCCTTCCATACGGGCGGGTGCACTTTGGCGCACCCGCCTCTTTTTTCCGCAAAAGCGTATAGCGCGAGCGTTGTTTTGCACAGACTATCCGCAGGCGGTGTGCGCTTTTTGTGCACCGCGGGAGGCGTGTTATGAAGATCGCGGTCGCGGGGATCGGATATGTGGGGCTGGCAAGCGCCGTTTTATTGGCACGGCACAGCAGCGTCGTGGCGGTGGATATTTCAAGGGAGAGAGCGGAGAGGATCAATGCCCGCCGTCCTTCCGTTGCGGATGAAGAGGCAGAGCGTTTTCTTCGCGAGGAAGAACTCGATCTGCGCGCGGTGACGGACGGAAAAGAGGCGTACGCGGACGCGGATTATATTCTCATCTGCACGCCCACCGATTACGATCCGGAAACCAATCGCTTCGACACGTCGTCGGTAGACGGCGTTCTGGACGCTGCGATCGGCGCGGGAACAAAGGCGTGCATCGTCGTAAAATCGACCGTGCCCGTCGGATTTACCGCCGCCGCGAGGGAGCGCTGCGGTTATCCGAACATCCTCTTTTCGCCCGAATTTCTTCGCGAGGGCAAGGCGCTCTATGACAATCTTTACCCTTCGCGCATCATCGTCGGGGCAGACCTTTCAGACGGCGCGCAGGTCCGAAGCGCACGGGCTTTTGCCGATCTTTTGCTGGGCGCCGCAGAAAAAAAAGGCGTGCCCGTCCTCATTATGGGCACAGCCGAGGCCGAATCGGTCAAGCTCTTTTCCAATACTTATCTCGCGCTGCGCGTATCTTATTTCAACGAGCTGGATACCTATGCAGAGGTGCACGGCCTGGATGCGCGCGAAATCATCGAGGGGGTATGCCTCGATCCGCGAATCGGCGGCGGCTACAACAACCCGTCTTTCGGATACGGCGGTTATTGCCTGCCCAAAGACACGAAACAGCTCCTCGCGGGATACGAGGGCGTGCCGGAAAATCTTATCCGCGCCATCGTCGAATCCAACCGTACCCGCAAAGATTTCATCGCGGCCCGCGCCGCCGCGCGCGGCGGCGCGTCGCCTACGGTCGGCATTTACCGCCTCACGATGAAAAAAGATTCGGACAACTTCCGCCACAGCGCCGTGCAGGGGGTCATGAAGCGGCTGGAATCGTACGGCGCGAACCTTTTGATCTACGAACCTGCCGTAAAGGGCGATGCCTTTCAGGGGCATCCGATCGAACGCGATCTCGCCGCGTTCAAGCAAAAGTGCGACGTGATCCTGGCGAACCGTTTTTCCCCGGAACTTTCCGACGTGCGGGAAAAGGTATACACGCGGGATATTTATATGCGGGATTAAAATTTCGGAGAATAAGGGGGGTGATTTCAATGGGAGACAAAAAACAGAAGGGTATGGCGGTCGTCTTTGTCACCGATGACAATTACGCCCTTCCGACGTTGGTCGCCGTCACATCCATTGTCGAAAACAAGCGTGAAGACAGCGTTCTCGACGTTTATATCGTTTCGGACGGCATGTCTGCGGAAAACGAGGCGCTCTTTGCTTCTTTCGAGCGTCCGTATGTTCACGTGCACATGTTGTACCCGCCGAAAGCCGAGCGTGCCGTGCGCAACGACGGGGCGCTCCTGTCGGAACTTCCCGCAAACGGCAGTGCGCTCCTGAAATTCGATCTCACGGAACTTTTGCCGCAGCTCGACAAAGTTCTGTACCTCGACGGCGACGTCATCGTGCAGGAAGATCTCGGCGGGCTTTTTTCAACCGATCTGAAAGAGAACTACTGCGCGGCGGTCAAAGACGTCGGGATCGGCATTCCGCCCGAGCTTGCCACGCTGAAAGGGGCGTATTTCAATTCGGGCGTCATGCTCCTGAACCTCAAAAAGATGCGCGAGGACGGCGTGCGCGAAAAACTGTACCGTTACCGTGCGGAAGGATTCAACCGTTTCATGGATCAGGATGCGTTCTGCATGGTTTTTCGCGGCAGGGTGTTGTTTCTGCCCGTCCGCTACAATCTTTTATACACGCTGTATAAATTTATCCCGTTCGAGACCGTTTCGTCGCAGTACGAAGTCTCGGTTTCCGATAAGCGCACCCTTTTGGACGATGCGGCGATTATACATCTTTGCAGCAGAGAAAAGCCGTGGCGCACACGCGTGCCCCTGTTCAGCGATCTGTTTTTGCGGTATTACCGCAAGAGCCCGCTCGGTGCAAAACCGCTTTCCCTTGCGGAAGATCTGCCCGCCGCCGAGCGCGGCGGCACGCCGCTGCCCGATTTACCGGAACTTTCCGAAAGGAGAGCTGAAGGGTCAGATGCCGCACCCCTCGTATCCGTGGTCATCCCTGTTTTCAATGCGGAGGCATATCTCGACGCGTGTATCCGTAGCGTGTTGGGACAGTCGCTCGGGGCGCTGGAAGTCATTTTTGTGGACAACGGTTCGACGGACGGTTCGGTAAAAAAGATCGGGGAATATAAAAAGCGGGACGGGCGGGTGAAACTCATCCGCTGCCGCAGGCGTGGGGCCGGCAACGCGCGAAACATGGGCATGGAGCGCGCGTCGGCTCCGTATATCCTCTTTCTGGACGCGGACGATCTGCTCTGTCCGGGCGCACTCGAAACGTTTGCAAAAATCCGCGGGCAGCTCGAAGCGGACATGTATGTTTTCGACTTTTACAACTTTGACGACGGCGCGGCTTTCGGCAAGCGCATTTCCGCTTTTCCCGTTTCCGAAAAGGAGCGGCGCACGGCGGCGGGCATAACGTGCGCGTTTTTTCCGTGGTACAAGGCGCAGAACAGGCTGCTGCGCGGGCCGGCCGCGCCGTGGAACAAGATCTATGCGCGTGCCTGGCTCGCTTCTCTCGGCGCGGCGTTCGACGATCTGGCGTGCACGGAAGACCGTTCCTTTTACTTTCATACCGCGCTCAATTGCAACCGCATAGCGGCGGCGGAAATGCCCCTCGTCTGGCACAGGAAAAACAATCCGACTTCTCTGACAGGGGATTTTCGGTCGGAAAATTTCGAGTGCAATTTCCGTGCGCATGAGCTTATCATGCAAAAACTGCGGGATAAGAGCGACGACGTGAAGGCGGTGCTCTGCGAACTGACCGTAAACGACGTGCTCACCGCCTACGCGCTTGCCCGCGGAGAATATAAAAGAGCGCTGTTTCCGAAGATCGTCCGATTCTTTTCCGAAATGGGCATCGAACACTATGAAAAACAGCTGAAAGACAGTTATTGGTATTACCGTCTGCGCCATTTTATGACCTTTGCGAGTTTGGAGCGGGCGGGAAAGCCGATCGTGCCCGTCGTCTTTTCCGTAGACGACAACTATGCGCCTTATCTGGGCGTCGCGATCCGTTCCCTCATCGATCATGCGTCGGAGGACAGGGAATACCTCGTGTTTGTCTTTCATACCAAATTGTCGGAGGGAAACGTCCGGCGGCTGGAGCGGCTTTCGGAGGGGAGCGTGCGCGTCGTGTGCCAGAACGTCTCTCCCTTTGTGCGGACGGCGCACCTGTACAGCGCGTCGCATTATTCCGTCGCCATGTATTACAGGCTGCTTGCTGCGGAGCTTCTGCCCTTTTTCGAAAAGGTCGTCTATCTCGACTGCGATCTGGTGCTGCTTGCCGATATTGCAGAGCTTTGCGATACCGATCTGCAGGGGAAGCCGATTGCTGCGGCGCGCAATCCGCTCCAGTACTATAACATGAAATACGTGCAATATACGCTGCGCGTTTCTACGGACCGATATGTCAATTCGGGCGTGCTGGTCATCGATACGGCGCGTTTTTTGCGCGAAAAGATCAAAGATAAATGCTTTGCGCTCCTTGCCGAGCATAAAAACCTGCGCTGTCCCGATCAGGACGCGCTCAACATGGCGTGCCGCGGGCGCATCTGCTATCTGCCCCCCGAATGGAATTTTCAGTGGCATTTTCTGATGGAGACCAAGCCCGAAAACAGGCTGCACGAGGACGACGAGGCGCTCCTTTCCGCCGCCGAAAAGAGCTGCCGCATTTTGCATTTCACGTCGGGGAATAAGCCCTGGATCAAACCGATGTTTCCGCTCTCGTACCGTTTCTGGCAGGTCGCCCGAAGGACGGAGTTTTACGAAGAGATCGTCTATAAAAACACGCTGGACAAAATGCTCTGGCTGTTCCGCAAAAGAGACGCGGAAAGCGGGGCGGTGCAGAGCGCGATGCAAACAGTCCATGGGGCGTTTCCGCAAACGGCGCAGGTTCGTTCCCTTACGGCCCGCTTTTTTGACGAATGGCGGGAGAGGGGGTTTTTGTCGGCGATGCGCAAGGCGCGGCGGAAGCTCTTCGGGGAAAGGGATGTGCGCCGCAAAGAAAGAAAAGACAGCGAAAAGGGAGGCCGCGCAAAGGACGGGCAACGAGTGCGGCGACAAGAATAGAGAAAGGATCAAAAAAAAGCGGGGACGGTGTGCCGTCCCCGCTGAGCGGATGTGTGAAAATATTCTTTACTGTTTGTCCGCTCCGGCATGCGCCGCATCGTTTCCGGCGGCGGAGCCGTCCGCTTTTTCAGGCGTTTCGCCCTCTGCGGGGGCAGCGCCGCTTTCGGCTGCGGGCTTTGCGGCCGCGAACGCCGAATAGCGGCTCATTTCGTTGAGGAACGCCTTGGACGAGAAGAGGATGACGCCCACGACGATGACGATGGCGATGTCCGCGAATACGAATGCGTTATAGCCGAGGCTGTAAAGCCAGGGGTTGTCTCCGCCCGCATATTCGGAGAATGCGAAGACGCCCGAAAACACGTGCGATATAAAGCGCAGAACGCCCGCAACGACCGCGCCCAGCGCGAAGGAGACCTGCGGGAGCTTTTCGAACGTTTTGACCCTGCGGAACATGCCCGCAAGCCCGATCGCCGCAAACGCGACGGGGTAGTCCAGGAGGAACTGCGCGGGATGCAGGATCCAAGGGTCCTGCACCGCCTGCAAAATGCCGTACACGAATCCTGCGAACACGCCCTTGCGCACGCCGAACATATAGGAGTAGATCATGAGCGGCAGAAGGCTTGCGGGCGTGATCGAGCCGCCCTGCGGCATGGGTACGATGCGGATGTAAGAGAGGGCGAAACTCATCGCGATGCAGATGGCGGCATAGGCGATGCTCTTCGTATCGAAACCTTTCTTTTCGCCCCTGCCCATGAATACGGTGAGAAGCGCGACGATTACGATGACGCCCGCCGTGCTCAGATACAGCGCGAGATCTTCCACCGTAGAGGGGTCTTCCAGGTTGTTCGCCGCCGCGTCGCCCGTGCCGTAATAGACGGCAAGGCATACGAACAGGGCGATGAACGCCGCCGCGCACGCGCTGCCGCAGGCGATCAGGGAAATTTTAAAAGTTTTTTTCGAGAAGAGGGAGCATACGTATACCGTCGCGACGCTCAGAACGAGCACGATGCAGAACGCGACGGTGGGCCAGAGCACGAGGTCGAAGATGTAACCGTTTTCGTTCATGTCGAAAAATTCGAGCGCAAGCATGGTCGCGATAACGGCGACGGCAAACCCGATCGCCAGGGCGAAAGCGGTCTTGACGTACGCGCCGAACGAAGACGAGCGTTTGAACCGTACGAACACGCCGACCGCGATCAGAATGACCGCCAGCGCAATCGCCGCCCACAGGAATACGCTGTTGAGCGCGTCTTTGGCGAAGGCAGTCCATACATCGTCATAGATGTAGTGCTTGCTGCCGTCTTCGAGTTCTTCAACGTCTATATAGGCGCTGAGCAGATTGAGAAACATAAAACCTCCTTTCAGGTTTCCGCCGACGTCGTATAAAAAATAGTGCGCCCCGCAAAAAAAGGGCGCACCGAATCTCTATCGTCTTTGCATCTTTCGTCCAAGTATTACCTTGCCCGATTCAAAGGGTATGATCTCAGCTTTTTACGGCACCCCCGGCGGATATGAAATTTTATTTCACGCGCGCCGCTTGGGCGCGTCGCGATCGGAATAAAAAACCGACTTCGCCCGCGTGCGCAGGCTTTTTGTCGATTTCAAAGGAATTATAAACCAATCAGGGCATAAAAGTCAATTGAAATAAAGCGTAAAATGTGATACAATATTCGCAGTTTATAAGGAGAAGGGAAAAATGTATCATTTTTACGCTTTTTTGGACAGAATGAAGTATATCCGCCGCTGGTCGCTCATGCGCTCTTCGCGCGAGGAGAACGTGATGGAGCATTCCTGGCAGGTCGCTGTACTGGCGCATGCGCTCGCGCTGATCGACACTGAAATCTGCGGCAATGCGCCCGATATTTCCAAAACGGTGCTGTATGCGCTCTATCACGAATGCAGCGAGGTCATGACGGGCGATCTGCCCACGCCCATCAAGTATTTCAATCCCGAAATGCGGGGGGCGTACCGCCGCATCGAGGAGAGGGCGAACGACAGGCTTTTGTCCATGCTCCCCGACCAGGTCAGGGGAGGGCTTTCGCCCTTTGTTTTGGCGGATGCGGAAAGTTACGAGTATAAACTCGTCAAGGCGGCGGACAAGCTCTCCGCATATATAAAGTGCGTCGAAGAGGTCAAGGCAGGAAACGACGAATTCCGCAAGGCAAAAGAGGGGATCGGCAGGGAACTGACCGAAAAAGGCATGCCGTGCCTGGATTATTTTATGGAGAATTTTCTCCCCGCCTTTTTGCTTTCGCTCGATGAAATGGAGAGCCTGGACTGATAAAAACGGAAAAAATTTTAAGGGAGTAAAGCGTTTAACATTGACATCGTTCGCCGCCGTATGTTACAATGTGTAATAGAAAACTATTACAAACTACCCTTAGGCAGGAGGCGAGGGCGGCGATGACGAAAAAGTACAGAGACAAAGAGATCGAATACGAAAAAAAAGGACAATTCGACCGGGATCTGAACGAAGATCACCGCGTGTTCGACGCGCGCGACATCGGCGGCAAATTCAAGTACCTTCCTTCAACTTTGTGGGAAAGGCTTCGCCGCTTATTTCTGATCCCCGCAGTCAAATTTTTCGGTTCGATCTATACTTTTTTCGCCTACGGGTTCAGGGTAAAGGGGAAAAAGAATCTCCGCGCGGTCAAACGCGGGGCGATCTCGGTATGCAATCACGTACACGAGATAGATACGCTGATGGTCAAACTTGCGCTCGGGGGATTCCGCACCTTTCATACCGGTTCTTACTATCTGTTGAAAAAGGGCTGGGCGGGGCGCATCTTCAAGTCGGGCGGTTTTATCCCCGTCGGTACGACGCTCAAAGATCTTGAAAATTTGCAAAATGCGGTCAAAACATTGCTCGCACGCAAAAAGATCGTCAATTTCTATCCGGAGCACGCGCTTTGGTACCGATATGAAAAAGTGCGCCCGTTCAAGATCGGCGCATTCCGCTATGCCGCAAAGTTCAATGCGCCCGTTTTGCCCCTGTTTATCGAGTTTCGCGAAACCAAACTGCGCCGCTTTTTCAAAATGCAGAAAAAAGTTATCCTGCACATTCTTCCCGCGCTCTTTCCCGAAACAGATGGCCCGCTGAAACAGCGGGCGCAGGATCTGTGCGACAGGGCTTACGCCGCCATGAAACAAAAATATACCGAGCTTTACGGAAAAGAAATGGTTTATCTGACAGAGATCGCCGCGCCCGATGGCAGCTTCGCTTCGGAAACGGCATGACGAATCAAAAGAGACCGCTTGCGCACATTTGCGCGTGACGGTCGACGTTCCGCAAACATCCCCGCGTTGTTTCGCGGGGATGTTTGTTTTTCGGTAAAAATAGCTGCGGAGCGTGCAATGTGCGCAAAGATTTAATAGTCAGGAGAGCGGTGCCCGCTCTCTTTTTTTGCGCCGCCGCCCGGCGAAAAAGCGGCATTGACTGTTTTGTAACTTAAATATTTGCAAAAAATAATAAAAGAGGCACCTTGTTTGCGGTGTGCTTATCCATTACAATAATCATACGGAAGGATTGAGGAGGGGACAATGTATTTACCGTATGAAAGCAGTCCGATGTCTGCATTGAGCGAAACCATCGTTGCAAAATTCGGCGGAAGGATCAGTCTGAACTTCCGTCCGCAGACCCGAGAGATCTTTTATTCGCCGCTGGGGCGCTTTTTTGACTGTGCGGAGAAATTGAATTTCGGTATCTTGTACGACGGCGTGCGCTATGCGCTGCCTTTCGGAAACGGGCATACCGATTTTCAGTATACAGAACAGCACGAATATTTCGATCGCGTTGTTTTTGTCTGCCGCGATTACAGGATCGGAGTCAGGGCGGAATTTTCGTTCATTGCGCCGTTTTATCCGCAGGATGAGGCGCTGTGTACGTTGCCCGCATTGTTTTGCGAGGTAAAGGCGGAACGGCTGGTCGATCGCGCGCTGCGCGCCGACGACCGTAAGGAGATCGCGATTTTTTGCGACGTCAGGATGTCGGGATTCAAAGAGTGCGGGAATTGCCTGAAAATGAGAAAGACGTACGGACTGACGGACGACCATATCCATTATCAGGATACGGAAGGCTGGAATGCGTTTCTGCGGCAAAACCGCTATACGTCGCATACGTTTCGGGCTGACAGCGCGATCGTGTGCAGGGAAAAAAGCCGTTCGGAAGGAAATCTTTTACTCGTATCGGGAGAGATCGGGCAGGGGATCGAAACGGAGGCGCATTTCGTTCTGGCGGGGTATACGGACGAAGACGTTTTGGACGTCCGCGGCGAGAAAATGAAATTGCTGTACGCGGATCGCTTTGCTTCGGTTGAAGATGTCGCGTCTTACGCGCTTTCACGGTACGAAATTGTGGAAAGGCGTTCCGCGCTGTTTTGCGACATGCTGAAAAAAGCGGACATGACGGCCGATTATTTCCGCCTGCTTGGATTGGCAATGCGCAGCTTCGCCGCCAACGTATGGCTGTGTGAAGGCAGACGGGGAAAATGGTTCAGCGTGTGGGAGGGAAATTGCCTGTTTCATTCCACTGTCGACGTTGAGTACAATATCGGCGTGTTTTATCTGATGTTCTGGCCCGAACTTCTCGCCGAAGAACTGAAAAACTGGGCCGATGCGCTGAAAGTGGCGTTTTTGCCGCACGACGTCGGAGGCGGGCTTACGGTCGGCGAATGCGCGTATCCGCATGACATGCCGGTGGAAGAGAACTGCAACTTTATCCTTCTCTTGTATGCAAGTTACAAGATGCGCGGAAGAAAGGATCTTGCGGCGGAACATGCGGACCTGGCGGAAAAATTGATCGATTTCATCAGATCGTGCGACAAGACGGGCAACGGGCTTGCCAACGAGGGAACAGCCAATACGATCGACGACAGTTCGGACAATGTGCAGTTCGCGCAGGAGCAGATCTATTTGGGGATCAAGGAATATGCGGCATATGTCGCCGCGGGTGAGATGTTCGCGGCGCTGGGCAGAGACGGCATGCGCAGGGTGTGCAAAGAAGAGGCGGATAAGATCAGGGCGAGCATCGAATCTTGCGGATGGAGAGGAGACCATTATGCCGTCAATCTCATCGAGTCCGGCGGAAAGCTGCATAAGGATTCGATTTATAAGAGCATAGGCGTTACGGGGGAGAAAGGCGGCAAAGACGCTTATTCGATCTATACTTCGAACGGATTGCTGTATCTGCTTATGACCGGGACAGACCTCGGGTGGGACCGTGAACGCCTGCGAAAAGACATGCTTGCCGCCCGCAGTGCCTGCATGACGGCATACGGATGTACGCACAGCAGCGTCGATACGAGCAATGTCTGGATCTCGCAGAACATCTGGCGGGATATGGCTGCATGCTATCTCGGAGAAGATTTTTCAGGAGAAGTGTCCCGCTATGCCGAGTATGAGCGGTACGAAAATCAGGGAGGCCGCGGCGGATGTTTTATCGATACGTACGGGTGGAATAAACTCAATTATTATCCGAGGGGGATCGCCGCGGTCGGTATGATCTATGCGCGGGGAGGCGTGTCGGTCGACGCCGTCCGCCGGACGGTACGCCTGGATCCGTGCAGCGTTCCCTGCAGCGTGCCCCTGTTCGGTTTTGCCGACTGGGAAAGCGGAAACGTTCCCGTCGTGCATGTTTTTCGATGCGGAAGCGAAGTGCGTTATTGGATCGAAAACCGCGCCTTGCTCGGTGAGTACACTGTAGAAACGTGTTTGATCGAGGAGAAAAGATGAATTATTGTAAACGCGTGAATTTTAATGCCAAGTTCGAGCCGAACGGAAATTATATCCTGCACGGTACGGGACAATACGATATTTACGAGCAGTTTCAGTCGTATGACGCTTACCGGAACTGCCTGAAAAACTTTCCTCCCATCATGTCGGTCTCTTTCATCGGGCTGTATAACGATCTGAGGTATGATCTGTTTGCCAGGCAGATCATCATGCACGTGAGTTCTTATTCGGAGAACAGCCTCATCATTCCGCAGATCGGGCTGGAGTTTTGCAAAGGGGAACTGAAGGGCAGCAATTACGAAAAGGATATAGCCGAGGGGCGCCGCGACGAAGAGATCGCAAAGCTCATGCTTGCGATGAAGGGCATCGATCGTCCGATTTTTATACGGCCCGGGTACGGGTTCAACGGCGAATGGAACGGTTACGACGCGCATTACTATAAACTCGCTTTCAGACGCATCAAAAAAGTGATGCAGGATACCGGGTGCGACAACGTGAGCCTCGTATGGAGTTATAATCCCGCGGCGCTCGATAAGGATTACGAAAAATATTATCCGGGCGACGAATATGTGGATTGGTGGGGCATTGAAATTTTTCAGACGCCCGAAGAATCCGCACCCTATACTTATACATTCCTCAGCGATGCCGAAAAGCATCGCAAACCCGTGATGCTCGGAGAGGCGACGGCGTTTCGTTACGGGGCGACGCTCGAGGGGTGGCAGAAATGGTTTGTCTCCTTTTTCCGCTACATCAAGGAAAATGCCGTGATCAAAGCGGCGTGTTATATCAACTGGGATTGGACAAAGTATGCAAAATGGCGCACATGGGGGGATTGCCGGCTGGAATCCAATAAAGAGCTGATCAAGCTGTACCGCAATGAAATGAAAAATAAGATCTGGCTGAACGACGTGGATAAAGAATTTGCAAAAAAGGTACTCAATTACGGGCAAAACGAGGGATAAATGAAAATTCTTTCATATGTAAAAAGTGAAGACATTCACCATATGATCGCAAATGCCGGGCGAAAGAATTCTGTCTATATAGATTTTTCGAACGATCCGAGCGCTTTGCTGGGCAAGACGGAAAACTACGCTCTGGTATTTGCGGAAGTCTCTTTGACGGACGAAAAGATCATGCTCGCATCAAAGAGGCTTTTGGAGGATTGCCCTGCGCTTCACATCGTATTTCTGATGCGGGAGTGCTCTTTCGAGCATTCCATGCGCGCGATGCGGATCGGCGTCAAAAATATCCTTTACGGCAGCGACGTCAACGAAATGACGCTCGGCCGCGTTATAGAAGATTATAAAAACAATGCCGACGAAACGCTGTACCGGCGGGAAAATATCAACAGGCTTTTCGAAAAACTCATTTTTTTTCAGGACGATCGGCTGAACGAACAGAATGCGGTGCGGCTGAACAGTTTGTTTTCCCTTCGCGGCGGCGGCAAAAGCTATTTTGTCGCGGCAGTCATTTCCAGCGAGTTCATGATCCGTCAGACGCACGTTTCCTCGTTGCAGAAAAAAATTTCGTGCGAAAAGATATGCCGGCTGTTTTCTGATTTTTCGGGCAGCGATTTCGACGTGTGTTTCGTCTTTTATCTCGACGACGTTTTTTATATCGTCCTGGCATTGCCGCATCAGCCTTCCTCCGGGCGTATGGCCGCGAACGTGCGGGAAGTCCTGACCGATTTGCGCCGCTATGCGGAAAGCGAGCTCAGCGGAAGCGCGGTTTACCTTGCGTCTCGGAGCAGGTTGGATTTTCGCCGTATCGATAAGTCTTTGGAAGAGCTGAATATTTTACTGAATGCCTATCATGTCTTCGGCGAATCGCAGATCGTGCTGTACAGCGATTATTATGCGAAGGATTTCAACGGGTCCGCGTATGAGCGGCTTACGGAATCGGCGGTAAAAATGTTTGACGAGATCGGAAAAAACGGCAACTATCGCGAACACGAAGAAAAGATCTTTTCCGATGACATGATGAGCAGTCTGTCTTACAATCAGTTTAAAAAATTTCAGGAATATCTGCGGTTTGAATTTGAGTTTTTAAAAAAGAAGGTCGACCCTTCCGAGCGCACGGATTACGATAAATTATTGGCGGAACTGGTACAGCCCGTAAATTATCGAATGCTTAAGAACAAGGTGCATCGGCTTGCCGAATCGGTTACGGGGAGCAATAAAAATAAATATAACTACCTGATCACAAAGTGTCTGCAATTTATTGCCGACAATTACATGCATAACGTCGGGCTATATGAGGCGGCCAGACAGCTAAATATCAGTACTGTCTATTTAAGCCAGTTATTCAAAAAAGAAGTAGGAAAAAATTTTAACGTATATCTGAACGAATACCGCATGGAAAAGGCGAAAACGCTGATCATAAGCGGCGATTACAGGCTTGGCGAAATATGCGAAATGGTGGGGTTCAGCAATTTGCAGTATTTTTCGAAATGCTTTAAAAAGGCGTACGGAATGACGCCGAACGAATTCAGAAACAGATGGGCGGGCGGTACGGGACAATCATAATTATTTACACAAAATAATAAATTTGTGAGATTGTCCGTCGGCTGCGGTTGCTGTATGATGAAATCAATAAAATCATTGCGCATATGCGCAGAGGGGGCAAAGTATGAAAAAAATCTTCTGTATTGCGGCGGCGGTCCTGCTGGCGGTCAGCATGCTGGCGTTTTCCGCGTGCGGCGGCGGAGAAGATGCCGTGGACGGGATCTCTTTGAACAAAGAAGAACTGGAAATGGAAGTCGGCGACACTTACCGGCTGAGCGTTTTGGTGGCGCCGAGCAGTTATGACGGCACCGTTGCGTGGAAAAGCGACAACGAGTCGGTCGCGGCAGTGGATGACGGACTGATCAGCGCGGTGTCTGCGGGCAGCGCAAAAATCACCGCGTCTGCGGGCGGAAAGAGCGCGGTTTGCAGCGTCACTGTGGCGGAAAAGGTACAGATCCCTGCGATCAACGGGTTCAAAGCGTTTGAAAAAGGCGGCCTGATAGGCGGAGAAGGGGGAGAGTATTTCCCCGTAACGGCCACCGCGGTGGGCGACGACAGCGTAAAATATTCCGGGAAAGGCGGGCTGAGCTGGCCGGATACGGTGAACAATGCCGAGCCTGACTGCATGGGCGGGTATTATGACGAGGCCCTTGCCCTCGACGGACTGAAGATCAAATACACGCTCGATCAGCCGATGGATTTTGAGGGCGATCATTGGTATTTTATCTCTCTTGCGGACCGAAAACAGCTGTTCAATAACTGGAACGGCGAAGATCCCGTGAAAACGCTGTTCTTCATGATCGCATACGAGGACGGGAACCTTAAACTGAAACCGCATTATCACGACCTTCTTGAAATGGGAGAGGGATGGAGCTATCTCGGTGCGAGCGAGGGGATCCCCGCGGAATCTTACAGTACGCCCATTACGATCGAACTGAACAAGACCGCCGCAGGTTACGAAGTATACCTGAACGGCGAACTGCAGTGGTTCGATGCGATCAAATCGTCTTACATAACGGTTGCGGACGAGCTTTTCCCCGACGGCGAATGTTATCTGATGGCGGGCGCACATATCGGCAATCCGGGTTCGCAGTATGAAGGCGAATACGCCTTTACGCTCGGGGTCGATCAGAGCGCCTCGGAGATCGTGGACGTGCAGTCCGTGTCGTTCGAGGAGGCGCAGATCTCGATCGGCGAAGGGAACACGGCGCAGGTGCATGCCGTCGTTTTGCCGGAGAATGCGACCAATAAGTCTGTCGGGTACAGCAGTGCGGACGAAACGGTCGCAACGGTAGACGGGACGGGCCTTGTAACGGCCGTCGGCGTCGGAGAAACGGTGATTTCTGCCGAAGTGCAGGGCATATCGGGCGAATGCAAAGTGACGGTGACGCCGGCGGATGTTCCCGTTACGGGGCTGTCGTTGGACCGCAGCGAGGTCTCTATGCTGCAATTTGAAGAGATCGCGCTTACGGCGGCCGTGCAGCCGTCGGATGCGTCCAATCGTGCCGCGGTATGGAAGGTGAAAGACGGAGCGGCGAACGTTACGATCCAAGTCGATGCGCAGGATCCTCTGAAAGCCGTGATCCGCGGAAATCATATAGGCGAATGCACGGTGCAGGTGTCTTTGGGCAGCGTTTCTGACGAATGCAAAGTTTCCGTCGGAAAGGGGACGCTGAACGGTTTTGTCCAATTTGAAAAGGGAGGCCTTGTCAACGAGACGGAATACCGTTCCGACATCACGATGAGCGCGAACGGCACGGACCGGGTGCAGTTCAAAGGTTACGGCGGGACGAACTGGGGAGACGCAAACAGTCTGCCCTCTACCATGGGCGGCATGTACTCTCAGGCTCTGCCGATCAATGAGACGGAGGTGTATTACAGCGTCGATCAATGGATAGACGGGGCGACCGATCACTTTTATATCATCGCGCTCTCGAACGCGCCCGTGTGGTTCAGCGACAAAGCGGACGGGAACGGCACCGTGTTTTTCCGTTTTGCCTTTAACGGCGGGTATGTGACGCTGGATGCGCATTATGTCGGCGAAGGGCAGGCATGGACGCAGATCGGAACCAGTCAGGGCATCGCGGCGGCGGGCGGACAGTACGTGATCCGTTTTGCTCTGAGCGATACGGGATTGCGCGTGAGCATGCGGAATGCGGAGAGCGATCAGTTTACGCAGCTTCAATTCGGACAGTCGCAGGAAATTGCCGTTGCCGCAGAGTATTTCCCCGAAGGCGAGGCGTATCTGATGGCAGGAGCTTATGCAAAGACCTTTGCGGGCGAATGGGCGTTCACTTTGGGTCAGGGCGCGTATGACCCCGCGGCGGGAGAATAAGGAGGGTACATGATGAAAAAGATCGCGACGGTTTTATTGTCGGTCTGTATTCTGTTATCGGCGTCGGCCGCCGCAGTCGGATGCGGCAGCGACGATTATGATCTTACGATCTGGAGCTACGATACGGCGACGACGGAAGCGATGGTTTCCGAATACAAGAAGGTCAATCCGGACGTCGACATCAATATCGTGCCCGTAGACGGCAATGCTTATATCAATTTGCTGCAGACGGCGCTCTTTGTGGAGGAGGACGTCCCCGATATTCTGTGGGGAGATTATTTCTCCCGAGGCAAACTCTTTTCTCTGGATATTTGCGAAGATCTTTCTCAGGAACCGTATAACCTGGATACCGGCCTGATCAAAGACTGGGTATTGGAACTTTGCAAAGATGAGGAAGGAAGATTGCTGGGCGTGGAGAGCGGTCCCGCGCCTACCGGGCTTCTCTATAAAAGGGATCTGTGCGAACAGTATCTCGGCACGTCGGACGAGGCGGAACTTTCCGAAATGTTCGCAACGTGGGAAGGATTTTTCGACGCCTGTAAAACGATCCACGAAGAGAGCGGCGGCGAAGTGGTTCCGTTTGCGAGCATCGGCGACGTGTACTGCATCATCGTGGGGATGGAAAACGTTCCTTACATGAAAGACGGAAAGCAAAATATCGAGGCGGTCTGCGACGCCGTTTTCCCCAAACTGGAGCAGTTTGTGGCGGAAGGGCTTTGCGGAAAGATGGATCAGTGGACGGCGGCTTATTTTACTTCTTATAACAATCCGAAGTACGTGTTCAATATTTGTCCTGCGTGGTGCATGGATTATCATATCAAGGGCAACGCGGAAGATCAGGCGGGCAATCTCGGGATCTGCAAGCCTGCCGGCGGAAAATTGTTCAGCTTCGGCGGGACCAGTTACAGCATTTATAACCGTTCTCCGAACAAAGAAGCCGCATGGGATTTCATTTATTGGGCGCTTTTGACGGAAGAAGGACAAAAAAACACGCAGAAAGCGATTTTAGAGACTGGCGGCAGCGGCGGGATCGGAACGTTGGCGACTCTTTACGGCGATCCGATGTATGACAGGGAAGACGAATTTTTCGGAGGACAGAAAATTCTGAAGTTTTTCCTGGACAATATGGACAATGTGAACGCCAGGCCCGTTACGCAGTACGATACGACGTTCAGCGAATCTTTGGGACTTTGCCTCAACTCCATGAAAAACGGGAAAACGGCCGCTGAATGCAAAGAAACGGTCATGGCGGAATTGAAACTCAAACTTCCGGAACTGTTCGGCTGATGCCGAGAAGGATCGGCGGATGATTTACGGGAGGTGGATAAGGTGAAAAGGATCGTTACCTTTCTTTTATGCGTCGTTTTGTTGTCCTGTCTTTGCGCGGGGTGCGGAAACGGAAAAAAAGAGGAGCTTATGGACTATAACTATGACATTGAGAGCGTATACGCTCCCCGCGTGAATTTCGGCGCTAAATTCGAACCGAAAGGCAACTTTATTCTGCACGGCGCAGGTCAGGATCAGAGCGGAATCACGGTCACGTTTGATAACTATGTCCGCGCGATGGGCAAGGATGAAATGCCGTGCATTTCTATGGGATACGTGGCGCCGCATCACAAATATTTCGACTGGGCAGAACAAATGAAAAAAGGTCTGAGCATTTACGGCGACGATGAGTACATATTCCTGCAGATCGGCGTGCATTTCAACAGGGATGAAAATCCGGATGAATGTTATTACGACGATATTGCCGACGGGAAAATGGATGCCGACCTGAAGGCGCTTTTGCAGGTGCTGAAAAGTTTTGACCGCCCGATCTATGTGCGGCCCGGATTCGAATTCAACGGCGAATGGAACGGCTATACGGATGGAGAGATCTATAAGCGGGCGTTTATCCGGTTTCATGAGATCGCCGACGAGATCGGCGCGGACAATCTGGCTTTTTTGTGGTGTTATAATCCCGACGCGAAAGAGACGGACTTCATCAAATACTATCCGGGAGACGAATATGTGGATTGGTGGGCGATCGATATTTTCAATGCCTCCAGCATGAGCCGGGAGAATACGGAACGTTTTCTTTCGACGGCGGAACTGCATAAAAAGCCCGTCATGCTGACGGAAGTGACCCCGTATTCGTACGACATCACCAAGGGCGAAGGCTGGGAAGAATGGTTTGAAACCTATTTCGAATTTGTCCGCAGCCATCCCGTGATCAAAGGGACGTGTTACATCAATTGGAAGTGGACGGACTATCCCCAGTGGCAGAATTGGGGCGACGCACGGATGGAAGAGGCGACGGATGAAATTTTGTCCGCTTACCGTGCGGAACTGGCAGACCCGATCTATCTGCATTCTGCGGATAAACAGGCACTGACATCCTTGATCTACGGCTATTGATAAGGAGGGGGAAAGGTGAAGGAGACATATGTCGAGGCCGAAACGGGTTACAGTGAAGAAGGGGGCGCCGCAGATTTGCGGCGCTCTGCAAAAAACGGCAGAAAAAGAACGTTGTCCGGCATAAAAATCGCGCCGTATTTTTTCTGTGCGCCGTTCTTTATAACATACTGTGTGTTTACTCTTTTCAGTATGGTTTTCACATTGGCGGTCAGTTTTACCGAGTGGGACGGATTCGGGGAGATGTCCTTTAACAGATTTGCCAATTATCTGCGGTTTTTTGATTATTCGGCGGATCCCAGGTTTTATCAGTCGCTGCTGAACACGTTCATACTGGTTGTCTGCACTATGCCCGTGGGCATAATACTGGCGCTGTTTCTGTGCTATTTTCTCAATAAAAAGCTGATCGGCAAAAAACATTTGTTCCGCGTTTTGTATTATCTGCCCGCTCTGATGACGCCCGTTGCCGTCGGGCTTTTGTGGTCGATCTTATTCGATTATGAAAACGGTACGGTCAACAAAGTCCTCATGACGTTGGGGCTGATCAAAGAGAATATTTATTGGATGGGCAGCGCATGGGGATGCCGCTTTGTGCTCTCCGTTCTGATCGTATGGTCCAGTTTCGGCAGTACGGTCCTGTTTCTCTCGTCTGCGCTGGCATCCGTGTCCGAATCGGTGGTGGAAGCAGCTACGATCGACGGCGCGGGGCCGCTGACGACCTATATCAAAATATGCATGCCCGCGATCAGGGATGTTTTGGTGTTTATCATCATCACGGGCCTGATCAACAGCTTTCAGATGTATGACGCGCCGGTATTGCTGTTCAGCTCCGGTCCTTCGGGCGGGCTGCCTTACGGCGGGACCGACCGCGGCTGTCTGACGATGCTGATGCTGATCATGGAAGAGGCTTTTACCAACGGTCACTACGGTTATGCGTCCGCGCTGAGTTACGGGATGTTTCTGGTGATCGGGATATTCTCTTTCGTGAGCATGAAACTGATGACCAGGGGGGAGGAGCTGTGACATGATGACGGGACGCAAAAGCAGGATCGTGCAAAAAACGGTGGGATATTTTGTTCTGGGAATTTTCGCTCTTTCGACCTTGCTGCCCTTTTACATCATGATCGTAATGGGCACGCATAAAAATTCGGAACTGTTTCTGCGGCTGAATTTTTGGTTCGGCGATCAGTTTCCCGATAATTTCAAAATGCTTCTGGATGCCGGGTTTTTCAGGTATTTTCTGAATTCGCTGGTGATCGCGGTTCCCAATACGGTGCTCGTTATTTTTTCGTGCAGTATGGGCGGTTATGCTCTCAGTTGTTACCGTTTTAAGGGAAGGAAATTTCTGATCAATTTTGTCTTCGTAACGCTCATGCTGCCCGGATCTTTGGGAACGATCGCCTGGGTGTGGGAGATGAAACAGTTTAACTGGATCAATACGTATTGGCCGTTCATCATTCCCGCAATGGGCAATACGTACGGCGTATTTTGGTTCATGCAGTATGCAAAAAATGCCGTCGCCATGGAAATTATCGAAAGCGCCCGCGTGGAGGGCGCGGGGGAGGCGCGCATCTTCGTGCAGATCGTTTTCCCGTTTTTGATCCCGGCGGCGATTTCGCTTGCTCTTCTGAGCTTTGTCGGGTGCTGGAACAATTATATGGGGCCGTTTTTGATCCTCAAACGAAAAGAACTGTATACCGTTCCGATAGGGATCGCGACGTTGGGATCTTTGTTCAGGGTCGAATATTCGACCAGGATACTCGGCATGACGATCTCGACAATACCTTTGATCGTTCTTTTCGGTTTCACGTCCAAATATTTTATGTACGGTATTTTGGGCGGGGCGGTCAAAGAATGATATGCGTTGTCGTGTTATACGTCGGAAAGAAGGATCCTATCTATAAGAAACAGGTGAAAAAAACAGGGCCAAATCCGTTTGCGGCTTTTCAGCGGATTTTTCCTTAAATCAAAAAGCGATACCCGAATGGGTATCGCTTTTTGGCGGCGGAATGAGATAACCTGCATGTACAAAGCGCGAGAGCGTCGTGGCTCGAGGCGGGGATAAAGGTTTTTGCGCAGATCCTTTGCCGCTTGCGCGTAAGGAGCGGGGCGACGGAACAGCAATCGTTCGCCGCAGGCGCGATCGCGGCACTACCGCGAAAAACAGCGGTTTTGCAATTGCCTCTTCGTACAGCAAAAGGGATACCCGTTGCAGGGTATCCCTTTTGCTGGTGGGAAGAGGTAGATTCGAACTACCGAAGTCGTAGACGTCAGATTTACAGTCTGATCCATTTGGCCGCTCTGGAATCTTCCCGTAGTATGAAATTGGAGATGGCTCCTCGTTGACGAGTGGAGCTGGTGATTGGAATCGAACCCACAACCTGCTGATTACAAATCAGCTGCTCTGCCAGTTGAGCTACACCAGCA
>CALVMD010000004.1 GCA_944342025.1 uncultured Clostridia bacterium | reverse complement strand
CCCTCGGCGGCTTTCTTTTCCGACTCCGGCAGCGCCGCGTATTCCTTCTGTTCCGCAACCTTTGCCAAATACACGCATCGCCATGCTCCTCGCAAAGCTCGGCGCGCTCTGGCTAACAGCTCCTTCTTTTTCTTATCTCCTGTCATTCGTGTACCTCCTTCGTTTTGTGAGATTATTTTATCACGGAATGAAAGCGTTGTCAATAGATATATGTCATTTTGTGAGAAAAATCCTTAAAAAATTTTTATTTTTGTACCTTTTCACATAATGTGATAGAATAAAATCAGGAGGTTACCCCATGATCGGCAGCAAAATCAAAGAGTTAAGAAAAAAGAAGTCTTTAACACAAATTCAGCTTGCGCATGCTTTGAACGTGGCCACGGGGACGATCGGAAATTGGGAAGTCGACGCACGCGATCCTGATCTGACTATGCTTACAAAAATTGCCGACTTTTTCAATGTATCAATTGATTACCTTTTGGGCCGGGAAGACTATTACGGGAATTACTATCGGCGTGATTTAATGCAATCTGACCTTTCGGACACAGAGCGAGCCATGCTCGAAGAATTCCGCGCTCTGCTCCCTGAAATGCAGGAGCTTGTGACGAACATGATAAAGGGCCTGCGAAAAACGCAGACACAAGAAAAATTTGACAGTTAAACTTAATTTTCAAAATTTTCGGTATTATAATTGACTTTGCTTTGTGAAAAATGCGCGCTCAGACTGTCGCGATCTGCCGCGCAGCGCTTCAAAAACTCACAAAGCAAAGGAGATATTTATTTGCCGCTGATTTTGGAAGAGGATTTACAAAAATTAAAAAATGCGATGACCGATGTCTTTGCAGTTATCAATAATGTAGCGATCGACAAAGATGAAATTCGTCGCGCAAAAGCTATCCACCTGGGCAACGGTTTGGCTACTTCCGAAAAGGAGGATAACCAAATGCTTATCGACGTACATGGTGTACATGTTAGTCAAAAAATCCGCAAAGACGGGCGCTTTCAGGGCTATTGCACAATAGCCGGGCAAAAAATTTTTTGCTATGGGAAGTCGGTCAAGGAGGTGACAGAAAAAATCTCTGCTATCGTCAGCAAGGGCATTGTGCCAAAAAAGAAAAAACGGCGGACAAATACAAAATTGTCCGCATGGATCGAAAAATGGATTGAACTTTATAAAGTTCCGAATGTTAAACCCGCAACCTTGCAAAATATCCGTGACGTTTTAAAACCTGCTGCGGCTAAGCTCGGCGAAAAAGAAATTTATGCAATTACTGCTGATGATCTGCAAAAGGTATTGAACGGAATATCGTCCGATCGTGGAAGAGAATTATGCCTTACATACCTAAACCAGCTTTTCAAAAAGGCGCAATTGCTCGACTCAATCAAAAAAAATCCGTGTGAAGCCGTCGAAATAAAAAAACATAAGAGCGAACGCCGCAACGCCCTGACACGGCAACAACAAACGGATTTTTTAGATGCAATTAAGATGATGCCAGCCCGTCCGCTTTTCATTTTCCTGCTTGAAACGGGTTTGCGTATAGGCGAGGCTCTCGCGCTGACTTATGCCGATATAAATTTTGAACAAAAGACGGTGACGGTAAATAAAGACGTTGTATTTATAGACGGCAAACGCATCGAGCAAGATACACCGAAGAGTGCAGCAGGCATCCGAACCGTACCGGTTCCGGACGAGGCGATACAGCTTATCCCCCGCAAAACGAACCGCGCACAAATTGTTTTCCCCTACACCTATGCGGGTGCGCGTTCAGCTCTTCGCCGTGTTTCGGCAATGCTCGGCTACGATATAACCGCTCATATGTTACGGCACACTTATGCAACGCGATTGGAGGAAGCGGGGATCTCGCCCAAAGTAAAACAATATCTTTTAGGACATTCTACAAGCCGCATGACGCAAGACGTATATACTCACATTCAAAGCGACTTTATAAAAGAAAAAGCGGAGCTGATCCGCTCCGCTTTTAACCGGGAATAAAGGTGCGTTTGACTTAAAATTTGACTTAAAAACCGCCTTTTTATCCCTCTGCTTTATACAGTTTTCGGGCAGATAATCGACAAAATGCCCGATTTTGGTGGAGATAAACGGACTCGAACCGTCCACCTCTTGAATGCCATTCAAGCGCTCTACCAGATGAGCTATATCCCCGTATATAAAATTCCTTTATCGTACTCCCGTCCGGATAAAAAAGACAAAAACTTGCGCGGAAAATACTTTCCGCGCAGGTCGTTTCATCTTTTACGCGTTCAGATTACTCCCCTTTGATCGCGCCGACAGGGCAACCCTCTTCGCAAGCGCCGCAGTCGATGCAGACATCGGGATCGATCTGATACTGGGTGTCGCCCTGAGAAATCGCATTCACGGGGCAAGTATCTGCGCAAGCGCCGCAGGAAATGCAGTCTTCCGAAATTTTATGTGCCATATCCTTCTACCTCCAAATAACATTTCGTTTCCGCGCGAAACCTATCCTCGTTCCGCTGAAAATATTATAACACAAATTTTTACTTTCGTAAAGGCAAAAGAACGAAATTTTTTCACATTTTTTCATTTTTTTGCGCCGCATGTGTTCAGTCCAGCAATCCTTTCAGCTCGTCGGATACCTTTTCGTCGGCAACTTCCTTCTTCCCGCCCTTAAAGCGGATGTCGGAAAGGGCGAAATCTTTATAGATCAGGCTGCCGTCTTTTTCGATCTTTACGCGGACCGTCTGTTTCAGCATATTGTCCGAAACGACGGTGCCCTTCCCCTCGGGCGTAGAAACTTCTGAGCCCGTCTTCGGCATTTTTTTATAAATTTCGCTATAATATTCGTTTTCATAGCTCAAACAGCACATCAGCCGACCGCACAGCCCGCTGATCTTGCCGGGATTGAGGGACAGCCCCTGCACCTTCGCCATTTTGATGGAGACCTTTTTGAACTCGGGCATGGCACCCGCGCAGCAGCATTCCCTGCCGCAGGGCCCGAGTCCTCCGAGCAATTTCGTCTCGTCGCGGATGCCCACCTGACGAAGCTCGATGCGGATATGAAAAACGCCCGCCAGATCTTTGACCAATTCGCGGAAATCCACGCGCCCGTCGGCGGAAAAATAAAAGATGACCTTGCTGCCGTCGAACGCGAACTCGCAGTCGATGAGCTTCATCTTCAAACCGCGCTTTTCGATCTTTTCTTCGGCGATGCGCATCGCTTCGGGCTTGCGCTCGAGATTGCGTTTTTTCTGCGCACGGTCCTTGTCGGTCGCAATGCGGATGACGGGTTTGAGCGGCTGCGTCACCTTCGAATCCTCCACCTCTACGGGGAGAAAAGCGACTTTGGCGATCTCGATGCTCTTAGCCGTTTCGACGACGACTTCCATATTCTCCTTATACTCCGCACCCTCCGCAGGCGCAAAATAGTAGACCTTGCCGCCCTCTTTAAATTTTATTCCTATGACTTTCATCGTCCCTCCAGTATTCCGATAAACAGCATTTCAAGGCTTGCCGAAAGATTGGCGTTGAATTTGAGGTCGCGCTCCGTTTCGGCGATTTTTTCCAGCGCGTTCACGAGCGCCGCCGCAGAATAACGCGCCGACGCACGCGTCAGCAGATCTTTTTCTCCGCCCGAAAGGAGAAGATCTTCTCTTCCCGCTTTCAGCATGACTATATCTCTGTACACGAGCCCGAGCATGGGCAGAAAAGCCGCCGCCTTCTCTTTGTCCGCATATTTGCGTGCGCCCGAAATCGCCGACGAAACGGATAGATTGAGCGCGAACGCCGCGGCCTCTTCGGCCGCCTCCTGCAAAGAACCGCCCTCCGCCAGCTCTTCAGCTTTGCCCAAAACCCCGCCGCACACAGCGGCGATCTCGGCGGCGTCGCGCCGATGCGGAAATTTTTCGCGGATGTGCTTTTCGATCTCCTTTTCGGGGAACGTATACAGATCCAACCGCTTTGCCCGCGATTTTACGGTTGAAAGGACAGCGAACTCGTTGGTCGCGCCCAACAAAAAACACACGTTTACGGGCGGCTCTTCCAAAACTTTCAAAAGCTTGTTCTGCGCACTCGCATTCATGTCCTGCACGCCATCGAGGACAAACAGCTTTTTATCGCCCTCCACGGGCTTTATGTAGCTTTCGTCCGTCACCGTTTTTGCGTCCGCAACGGTGAACTTGCTCCCCTCCGCAGGCAGAACGAGACAATCGGCGTACATCTCCCTTTCGATCAGCCCTCCGACGCGTTCGTCCGCGCCGAAAATCAGCTTTGCCAATTCTTTCAGAAAACCGCGCAGATTGCGCACGTCGGGACAAACGAGCAAATACGCGTGCGAAAGTCTGCCGTTTGCGGCGTCTCCCGCGACGATCTTATACGGAGCGGAATTCATAAAGGCGGACATATTATCCGTTCTCCCGCCCGAAAAAGCCGCGTTCCAGGAGCGTTTCCACGATCCTCGCGCTCGTTTCGAACTTTGTTCCCGAACAATCGACGGAAACGATCTTGTCGGGATACCGTTTCAACAGTTTGCAGTATCCCTCATATACGCGGCGATGAAACGCTTCGCCCGCCTGTTCCATCCTGTCGTCGGGATCGGCACCGTGCTTGCGCTCGAAAGCGCGCGCGGGCGGTATATCTAAAAACAGCGTGACGTCGGGCATATGCCCCGCCGCATAGGCATTGATCTCTTTCAAAAATTTGACCGACAGCCCACGCCCGTAACCCTGATAAGCAAACGAAGAAAAAACGTATCTGTCGCAAAGCACCGTTTCGCCCCTGTCGAGCGCGGGAATGACCGTATCGGCAAGATGCTGGGCGCGGGCTGCCGCATACAGCAGCGCCTCGCATTCGTCCGTCATCTCGCTGTTTTTGCCGTCCAGAATGATCTTGCGGATCGCTTCGGAGATCTGCCCGCCGCCCGGTTCGCGCGTGAGAACGTGCTTCACGCCGTGCGCGGTGAGCCAATCGGACAAAAGCCGCATCTGCGTAGATTTTCCGGCGCCTTCGCAGCCTTCGAACGCGATAAATATCCCTTTCATTTGTTTCCGCCTATCTTGATGACTTCGATCTTGCCGTCCGTGACCCCAAAGGTATGGCGCGCATTTTTAAGCGCTTCCGCCGCCTTTTCGGTGATCATTTCCCCCGCCATGACGACGGGGACGCACGGCGGCGTAACGCCTGCGTTCCGTGCGCAGATCCGCCCCGCCGATTCGCCGACCGGCACGCTCTCTTTCCTGAACGAGAGCGCCGTGAGATAACTGAATTTTTTTATGCCGTAAGAAGGTTCTTCCTGCGCACCGAACGTGTCACGCAGAGCCCGCATCTTCACGATGCGACGCACCGCCCTTTCGAGAAGGGCGAGGTGCTTCGCCCGCGTTAGCGGCGACATATAGAAAAGGAGATACCGCCCGTCGTTCATCTCGGGATAGATCTTCCTCTTTTCCAGCTGCTCTTCCGCAAGATACGGAGAAATCCCCATCCCCCCGAAATCGATCGCAAATTGCAGTGTCTTGCTCTCTTCGTAAAAGAGGATCCCCCTCTTTTTGAAACGCATCTTCATTAAAGAGAGCTCACGTTTGAGCGCATCCAGCAGAGCGCCGCCGTTCTGCGCGAGATACTTGACTCCGTATTCCACGCTCGCCATAACGGGATAAGAAGGGCTTGTCGTGCGGAAAATACCGCACCCCTCGCGCACGGCGGAGATCAGTTCTTCTTTTTTCACGTTCAGGACCGCCCCCTGCGTGAGCGTCGGCAGCGTTTTATGCGCGCCGTCCACCCAGATATCCGCATAGTGCCCCGCGTACAGTCCGCCGTCGTCCGGATCAAACCGCAGATATGCGCCGTGCGCACCGTCCACGAGCAGCAATTTCCCGTACCGGTCGCAGATGCGCCGCAAAGCGGGATAATCGGAGATATTTCCGTAATAATCGGGAGACGTCACCAAAACAGCGGAGACGTCCTTTTCTTTTTTGAACACATCTTCGATCTCGGCAGCCGTCGGCGGCAGCGAAACGCCGCCGAGCACGTTGCCTTTCAGCACGTACGGCTCGATACCGAGCACGGCGCAGGCGTTGTATACGCTCTTGTGCGCACCGCGCGCGATGACGACTTTGCCGCCACGTCCCTTTACTGCGTACAGCATGGCAAAAATGCCCGAACTAGACCCGTCGGTCAAGATAAAACTCTTTTTTGCTCCCAGAATATCCGCAATGTCGCTTTCCGCCGCCGCGATGATCCCGTCCGGGTTTTCAAGACAGTCCGCAAAGGAAAGCTCCGTGATATCGTATGCCGCATCTTTAAAAAACGGAAAACGCTTTTTATCCGCTTTATGCCCGGGCATATGAAAACGCACGGGCTTCATTCTTTTATACTTCTTCAATGCGGCATAGATCAGATATTCCATTGTTTCCCTCCGTCAGGATTCAAGCTCTTGCAGGCGTGCGCTCTCTTTTACGAGATAATCCAAAAAAGTGATTTGTTCATAGCGCAGAGCTTCCTCTTGCAAGCGCGGATTGAGAATGACCATATTGACCGATTCGCTCGTGCGGGTCCCGTCCTCACTGCGGGAGGTGACGAGAAGATTTTCCAGTCCCGGCACGTTGCTCAAATCGAACGAGAGCTGCATGTCGACGATGTCCGTCTCGCCGTCGCCGTCTTCATCCACGCCGGTATTTACCGCAACGGTCTCAATCGAAAGGGTGCCGTCTTCAAGATATTCCCTCACGTTGCGATAGCTCGCAAGGAGATTCTCCAAACGGGCATATTCTTCTTCCAGTCCGCGCAAGATCTGCGATTCGCGCTTATAGCGGTTATCCCCGTCGATGCGCGCACGGAAATCTTTCTCCACCGTCTGCTTGTCCATTTCTCCGTCGAGCCCGTCGGGATAATAGCGGCTCAGATAGTTTTCGCAATTATCCAGATAATTTTGCGTATTTTCGTTATTCCCCACATCTTCAAATGGATACTCGCCTTCCCCGAGCCACGCGCAATAACCCACATAACCGGTAGCAAAGAGTTCCAGATCGCTCGTATAGACAGGATTGCCTTCCTCGTCTTCCCCGTCTTCATAGCGATAAGAGCTGATGAACATGACGTCCCCCTGTCCCGCCGCAAACCAAGCGGACAGCTGGTAAGAGATCGAATCTTCGGACAAATTGCTTGAAGCCAAATCAAGCACGTCTCCGGAAAGAGCATTGTCTTCGTGCAAAGAATCCAGATCGCCCATCCTGTCGCGGTCGAGATAAACGCCCGGGTAAACATAGATCTCGAACGTCTGGCCTGAAGTTGCGCGGGGCGCGAGCGTCGTAAACAAGAGAATCCAAAGGAGAACAACTACCGCACAGATCGCCAATATCTTGATCCAATCATAAGAAAGCATATGCCCTAAACGGCTTTTCGTGATTTTTGCATCCATTCGTTACGTATCCTTGTCTTTATTGGCGGCGCAAACCGTATGCGCTGCCTCCGCACGCGGCGGCACTTATTTTATTTCCAGAATTTTGACCTGATAATCCCCGCCCGGCGCATGCACCGTAACGGTATCCCCGCATTTGGAACCGACGAGAGCCGAACCGAACGGAGAATCGATGCTGACGATATTCTTTTCGGGATTTGCTTCCGTGGAACCCATGATGGTATAAGTATCCTCTTCTTCCAGGTCATAATCGTACACCTTGACCACGTTGCCGAAATGCACCTTGCTGTTGTCCGTGCTTTCTTCCATGATCTTGGCGTTTTTGATCTTATTTTCCAGTTCGCGGATCTCGCTCTCGTTGAGCGCCTCTTCGTTTTTTGCCGCGTCGTATTCCGCATTTTCCGAAAGGTCGCCGAATCCGCGCGCCACTTTGATGCGCTCGGTGATCTCTTTCTTCTTCTGCGTCTGAAGGTACCTCAGGCGCTCCACCGCCTCGTCGTACCCTTTTTGCGTCATGATGAATTCTTCCGCCATGATATTGCTCCCGATTCTATAAAAAATTTGCCCTTTCGCGGCCGCGCCGCGGGCGGGCAGGCACCCACTGAAAAAGGAGTGATCCCGCTAAAGTTTTCTCCGCGGAACCACTGCACATATCACTATTATAAACCTTTTACCCCGCAATGTCAAGCCCAATCGCACGGACACGGGCCCGAAGACGGGCATCAGAACCGCTCTTTTACATATTTTTCAATACGCGAAGTCGCCTTATCGAGATTAGCCATACTCGTCGCATACGAACAGCGCACGTGCAGTCTGCCCGCTTCGCCGAACGCATCTCCCGGAACGACCGCCACTTTTTCCGCACGCAAAAGGTCGTTCGCAAACGTTTCACCCGTCACGCCGAGTTTCGCCGTCGAAGGAAAGACATAAAACGCCCCCCGCGGCTCGAAGCAGGGCATGCCGACGCCGTTGAAAAAGCCGACCATGAACCGCCTGCGCTTGTTGTATTCCTCGCACATCTCCTCTACCGAAGCAAACCCGTCCGCAAATCCTTCCCTGAGCCCTTCCAGCGCCGCATACTGCGCCGCCGTAGGGGCGCAGAGCAGGGTATACTGATGAATTTTCAGCACCGCCGCGTCGATCTCGGGCGGAGAACAGATAAAGCCGATCCTCCACCCCGTCATCGCGAACGCTTTCGAAAAACCGTTGATGACGACGGTGCGCTCCCTCATCCCGGGGAAAGACGCGACCGACACGTGCCTCCCGCCGTAAGTGAGCTCGGCATAGATCTCGTCGGAAATGACGAGAAGATCGTGCTTTTCGATAACGGACACGACGGCGGCGAGCTGGTCGCGCGTCATGATCCCCCCCGTCGGGTTGTTGGGGTACGGCATGACGATCGCCTTCGTCTTCGGCGTGACCGCCTTTTCGATCGCTTCGGGCGTGAGGATGAACCCGTTTTCCTGCGAACAGCGCACGGGGACGGGCGTGCCGCCCGCAAGCTGCACGCACGGCACGTAAGAGACGTAACCGGGGTCGGGGATGAGAATCTCGTCCCCCTCCTCGCAGATCGCGCGCATGACGAGGTCGATCCCTTCGCTCGCACCGACCGTAACCAGAATGTTTTCGGCGGGATATTCCGCGCCGAAACGCTCCTTCATGTATCTTGCGATCTGTTCGCGGAGAGCAGGCAGCCCGCGGTTGCCCGTATACTGCGTATATCCGCGCTGTATGCTCTTGACCGCCGCGTTGCGGATATTCCACGGCGTCACGAAATCGGGCTCGCCCACGCCGAGGGAGATCGCGTCCTTCATTTCCGAAACGATGTCGAAAAATTTGCGGATCCCGCTCGGTTTAAGATTTTCTGCCCGCGCATTGACGAATTTCCTCATGGCTGCACCGATAACCTCTGCCCTTCCGTATCCGCCGTATCCGCCACGGTCCCTTCGATCTTATACTTTTTGAGAATGAAATGGGTGGAAGTCGAAAGCACTTCGTCCAGCGTAGAGAGACGCTCGGTGACAAAGCGCGCCACTTCGCGCAGAGATTTCCCCTCGATGAACACCGCCAGATCGAACCCGCCGCTCATCAGATAGCAGCTCTTGACCTCTTCAAAGCGGTAGACCTCCTCCGCAATGGCGTCGAAACCGTTGTTTTTCTGCGGCGTGACGCGCACCTCGATGAGCGCCTGCACCGTCTCTTCGGACAGCTTTTCCCCGTTGACGATCGCCGTATACTTGACGATGATGCCGTTCTCTTCCATCCGCGCGATCGCGTCGGATATTTCTTTTTCCGGCCTTTCGAGCATGAGCGCGATCTTGGCGGGAGAATAACGGCAGTCTTCCTCCAATATTTTCAGGATCTCCGTTTCCAGTTTTTCCATATCAAAACTCCTTAACCCTTTTTAACAGTATATATTTTCGAACGGAATAAGTCAATTATATTTTACTTTTTTGAAAATTTCAAGTATAATCTAAAAAAATCTACAAAAAACGGGGGCCTTTCATGAAGATCTGGGCAAAAGTCGTCAAAGACGGAAAAATCGAAAAGCAGATCGTCTACGAGCGGGACGAAAAGCTCGTATACTCACATTTCCTCGATTACCTCTTCGACATCTGCCACGAGCTCGATGTCTCCACGCCCGTCCTGTTAAAGACGCATATCTTCAATTTTGCCAAGTTCAATCACGTGCGTTTTCTTCCGCGCGACTTCGTGGAAGGGGTCGATTTCAACTATCTTCTTCTGGAAAACATCATCGTCTGAGTCCGCGGAAAAGATTGCCGCCGCAAAAGGATTTATATAGCCAATCCGTTTCAGCATTTCAATCAATTCTTCTTGACAAAAGAAAAAAAGTGTGGTATTCTTACGCGCGGTAGGTTTTCGGAAAACACTACCTAAAAACAACCGAGGTAACTGAATAATGAAAAGACCCAACACCAAAATGCTGTGCAGGGCCGGCATCATTGCCGCACTGTACGTTGTGCTCACCTGGCCGCTCGGCGCGCTCGCCTTCGGCACGCTCGGATTTCAGATCCGCCCCGCCGAAGCGCTCACGATGCTCCCCCTCTTCTATCCGGAGGCCATCCCCGCGCTGTATGTGGGATGTCTGATCGCCAACATCATCACCGGCAACGCATGGGACATCGGGCTGGGGAGCCTTTGTTCGCTCGTCGCGGCGGTTCTCACGTTCCTTGCGGGAAAACTCATCAAAAATACCCCGCTCAAACTGGCGGTCGGCGGGATCTTCCCCGTCTTTGTCAATGCGTTCGTCATCCCCTGCGTGCTCCTTTTGGGCGGCAGCGCTTACGCGGGATACTGGTTCATGTTCGCATCTCTTCTCGTAACGCAGGCAGTCTGGGTCTACGGACTGGGCGTACCGCTGTATTTCGGCATCCGTGCGCTCCGCGCAAAGGGCATCTCCGCTTTTACCGATAACTTTACGGGCAAACCGCTCGCAAAAGACGCAGCGGACAAAGGCGACACCCGCGCAGCATAAATTTAAGAATATTGAAAGGACGTCTCCGCTTTCCGAAGAGACGTCCTTTTTATTTTTCAAAACACCTGTATAAGCCACCAGTTTTTGGAAATGCCGAACCCGAGCATCAGAACGAGCATCAAAATCCAGTCCAAAACGATGGGAATCCCCAGCCCGATATCAATGCCGAGCGCAACTTTATCGGGGATCTTATCCAGTTTTTTCATGAGCGGTTCGAACACGAAACGCATGAAGAGCATGATCCCCGCCGTAAGACCGAGCGCCGTGGGTACGCTGGTATACTTGGTAAAACGAAGCGGAATGCCCGTATAATCCCACAGCACGATGCCCGATACCCATTCCACGAACGTTCCGAAAAGCACTTCGCCGAAAAAGATAAACGCAAACAGGATAAGCGCATACAGCGTATACTTTGCCGCAGACGACAGCTTGCTGTCTTTCTTAAATAATTTCCAGCAAAAAAAACGCATCTCCTTGGGCGTGCCCAACACCACGTACATCACAAAGACGGCGATGCCGTACGCAAACAAAAAGGGCAGGATCTGCCGACGGCTGTTGATCATGCCGTCTCGCGCCAGGCGGAATATGTTTTCCACAACAAACCCGATAAAAGACATGATGATGCACATGATCATCAGCGTAACGAGCCTGTAATTGAATATTCTGATCGCGAAAAAACCTTTTTTCCCTTGCTCTTTCGACTCGGGCGCCGAGACTGCGCACCGTTCGTCGCCCTGCGCTTCGGCCGGAATTTCGGTATGTCTGTCTTTCTCTTTCATAGCTTCCTCTGTGGCACTGCAATATGCGTTATTATACCACATAAAATCAAAAATAAGCAAACAAACGTCACTGCGCAACCAAGAAATTAACGATATTTTTACATTTTCATCTTACGGAGACAGCGGCGCGGGGGCCGCCTGAGCCGGACCATGGCCGCCGCCGCAAGTGCACAGCACAAAGGCGCCGCAGACAAAATACGGAACGCCCCTCCGAACCCCGTGATTTCCGACAGAGCGCCTGCGGCGGCAGGCAGAGCCGCAGCCCCCATGTCCGCCGCGACGGCGAGAGACGCCAGCATCCTGCCGCCCGTGCGCGGCAGGTTTTCGCCCGAAGCGGTCATGATCCCGGGAGACAGCACGCCCACGAACAAGCCGCACGCGGCCGCCGCGGCAAATGCGAGCTGGCCTCCCCCTGCGGAAACGGCAAGATAGCACAGAAACGTCAAAAGTCCCGAAAATACGAGTACGGGCAGAGGAAAATCCCCTTTGGCGGAAATCCTGACATAAAAGATCCCTCCCGCACCCAGGAACGCCGCAAAGAGCGCAGCGCCGATAAATTCGCCCGCGTACCCGGCTTCCCCCGCCGTTTCGGAAAAAAGCGTACTGATCCATTGATTCATCGTCACTTCAGAACCGTGGCCGAAAAAAATGGCCGCGACAGCCAACAAAAAAAAGGCGGAAGGCAAACGATTCGACCCCCTCTTTCTCCGCGCTTTACCGTGCGCGGGCGGACCGAGATCGGCACGAAGAAGCAAAATAAAGGCAAGCACGGGCACCGCCGCAAGCGCCATGACGGAGATATTCCAATGTTCCGCTCCGCAGATAAAGACGAACCCGAAGAGCAGGAGCGCCAGCGCCGCCTGCGCCCATGCATAAGCGGTATGTAAAAGGCAGATAGACACGGGAGATCCGCGCGGAAGCCGCTCTGCCGCCCCGGAAAGGACGATCTCGAGCATCCCTCCCGAAAAAGCGAATACCGCCGTCGCCGCAGCGATCCCGCCGTAAACCGCCCCGCCCGAAAAGAGGACGGGCACCGCCCCGTAAAAAAGAAGTCCCCCTGCACTCAGCGCCGCGGCAAAGAGTGCCATGCCTTTATAGGACAGCCTGTCGATAAAAAACAGCAAAAAAATATCCGCACACATCTGCGCGGCGAAATTGACCGCCGTCAGCACGCCCAATTGCGCGAGCGAAAAGCCGTACAGCCGTGAAAACGGAACAAAAAGGAGCGCCGTCACGTTCGTGATGACCGCCTGATTTGCCACCCCCGCCAGACAAGCGGCGAGCGTTGTCCCGCGTCTTCTTCCGTTCATTCCGATCTCCTTCCGCAGCCGTATTCTTTTCCATAGTATGCACGGAAGAAAGACAAATGTGCCGCAAAAAACCGGGCTGCAGTTTTTTGCAGCCCGGTCCTTGCTCTTCTTTTAGATTTATTCGAGTTTCAACCCGTCTTTAAACGCGTTCCCCACCTTTTCGCCGAGAACGAGATACACATTGTTGACCGAATCGAAGGTGATCGGGCGCAGCTTCGCGGGATCGATCTTGCCCTTTTCGTCCAAAATGCGCTCGTCCGCGCTGACATTGACGATACTGCCGATCAAAAGCCCGTCCTCCGTCACCTTCTCCAAAACGCATTCGAGCGTCATGGGCAATTCTTCGATGACGGGCGCATCGACAAATTCGCTTTTGACGGCATGAAATCCCGCCTTTTCAAATTTGTCCGGTTCCTGATTCGCGGACACGACGCCGACATAATCGCACGCGACGACATGCTCCGCATCCGCCATGCTGACCGTGAATGCTTTGCGAGCGAGGATATTCTTCGTCGTCTTGTGCGATTCGGACAAGCACAGCGCGATCTTATTTGCGTCCGCGATCCCTCCCCAGGCGGCGTTCATCGCGTCGGGTTTCCCGTCTTCGCCGTACGTCGCGACGATCAGAACGGGCATCGGATAAAGATACGTCTTTGCTCCGAAGTTCTTTCTCATAACTCTATATCCTCCTTTTCCGCACCGTGCGGCGCGGAACATTTTTATCGATCTCTCATCCGCGCGGGCATCAACCGAGCACTTCTTCAATGACGCCGCCCCCGATACATTTTTCGCCGTCGTAAAACACGGCGTACTGCCCGGGCGTGAGCGCGCGCTGCGGCTCATCCGCCGCGACGGTGACGCTCTTACCGTCCGCACTCTGCACAACGCGCACCGGCTGTTCCCCCTGCCGGTACCGAAATTTTGCCGTACAGGAAAATTCCGCCGCCTGCGGTCTCTCGGGAATCCAGTTCATGCCCGAAACGCGGCACCTGCGCGCATACAGCCTTTCTTCTCCGCCGTGCGCAACATAGAGAATGTTGTTTTTCAGATCTTTTTCGATAACGAACCATCTGCCGCCTTCCGCATCCCCTTTCTGCCCGCCTATATCCAGCCCCTTGCGCTGGCCGAGGGTATAATACATCAGCCCGATATGTTCGCCGAGCACTTTCCCGTCGCAGGTCATGATCTTGCCGGGCGACGCGGGCAGATACGATTTCAGGAAATTGCGGAAATTCCTCTCACCGATGAAACAGATACCCGTGCTGTCCTTTTTCTTTGCAGTGGAAAGCCCGTATCTTTCGGCAATGGCGCGCACTTCGCCCTTTTGCATCTTTCCGAGCGGAAAGAGGACGTTTTCAAACTGTTCCTGCGTGACCTGATTGAGAAAATAGGTCTGATCTTTGTTCGCATCGGCCGCCTTCAAAAGATAATGTCTGTTTCCCTCGTGCAAAATGCCGCAATAATGCCCCGTGGCGATGTAATCCGCCCCCAGCGCGAGCGCATGCTGCTTGAAAGGCCCGAACTTGATCTCGCGGTTGCACAGAACATCCGGATTGGGCGTCCTGCCCAGCTCGTATTCTTCCAAAAAATAGGAAAAAACGCGCTCCCGATACTCTTTTGAGAAATTTACGGTAAAATACGGAATGCCGATCTTATTGCATACGCGCCTGACGTCTTCGTAATCCTCTTCCGCCGTACAGGCGCCGCCCTCTTCTTCCCAATTGACCATAAAAAGCCCGACGACGTTGTACCCCTGCTCTTTTAATAGGAGCGCCGCGACCGAACTGTCTACGCCGCCGCTCATGCCGACGACGACCGTTTTTGCTTTTTCCAATCCGTTTGTCCTCGCTGTTTTATCAAAAACAATTATAATGCGGAAAAGCACCTTCTGTCAATCAAAAAAAGCACCGCAAAAGCGCGGGCGAATCCGCCCGCGCCGCAATTTTGCCGAAATTATTTTTTCAAGTTTTTGAGATAAGCGAGCGCCGTCTCCACACAGCCGTCGATCCCGACTAGGCTGCTGTCCATGCAAAGGTCGTGATTCTCCGCCATTCCCCATTTTTTATCCGTGTAATACTCGTAATATTTTTTGCGCTTTTTATCCGTCGCCTTGATATGCGCCTCCATCTTTTCGGGCGCGACGCCCGTTTCCATCCCCAACTTTCTCTGCACGCGGAAAGACATAGGCGCATGCACGTAGATTTTTACGCTGGCGGGCAAAATGGCGTCCGAACATCTGCCGATCAGGACGCAGGGGCCTTTATCCGCAAGCTGACGGATGAGATTGGACTGCGCGATATAGATCTGATCGGTCATGGGCATCTGATAATACGAATACAGCGTGCGCGAGAATATGCCGGGCGCACTCTCTTCGTAATTGCGCATGAACTCCTCGGAAAGGTTACTGTTTTGCGCCGCCATAGAGATGAGGTCTTTATCGTAAAAAGGAATCCCCAACGCCTTCGCAAGTTTGATGCCGAATTCCCTGCCGCCGCTGCCGAACTGACGGCTGACCGTAATGACTTTGCTGTTCATAGCTGTGCCTCCGGATAAGGGGACGCGACTTAACACCCCTTTTTCTTCTATTAAACACCAAAAATGACGGTTTGTCAAGGGTCAGCCGAAAATTTTCGCGCAAAATCAAGCTAAGCTGTGCAAACGATTGACAAGCGCGGAGATTTTTGCTATCCTCATGCCGATAAGACAGCATGTATTGCCGCCGGGCAATTCAAGCGCAGGGTCCCGCATCGTTAGGCCTCAGAAGATGCGGACAGGCCCGGCGCATTTTTTATGCGGAGCATTTATATCATGAAAGATAAAAAGTTATTCGGACAGTTTGCCAAATATGCCTCTTTAAGCGTCCTCGGCATGATCGGGATGTCGTGCTATATTTTGGCGGACACTTTTTTTATTTCGAAGGGGCTCGGAACGAACGGGCTCGCCGCGCTGAATTTAGCCATCCCCGTTTATAACGTGATGCACGGCACAGGTCTGATGCTCGGGATCGGCGGCGCCACCAAATACGCCGTGTATAAAAGCCGGGGCGAAGACGAAAAAGCGAACGCCGTTTTTACAAATACCGCATATTTAGGCGCGGCTTTTTCCGCCGTATTTATGCTGCTCGGAGGGCTCCTGTCAGGACAGCTGGCGCAGCTTTTGGGCGCGGACTCCGACACATACTCGCTGACGGATATTTACCTGAAGGTGCTGCTTTTATTTTCCCCCGCCTTTGTTTTCAATAATATCCTGATGTGTTTCGTCCGCAACGACGGCGATCCGCGCCTTGCAATGTTTGCCACCGTAAGCGGCAGCCTTACCAACATCGTACTCGACTATGTATTCATTTTTCCCTGCGGTCTCGGCATGTTCGGCGCCGTGCTTGCAACGGGCGTCGCGCCCGTCATCGGCATCTGCTTTTCCGCCTGGCACATCCTCCGCGGGAAAAACGGATTCCGCTTTGTCCTTGCAAAGCCGAGCGCCAAACACATGGGTGCCGACTTTGCGCTCGGATTTCCCTCTCTCGTCGAACAACTCTCCTCCGCCATCGTCATCATCGTCTTTAACTTTATTATCTACGGACTTCTCGGCAATACGGGCGTCGCGGCATACGGTGTTGTTGCGAACATCTCTCTCGTCGTCCTGTCCGTCTTTACGGGCATCGCACAGGGCACACAGCCTCTCGTCAGCCGCAGCCACGGCGAGGGCGAAAAGAAAAAATGCTTCTCCCTCTTCGCTCTCGCGGCAATTTCGGCAATTGCGTTTTCTGCCGTCGTTTATATCATCATCGCCGTATTCGCCCTGCCCATCGCGGAGATCTTCAACAGCGAACACGACCCCGACCTCGGCCCGATCGCCGCGCGCGGATTAAGGCTGTACTTTATCGCCGCGCCGTTCGCGGGGCTGAACATCGTCCTGTGTTCCTTTTTCGCGGCGATGGAAAAGCCCCTTCCGTCCCACATCCTTTCTCTCCTTCGCGGGTTTGCCGTCATCATCCCCGCCGCCTTCTTATTCTCCTGCCTGTGGGAGATCACGGGCGTATGGCTGTCTTTTCCCGCAACGGAGGCGATCGTCGCTGCGGTCGGCGCACTCCTGTTTATCCGGATCCGAAAAAAACATCCCCCGCTCCCGTCAGAGCACAGCGACGCAGAAAGCGGACAGAGCGCTGTCGTTCAAAATGCAAAAAAAGACACAACCCGACGTTAAAAAAGCGGTCTCCGAAAAAGGAGACCGCTTTTTTATGATCGTTCAGTCTTTGACGCTGAATTCGGGGATATGCGGACAGAAGATCTTTTCTTTGAGCGGCTGTGCGGGCTCGACATATTTGCAGGCCTGCCGCAGAATCTGCCTGACTTCGGGGATCTTGTACGTAGGATACGTCTCGTGTCCCGGATTGAAATAGAAAAGTTTTCCCGCGCCGCGCTTGAAAACACAGCCGCCGCGGAACACTTCTCCCCCTTTGAACCAGCCGATATACACCAATTCGTCGGGCGTGGGGATATCGAAGGGCTCACCGTACATCTCCTCCTGCGGAATGTCGATAGATTCGCCCAGCCCTCGCGCGATGGGATGCGTCGGATCGACGCACCAAAGCCGCTCATGCTCGCCGTCCTCTCTCCATTTGAGAGAACAGGAAGATCCGAGCAGCCTCTTGAATATTTTGGAATCGTGCGCGGAATGCAGGAATACCATTCCCATGCCGCGCAGAGCGCGGTCGGCAACTTTATTTACGACCTCGTCCGACACTTTCAGATGATGCCAGTGGCCCCACCAGAACATGACGTCGGTGCCGTCGATGATCTCGTCGGTAAGCGCGTCTGCCCCGTTCTCGCCGATCGTGACGAGGGTCACGGCACAGCCGGCTTCCCGCAGCATCTCTTGCAGGCAAACGCCCAACCCTTCCGGGTAAGCCCTTTTGCCCTCTTGCGAATCCATGGACGCATTATGTTCGCAGACGACCGTTACGTTCATTTTTCACCTCAGTCAAAAAAGTAAGGTTTGCCCGTCTCTTCGGACTTATAGATCCCTTCGAGAATGCGCGTGACGACCGCCGCCTGATCGGCGGTGACGTACAGCTTGCCCTTGCCGAGGATCGCGTTCGTGAACGTCGCCGATTCGAGATCTTCCGGCAGTCCGCCGCCCGTTCCTTCAAAGAAAGCGACCGACCCGCCGTTGAGATCGGGCGTGATCATGACCTGTTTACCCGCCATGACGGTATTGATACGGAGGCCTTTGAGCATATCCGCGCCCGCTTTGTCGCCGCAGATGGTCGTGACCGCTTCGATGGGATCCGCCATATTGAGCGCCCAGCTGGATTTGAGATAGACGACGGCGCCGTTTTTCATGACGACAAAGCCGAACGCGCTGTCTTCCGCGGTGAATTTTTCCGCATCCCAATCGCCCCAGGCATTGCCCGTCTCTTTCTGATTGTTGAGTTTATGAAACGTCTTGCCCACGCAGTAAGCGGGCTCGTAATTATTCATCATAAAGAGAGTGAGATCGAGCGCGTGCGTGCCGATGTCGATGAGAGGACCTCCCCCCTGCTTTTCTTTATCGATGAAAACGCCCCAGGTCGGCACCGCGCGGCGGCGGATCGCGATCGCTTCCGCATAATAGATGTCGCCGAACGTCCCCTCGTCCGCGAGACGCTTGAGATACAACGCATCCTGGCGGAAACGGTTCTGATACCCGATCGTGAGCACCTTGCCCGATTTGTCGCGCGCGGCGAGCATTTTTTTCGCCTCTTCATAGTTCATTGCCATCGGTTTTTCGCAGAGAACGTGTTTCCCCGCGTTCAGAGCGTCCACCGTAATTGCGCAATGCGCATTGTTGGGCGTGAGGACGAGCACTGCGTCGATGCTCTTATCCTTCAAAAGCTCTTTATAGTCGGTATATACGGCGCATTCGGGCGTACCGAATTCATCGCGCGCTTTGAGGGCGCGCTCTTCGATGATATCGCAAAAAGCCACCATTTCCGACGCGGGGTTGCGCTTTTCTGCAGGCATGTGTTTGGTGTTTGCGATGCCGCCGCATCCGATCACACCGATCCTGATTTTCTTATCCATGTTTAATTCTCCTTTTTTGTACGATTTTGCGGGAAACGCTCCCGTTATTTTGATAATTTTTTCATATTTTCAAGGCTCGCCGAAAGATATTCCTCTTCCGGGCAGGGATAGTGCTCGACCTCTAAAACCGCCCAGGGAATGCCCTGTTTTTTCGCCTCGGCAAATACGCCCTTCATATCCACCGCGCCTTGGCCTACGATCGGCTGCGGACGCTCCGCCGGGGCTTCCTTCGCAGCCTCCTTGATGTGAACGAGCGAAAGTTTTCCGGAAAGCCTTTTCATTTCCGCTACGGGGTCTTTCCCCGCGACCGTGGCCCAGAACACATCCAATTCCGCTTTCAGATCCCCTTCATCCGTGATCTTCCCGATATAATCGTGTCCGTCTGCATATTCGTGCGCATGGTTGTGATAGCCGAAGACAATCCCGCGCTCATCCAACAGCGGCTTCGCCTCTTTTACCGCTTCCAATAGGGCGGCATATTTTTCGGGCGTTTCGAACTCTTCCGTTCCCACCCAGGGGATAAACACATAACGGATGCCGAGCGCGTCGATATACGGGAGCATCTCCTTGACCTGCTCGGGACGGATATGCGCCGAAATCCCTTCCAAATCGTACTTTTCCAGAAGAGTCTTCATCTGTTCGGGCGTCATGCCGTAAAACCCCGCAAACTCCACGCCGTTGTAGCCTGCACGGGACACCGCGGCCAGAACCGCCTCCGCCCCCTGCTTTTCTGCCATCTCGCGGAGGCTGTATAACTGAACTCCGAATTTCATTTTTATCCTCCTGTTACGCCCACCACATATTCGTGTTGCTCTCGGTGATGATGCTCTCTTTGACGAGTTTGATCGCTTTTTCCAATCCCTCTTTCGGCGACATCAGGCCGTCTTCGTGTTCGATAGAGATCGTATCGTCGTATCCCATGATTTTGAGCATGGAAAAGATCTGTTTCCACAGCCCCACGTCGTGACCGTAACCGAGGGTACGGAAGATCCAAGACCTGTCCGCCGCCTCCGTGAAAGATTTGGTATCCAAAACGCCGTTTTTGCGCACGACGTTTTCCATGATCTGCGTATCTTTCGCGTGGAAATAATAGATCGCCTTCTTTTCACCGAGGATACGGATGACATCGAGAATGTCCATCCCCTGCCAGAAAAGATGAGAAGGATCGATATTCGCGCCGATGAGATCGCCTACGGCATCTCTCAGGCGAAGACAAGTGGCGGGATTATATACGTTGAAGCCCGGATGCATTTCGAGCGCGATGCGCCTGACGCCGTTGTCCGCGGCAAATTTGACTGCCTTTTCCCAATAAGGAATGAGGACTTCGTTCCACTGCCATTCCAGCGCCTTGGGATAATCGGGCGGCCACGCACAGGTGATCCAGCTGGGCGCCTTTGCGTCGGGGTCGGAACCAGGGCAACCCGAAAACGTGACGATGCGGTCGATGCCGATCTGTCCCGCAAGGACGCACGCGGCCTCGAAATCCGCCTCGAACGAAGCGGCGACCGCTTTGTCGGGATGCACGCAGTTGCCGTGTACCGCGAGTGCCGATATACCCATGCCGTGCTTTTTAAAAGTGTCCAGAAGTTTCTGCCTTGCCGCCTTGTCCCGGCTCAGAACGAGCGCGTCGGCATGCGCCTTGCCGGGGTATCCCCCGACGCCCAATTCAAATTCATCCACGCCGAGCGCAGAAAGGTAAGAGAGGCTTTCGTCCAGGCTGTAATCGCCGAGGATGCCGCTCACAACGCTGATCTTCATGATATTACTCCCTTTCATAAAATATTTCCCGCAGAAAACCGCAGGGGTTAAATTTTTTCTTTGATGACGATATTTTCTTTCGCCGAACGCGCTGCCGCTTCCATCAGGCGGAATACGCGCAGGACTTCTTCTTTTTTGATCGCAGCGGGCTCTTTCCCTGCACACGCTGCAGCAAAGTTTTTGTAGAACGCGAACGGCTCGGCATGCACGACGGGAAGAACTTTTTCCTCCACAGTGTCGCCGATACGCGGCGCCATCGTGCGGGTAAAGCCGTTGCCTGCCCGGATCCCCGCGATGTTGTCGTCATGTCTGACGATCGCGCGGGTCATACCGCCCGACAGATCCCACCCCGCGACCGTCGCAGTGCCCTCCGTGCCGTATACCTGCCAGCGGGGCAGCGGACGGAAACAGTCGGTCGAGACCGTGACGAAATATTCCACGCCGTTTTCAAATTTCACGCTCAAGCGGCATCCGTCCTCCACCTCTTCGCCATAAATGTAGCTGTACTCGCAATACAGCGAAGACACGGAACTTTTGACCATTTGCAGCATTTGGTCGATCAGGTGCACGCCCCAGTCCAGCATCATGCCGCCGCCATGCGCCGCCTTTTTGCGCCAATCGCCGGGAATTCCGTTTCCGCCCATCACGCGCGATTCAAGGCGATACACGTCGCCGATATATCCCGCATGATCGTAAATATTTTTGACTGTTAGAAAATCGTCGTCCCAGCGGCGGTTCTGATGGACTTCGAATACGATCCCTGCCTTTTCGGCATAGCCGTACATCTCTTCCGCCTGTCTGAGAGAAAGCCCGATCGGCTTTTCCGAAACAACGTGTTTACCCGCCTCGGCCGCCGCTTTGACATATTCGGCATGTACGTCGTTGGGCGTCGCGATGATCACCGCCCCCACCGACTTGTCCGAAAGCAGCTCGTCTGCCGAGCGATAAGCGTAAAGCCCGTTCGCCTCGGCCGCTTTTTCGCGCGAGGCGTCGATGTCGTATATGCCGGCCAGCGTCAAAGGCTCGCTTCCCGTCTTTGCATATTGTTTCAGACACTCCGTATGAAACGTGCCCATCCCGCCGTATCCGATGACAGCGATCTTCATAATCCTATGCTCCTTAAATTGACTTTCTGTTTCTACAATGATATAATAACACTGAAAATTGCGTATTTCCACGCATTTTTTCAGAATTTTATATCAATTATTGACATCATGAAAAAACTGCCTCTTTATGAACCGCAACATGACCGTGCGGACACCGTAGAATTTTTTTTCGGCCGCGACGCGAACACCCCGCCGCACTTTCACCGCTGCATCGAGATCCTTTACATCAGCGAAGGCGCCGTCCGGTGCGAGGTGAACGGAATTCCGTATTTTTGCAAACGCGACCAGATCATCTTCGTACGGCGCTGCAGCGTGCACTCGCTTGTCCCCGCTCCGCATTACGGAGATTACGTCCTCATCATCGGCCAACGATATTCGGACGATTTCCGACGCATCTTTCAATCAGAGACTTTGCCCGTTCACCTGAAAGACGAATCGTTCAACCGCACTCTTTTGCCGCATTTCCGCGCCCTGTCAGAACTTGCCGACGCGCCCGAACTCGTGAAAAAGGGCTACATCGACATCATCGTCGGAAATTTGCTCAGCCATTACCGTTGCGAACCCGCCGCCCCCGCACCGAACATCGAACCGATCGTCGCCGCGCTCAACTATATCGACGAACATTGCCGCGAGCCGATCTCCCTCGACCGCCTTTCCTCAGAATTCGGATATAACAAATACTATTTTTCCCGTCTTTTCAATTCTTATATCGGCGAATCGTTAAACGCATACATCAACGGCGTACGCGTCCGCAACCTCGTCGCCGAGGCAAAGAAGACGGAAAACCTGAACCTGTCTTCGCTCGTCTTTTCCAACGGATTCGATTCGATGACTACGTTTTACCGCACATTCTCGAAATATTACGACAAACCACCCAAAGAAGTCATACGGGAAAGATAGTCCCGGGTATATGAACGAATTCAGGTATATGCAAAAGGGCGCCCTTCCGCAAGTTTGCGGAAGGGCGCCCTTTTTATCTGCCGTGCGTCACTCTTCGATGCCGGCATTCAGCTTTTCAAGCAGCTCGTCGAGATCTTTGCCGTGCACGCTGACCGCCTCGCCGATCGTCTCGCCGTGCGCCATCGCGCAGCCGAGGCAATGCATGCCGTAAGACATGAGAATCTCCGCCGAATCGGGGTTGAGTTTCAGGCAATCCATGATGAGCGTATCCGCCGTGATTTTAGCCATTTTATTTTCCTCCAAAAAAATTTTTTCTATCATGAAAAGGCCGGTATGCCTTTTACAGCTGTATTATACCGCGCGCGGTCACAGTTTCGCGCCGCATTCGGGGCAGAATTTATCGGACGCCCCCACCTGTGCGCCGCATTTTGCACACTTGCGGGAAACGGAAAGCCCGGACCCGCATTCCCCGCAAAATTTTGCGCCGGGCGAAACCCGTGCACCGCAATGCGGGCAAACGCCGCCCTTTTCCGGTTGCTTCATCGCATCGCCCATCGCCCTTCCGAACTCAGAGCCGAGCCCAAGGCCCATGCCCGCACCGATGATGCCCGCGCCGCCGCCGGGATTTTCCGCCGCAGCCTTCATCGCTTCGGCAGCCGCGACCTTCATCATGATGTCTGCACTGCCGCCGACAATGCCGTACTTCGTGCGCTCGTCGATCGCTTTTTGCACTTCCTGCGGCACGGAAAGATTTTCGATCACAAAGTTTTCCAATACGAGGCCGAGTTTATGGAACGAACCCCGAACGGAATCTGCCGTCTTTTTGCTCAGTTCGTCGAGATTTCCCGCTAAGTCGAGTACGGAAAGCCCGCTCTCGCCCAGACAGTCGCTTAGACCCGACACCGCGATCTTTTTAAGATATGCGCCTATATCCTCGGTACGGAAAGACGCTTTCGTCCCGAGCAGTTCCCTCAGAAAAGCTGCCGCATCCCCCACTCGGAAGGAATAACCGCCGTATCCCGTGACCCGCACCATGCCGAACTCCGGATCGCGCAAAATGACGGGATTCGCGGTGCCCCACTTCATCCCCGTGAATTGATTCAGATCGACAAAATAAAGATCGACCGAGGTCGGCGTACGAAATCCGTACTTCCACCCCGCGAGCGCGGAAAGAATCGGCAAGATCCCCGTATCGAGCACATGCGTGCCTTCTCCGAATATGTCGGCGATCTGCCCTTTATGCACAAAAATCGCCATCTGTGCAGGACGCACAATAATTTTCGATCCGCCGTTGACGTCTCTCCCGTTTACTTTGACAAGATGTGCGATCTCTCCGCGGTCATCGTTTTTCCATTCGATGATTTTCAGAAAAAGAGCCATTCCATATCCCCCTAGGCAATTTTTGTACGATATAATTATACCATCTTACCTGCAAAAATACAATCTATTTTCAGAATATTTTTTCCCGATATCCCGCCGACCGTTTACCCGTATACGGAAAATATGCACCGTGCGCAATCCCGTTCCTTTTTTGCGTTTGTTTCGCCTCAATAAACCGCTTGTCCCGCCAAAGTCGTGCAAAATTGTTTATAACTTTGTGGAAGAATGTGGATAACCCCGCTTTATCCACATCGTTTCGGACTGTTTTAGTCGTTTTTAAACAATATTAAAAAAAGTTATCCACAATTTATGCATTGTTATCCCCAAATTCCGCACAAATCAACAGAATTCGGCCCGGTATTACATTTTTTGCGTTTTATGTTAAAAATTTTTATCCACAATAATACGAACGTGTGTTTACAATACAGCGCAAAAGCGGCCGGAATCTTCCGGCCGCTTTTGATCTATATTACAATTTTCTCATTTGCTTGTTTCCCATTCCAGTTCTTCGCCTTCGGCGCTGTACAAAATGCAGTTGGTCTCTTTCACCTGCCAATCTCCGTTGTCAACCTTATAGCGCACCCGAGCCATCCAAAATTTCTGTTCGCCGTTCGTCGACAGCGACAGCGAATAGGTTTTGAAAATGTTCAGATCGCTTTTCATTGCATAATCTTGCAACTCCATGTCGAGGTAAGACTCCTGGAATTCATAGGAGGCGTACAGATACAATCTGATCCTGACGGTAGAATTTCCGAGCGTAAACTCGTTTTTGACCGTCGCCGTGATCATACCGTCTCCTCCTGAGATGGAAAGCGACAATATAGTCATTATGCCTCTCGTTTCGACCTCTTCTTCCGTCAAACTCCTGCTGAAGGCAGGAATTCCGGTATCATTCGTTTCAGCCGTTTCAGGCTTATCCGAAGCAAAAAACATTCCTGCGATCAGAAGAAGCGACGCAAAAAATACATACAACGCTTTCATCTATTTCCTCCGTTTTGAAATTACGTCGTGTATTGTATCATAGCGTTCGACAAAAAAGCAACCGCGTTTTGTTTGCAATCTGTCAACAAAACGCGGCATTTACGCACATCATGATCGTCTTTTCTGTATTCAAGTCACTTTTTTAAAAATTTTTTCAGCTTAACAATCAAATAAGCCAGCAAACTTGCAAAAACAACCGCCGAAACAGCTAAAACAATCCACAAATTCCCTTTCTCATCGATATTGACAAATACGGCAATGACCGTTTCGTCTGCGCCGTTCGTCCCGATGGAAATCAAAATGATCGCGCAAACGACCATCACCGTCAACACCAAAGCCGCAGCAAGCGAACCGACCACCGTAAAGAAAATCGTTTTTAAAGAAACTTTGCCGCGTCCCCTCTCTTCCCGATCAAAAAGCTCCGGCGACAATTCCTCTTCCTTTTGCAACGAGAACCCTTCCGACGCGAGCGCCGCCTCTTCCGCCATCGGCGACGGAGGCACGTCAAAAAAGAAATAATCGACGGAAACGCCTAAAACACCGCTCAGCGCCTTGATTTTATCTGACTCGGGACACATTGTCCCCGTCTCCCATTTCGACACCGTTTGCCTCGTTACGCCCACACGGCTCCCCAACTCTTCCTGCGATAACCCCTCTCGTTTTCGAAGCCGATAGATCTTTTCTCCTATGCGATCCATTGTTTTCTCCCGTTTTATAGAATAAAGAGCCGACTCTGCCCCCTTCAGCAAGCTTTTTGCAGCAAAGCCCTCGCCGCTTTCGCGGCGAGGGCAAAATAAAGCACAACTTAAGGAGTCACTCTGTTGATATCTCTCGGGAACATGGACGCATAGCGCACATTTTTGAAACCGAGAAGGTGCATGGTGATGCGCTCCAGCCCGAGCCCCAATCCGCCGTGCGGCGGCATGCCGTATTTATGCGCCATCAGGTAGCTTTCGAAGTCGTCCGGGTTCATGCCGCGCGCTTTCATCTTGGCGACCTGTTCATTGTAATCATGGATACGCTGTCCGCCCGTCGTGATTTCGATGCCGCGGAACAAAAGGTCGAAACTGAGGGTATACTTCGGATCCGCAGGGTCGTCCATCGCGTAGAACGGCCTCTTTTCGGACGGATAATGAGTGACGAACAGGAAGTCTGAATTATATTCCTGTTTCGCCCACTTGCCGAGCAGCTGTTCCTCTTCCGGCTCGAAATCGCGGAAGTCGGTGATTTTTTTCTTGAACTTTTTGACGATGATGTCCTTCGCATCCATGAACTTGACGATCGGGATTTCTCCGATCTCGGGAAGGTTGACGTTGAGAAGGGCGATCTCTTCGGCGTAATCCCTTTTCAAAAGCGCCATGATATATTTCAGTGCGCCCGTCTCCATGTTCATGATGTCGTAAAAGCTGTCGATGAAGCCCATCTCGAAATCCATGCTGATATATTCGTTGAGATGGCGCGACGTATCGTGATGCTCTGCGCGGAACACCGGCCCGACCTCGAACACGCGTTCATAAATAGGAACGAGCATCTGTTTATAAAATTGCGGGCTCTGCGCGAGGAACACCTGCTTTCCGAAATAATCGAGCTTGAAGATGTTTGCGCCGCCCTCGGCGCCCTGAGCGTTGATCTTGGGCGTACGGATCTCGGTAAAGCCCTGCGCAAATAAAAACTCGCGAAAACCGCGCGCAATGCCTTCCTGGATCTTGAAGACCGCGCGTTCCTTCGGGTTGCGCAGCGTTACGGGGCGCATGTTCAGATTGAGATCGAGCGGTATATTGTCCAGCTGCTTTTTATTGATGACGATGGGCATCTGCTCGGCGGGCGTCGAGAGCACTTCGATCCCGTGGATCTGCATTTCGTAACGATCGTCGCGCGTCTGATCTTTGACGATTTTGCCCGTAACTTTGACCGCGCACCCTTCGACTACCGTATCGTCCATGCGGTAATCGGAAAAATCGGGCGAATACACGCACTGAATCACCTCGCGTGCAGTGCGGATAATGACGAAGGCAAAGCCCGTCATCTCGCGGATGCGGTGGATCATCCCTTTGATGACCACCTCTTCGCCCGCGTGCGCGGGGAAATCTTTGTATGCGACGCAGTTCGTTCTGATCTCGCCGTCCATTTTCTCCATATCCGTTAAACCTCTCCGATAAATTTCAATGTCTATTTTAATCTTTTCGATCGCAAATTGCAAGCGAAAACCGGTGCGTATCCGTCAAAAAGCGGCCCGATTTACGCGCAGTCCCTTGGGGTACTTGTTTTTCATGACGCCGCCCGCGATTTTCCCCAAACCGAGCGCAAAGCCGTCTCTCTCGGCAGCGCACCATCCCTTCGCGCCGTCCGAGGCGACCTCTTCTCCCCGAAGATACGCCGCCGCGCCCTCTTCCGTAAGAGCACAGACGCTTGCAAAGCGCACCCCCGCCGCCATCGCCAGCGCGTGATCGGGCTCGAACCTGTCCCCTTTCACGGTCCCCAGGCGGATGCCCGCCCGCAAAACTTTGAGTCCCTTCAACGAAAAAAGCTCCTCGGGAACGAGATACAACGCATCCCCGAAAGAGAGAAGTTCTCCTCCTTCGGGCAGGGAAAGGAGGTTCCCCTTCGCAAAAGTGCGCCACAGCGCGGCCGCCTTTTTATCTGCAGGCGGATTTTTGCCGATACGTCCCGCACATTCCGCGCCCTCGTCCTTTTGCAAAAGTGCCGCAAAGTGCCCTTCGCCGCGCACGCGGTGCGGCCAAAGCTTTTCCTCTTGCAAGAGCGCAAAACCGCGCGAGGCCAACCATGCCGCATTTTCCTCGTCCTCCTCTTCGGAAAAAGTGCAGGTGGAATAGACGAGCCTGCCGCCCGGCCGCAGCATTTTCGCCGCGCTTTCCAGAATTTTGCGCTGGCGGCCCGCACACATTTTAACGTTTTCTTCGCTCCACTCGGCTAAGGCGGCAGCTTCTTTGCGCATCATCCCCTCGCCCGAGCAAGGTGCATCCACGAGAATCTTATCAAAATATCCGCAAAAGCGCTCTTCGAGCGCGGCGGGATCGGCGCACAGCACGACGGCGTTGGCTATGCCCATCCGCTCGACGTTTTCCGAAAGCACCGCCGCCCGGGACGGAATCTTTTCATTGAGGACGAGGATTCCCGCGCCCCGCATGGCGGCAGCCAACTGCGTCCCCTTTCCGCCGGGCGCGGAACAAAGATCGAGAACGCGTTCGCCCGGTTTCGCGTCCAAAAGGGGCGCCGCGCACATCGCGCTCGGCTCCTGCACATAAAAAAGCCCCGCATGGAAGTATATGCTCTTGCCGGGCTTTTCGTCTGCGATATAATAGCCGTGCTCCGCCCACGGGACTTTTCCTTCGGTCTGCAAAAACCCGCGGGATAAAAATTCTTCGTCCGATATTTTCAGGCTGTTGACGCGCGCACCCTTTGCGGGGGGCTGCGCCATACACTCCATATAACTGTCTGCGTCCGCAAGGGACGCACGGATCCGCTCCGCATACTTTTCGGGGAGCATCATTCTTCCTCCGCCCAAAGGACGCGCTTGAAATCGGAGAGCGTATAGATCTCGTCGATCGCGCCCTCGCCGAGCAATTTGTGCGCGGCGTCGCGGCGCACGCTCGTATCGCCGTCCTCTTCGATAAAGACGTTACAGCCGGAAAGTTTCATCGAATATCTGCCGCCGCGCGCCACGATCGCCTTGACAAGGCGCTTTGCGAGCGGCACGTCCTCTTCGATGCTCCTGGAAAAACTGAATCTGCGTCCCTTGAATTCGCGGGACTGCGGTTTTACGCGGTAGCCGTAGACGAAATCATTGAATTTCGCGCGGCGTTCCCCCTTCTCGCGCTTTGCCTTCGCCTTGTCGCTGATGTATTTTGCCCGCGCCTGCGAAGAACAGCCGGAAAACTGATAATCCCCGATCTTTCCGAGGCGGAGCCGGCAATGCTCGATCAGCTCGGGCAAAGTTTTTCCCTCTTTGTCGCACATGGCCTCGGCGATCTTCATCGTGGCGTACGCATCATCGGCCGCGCAATGCGGCGTATATTCGACCTCGAAGATCTCCGTGAGCGCCTCCAATCCCGCCTGGCGGTCAAACGTATTGGTCATAGCCATATACATGACCTGCGTGTCGGCAAAACGGAAACTGAAAGAAGGCAGCTTGTACCGACGCGTTTCGAGGCATAAATATTTGACGTCGTTGACGGCGGCGTGTCCGAACACGAGCTTGTCTTCCCCTTCCAAAATTTCCTTGATCTTGGGATAAAAGTGCGGAAAGTCGGGATATTTTTTAAATTCCGCATAGTCATACGGCAAAACGATACCCTCTCCGCCCCGATCGGTCAGATGAAACTTCCCGTTCGGATTGATGAGGATATCCTCTTTTTTCAGAATATTGAATTGCTCGTCGCACACGCAATAGCCGAAGACGCAGATCTTGGCCACATTTTTATAAACGCACGCGCACTCGATATCGAAAAAAACGTACTGCATAGCCGCCGACCGCCGATATATTCCTTTGCATTATATCATAATGCGCCCGCAAAGTAAAGTTATTTGCCCGCATGCGCCCGCGCAATATAAAAAAGCCCGCCGTACAAACGGCGGGCAGCATTGCAGAGCTTTTCAAGCGCCCTTGATGCGGGCGACGTCGGTGTTGTCCTTCTTTTCGTCTTTGAGTTCGCGGACGGGATGCGCTTTTTCTTCAAAACGGTAGTCCCTGCCCGATTTTTTGATGCTCTTTTCGATGACCATATGACTGGCGAGCGTATTCACGTTCCCCTGTACCTCTTTGTTGTAAGAAAAGAAACGATGCCTGTCGGGCAGTTCGTTCACGTCTTCGAACGACTCTGCATTTCCCGAAAGGCGTACGCTCTTCAACACTTCGCGGACATATTCTTTCTGAGGCGCAAAATGCAGCAGTTCGGGGAATTCGCCGCCTTCGGGGAACAGCTGCTGCCAAACCTTTCCGTCGTAGCGCTCCAAAAGTTCGGCGGCATAGCGAAGATGCGACAATTCCTCTTCAAAATGCATCAGCCAGATGTCTTTGACGCGCGCGTCCGTCTCGTCCTGATAGCACGACCAGTACAAGTAGCATTCCGTATACTCGTGCATGACCATGCAGTCATACATGCTCACCGTCGGATCGGAAAGACAGCCGTACCCCGTCACATGTTGCTCTTCGATCATGGCGATCTCCGAATACAGTTTTCTGCCGAGTTCCGAATCGTGCAGGTTTGCGATGTTCAGGTAGTAATTCATCGTCTGCTGTTCCGCTGCCGTGATGATGCCCACGTTCAGGCGGGTGACGGGATCGTTCAGGAAATTGTTGATATAAAAGCGCACGTCGTCGAAGGGATGTCTCGGCTCGGAGACGGTGGGTCGTCCCGGCATGATCTCGGTATAGCTCCCGACAAGTTTTTCCGCTTGGACGCCGCGTTCGAAATTCAGAAGATCCGCATAGCGGTAAAGATGGTCGAAATCTTCCAGGAGCGCGAAATCGAGCTGTTTTTTCACGTATCCGTTCTTTTCCCTCTGCGCCAAAATGGCAGTGAGATCGACCGCGAGCTGTTCATACCCGATCGTGTGTTCGAGCGCACTCTCGTTTCGCGGTTTCAGGTTTGCGATCCGCTTTTGCTGCTGCTGTTCGCCGCGGCGGATCATCGCCATGGCGCGGCGAACGTCGTTGTTCGTGCAGTGGCGGGTAAAGCGCACCGTGTTCCAGATCGCCTCGAATTCGGTCCCGTTCATCAGGATGATGCGGACGCGGGTATACGGGTCCACCGCCTCTTTGTCGTACGGTTTTACGTTGATGTTCTTCCAGTTTTTGTAGATCTTTTCGATGGGTTTGGATTTCTCCTGAAAGGGGTTCATGCCTGCCTCCTGTTTTTTTGAAATATTATGCCCGCGGCGCCGTTTTTTTATGCGGAGAATTTGCAAACGCGGCCCGTTTTATGATAAAATAAAAAGGAGAAACGGAGGAGAGAATATGCTGAGCATCATCGTTGCCATGCAAAACGAGGCGGACGAATTGCTGTCCCGTGCACACGTTTCCGAAGAGCGCACACTGTACGGAAAAAAGATCTATGCGGGAAACGCCTTCGGAAAAGATTTTTATCTGGTGCTGTCCGGCGTGGGCAAGACCAATGCCGCGGCTTCGGCCATGCTCGCCGCGGCAAAGCTCGGCGCGGACAGACTGCTGAATTTCGGACTTGCGGGCGGCATTTCAGCGCGGACGGACATCGCGGCCGTCTTCCGCGTTTCGCGCGCGGTGCAATATGATTTCGACCTGAGCGAAGTGAACGGGACGCAGAAAGGGACCCTGAACGAATATCCCGGCCCCTACTTTCCGCTCGCTTGCGCGAACACGGTTTTCCCCCGCGCAACGCTCGCCACGGGAGATAAATTGACTAGTTCCCTCGCAGACATCCCGCTTTTGAACGAACTCGGCGCGGATGTGCGCGACATGGAAGGCGCCGCGATCGCGCACGTCGCATATTTTACGGGGACACCCTTTTCGGCATACAAAGCCGTCTCCAACAAGATCGGCGCGGAAAGCGTAACGCAGTACAGACAATTCACGCAGCGGGCACTCGCCGCGCTCGGCGAAAATATGGAAAAGATATTCGGAGAACTTGATGGATAAAATACCTTCCTTTCAGAAAGACCACAACAAACTCATGCCCGGGCTGTATATGTCCGTGTCAAAAAACGGCATCGCGACCTTCGATCTTCGTTTCAAGCGACCTAACGAGGGCGACTACATCGGGCAGGGCGCCCTGCACAGCATCGAACACATGCTGGCGACCATCCTGCGCAACGGAGAGCAAAAGGAAAGCATCGTCTACTTCGGCCCCATGGGCTGCCGCACGGGCTTTTATCTGCTGACGCAAGATCTCAGCTATAACGAAGTCCTCGGCATGCTCAAAAAAGCATTTGCGGACAGTCTTCTTTTGGAAGAGGTGCCGGGCGCAAAAAAGGAAGAGTGCGGAAATTACCTCGAACACGACCTTGCGGACGCAAAAAAAGAATGCGCCGCTTACCTTGCCCTTCTGAATACCATTAACGATCGGGGGGAATAAAAAAATGATCAAACTCGGCGGCGGCTGGGACGAGGCGCTCGCGCCCCTGTTCGAAAGCGAAAATTACAAAAAGATACGCGAATTTCTCAAAGACGAATATTCGCATCACGTCGTCTACCCCGATATGTACGACATTTACAATTGTTTCAAACTGACGCCCCTTGCAGACGTCAAGGCCGTCATCCTCGGGCAGGACCCCTACCACAACGAAGGACAGGCGCACGGGCTATGCTTTTCGGTCAAAGAGGGCGTGGAACCGCCCCCGTCGCTTATCAATATCTTCAAAGAACTCAAAGCGGACGTGGGCTGCACCATTCCAAAATCGGGCGATCTGACCAAATGGGCAAAGCAGGGCGTTCTCCTCCTGAACACCGCGCTGACCGTGCGGGCGCACCGCGCCAACTCGCACAAGGACTGCGGCTGGACATGGTTCACCGACAACGTGATCCGCATTCTCAGCGAAAAGCGCGAACACCTCGTATTCATCCTCTGGGGCGGCAACGCGCGCTCGAAAAAGCCGCTCATCGACGGGCGGAAACACCTCATCCTGGAATGCGCGCACCCCTCTCCCCTGTCTGCATACAACGGATTTTTCGGATGCAGGCACTTTTCCAAAACCAACGAATACCTTGCCTCTCACGGTATAGCGCCCATCGATTGGCAGCTTTAAACCGAACGCGCATACGCGCGGCCTGCACTCTATCCATTTAAAAGGAATTCATTATGAAATACATCATCGTACTCGGCGACGGAATGGCCGATTATAAACTGAAAGAACTGGGCGGCAAAACGCCCCTGCAATACGCAAAGACGCCACATATCGACACGCTTGCAAAGCACGCGGAGATCGGACTGTGCAAAACAGTGCCGAACGGTTTCAAGCCGGGCAGCGACGTGGCGAATCTCTCGGTCATGGGATACGACCCGCACGACTGCTACACAGGGCGTTCGCCGCTGGAAGCCGTTTCCATCGGCATCGCGCTCGAAAACACGGACGTCACGCTGCGCTGCAACCTGGTGACGGTCAGCGACGAAGAAAATTACGAGGACAAGCGCATGCTCGATTACAGCGCGGGCGAAATCCCGACGCGCGAAGCGCAAGCGCTCGTGTCTTATCTCAAAGAGCATCTCGACGAAGAGGACATGACCCTCTACGCGGGCGTGAGCTACCGCCATTGTCTGGTCGTACAAAACGGAAAGACCGGGCACGATCTCACCCCTCCCCACGACATTACGGGAAAACCGATCAAAGGGCACCTGCCCGAAGGCCCGCTCGGCGCACGATACCTCTCCATGATGAAAAAGTCGTACGAACTCTTAAAAGATCACCCGATCAACCGCGCACGCATCGCCGCGGGGAAAAATCCCGCCAATTCGGTCTGGTTCTGGGGCGAAGGGACCAAGCCTTCTCTCGAAAATTTTGAACAGAAATACGGGCTGAAAGGCGGCGTCATTTCGGCAGTCGACCTGGTAAAGGGGATCGGCATCCTCGCGGGCATGAAGATCATAAACGTTGCGGGCGCGACGGGCAATTACGACACCGATTTTGCGGGCAAAGCAAACGCCGCGCTGAACGCCCTTCTCGGCGGACTTGATTTTGTTTACATCCATATGGAAGCTCCCGACGAATGCGGGCATCAGGGCGACATCGCCCACAAAGTATACTCCATCGAGCAGATCGACGAAAAAGTGGTCGGGCCGCTGACGGAAGGCCTTGCGGCGGCAGGCGAACCGTTCATCATGCTGATCTGTCCAGACCGCCCGACGCCGATCGCCGTGCGCACGCACGTCGCCGACCCCGTCCCCTACCTTTTGTATTCGACTGCCGCAGACCTCGGCTGCGGGGCCGACCGCTACAACGAAGATGCGGCGAAAAATTCGGGCGTCTTTTTGCAGGAAGGCCCGCAGCTGCTGCAAAAAATGCTGAGCGCAGGCAAAAGCAACTAGAACGGCGGCTGTAAACGGCCTGCGCCGTACGCCGGACACATATAGCAGCCGATCGCATATTTCCCCGAAACGACTCCGCATAAAACGGAGGCGGATCGCACGGGACGATCGGTCTGATTCACGAAAGCATCTCGGAACTCGCTGCGCGAAAATTTTATGCACGGCCCGTTTCCGGTCTCTGACCGCACGTTTTTAAGCAAAAAAGAGGGCGGAAAATTTTATTTTTCCCCTCTTTTTATTTGCAAAATACGGCAGAATGCTGTATAATAATAAGCACATCAAAGCAAATGCAAGAGTCGCCTAATGGTATGGCGCCAGCTTCCCAAGCTGGTTCCCGCGGGTTCGATTCCCGTCTCTTGCTCCAATCGCGCGGAATGCGCCCAAAGCGACCGTCTTTTGCAAACGGTCGCTTTTTCTTTTCCGCTCTGCCGCTTTTGCGGCTCGCTTAAAACGACAATCCTCGGAGCCAACATGGAAGAAATCATCGATCTTTATGACATCGACAGAAATAAAACGGGCGAGACGCACCGCCGCGGCGACCCCATGCCAAAAGGGCGCTTTTGCCTGACCGTACACGTCTGTCTGTTCAACGAAAAAGGAGAACTGCTCATCCAAAAACGCGCGCATGAACAGTGCGCATGGCCCGATCTTTGGGATGTGAGCGCGGGAGGCGGCGCCCTTTGCGGAGAGTGCAGCCGCACCGCCGCCGAACGGGAAGCCGCAGAAGAACCGGGCATTCAGATCAGCCTTTCGCAAGAGCGCCCGCGCTTCACCTGCAATTATCCCGAAGGGTTCGACGATTTTTATTTTCTACATATCCCCCGTTTCGACACCGCCCGCCTGCCGTTGCAGAGAGCCGAAGTTTCCGATGCACGATGGGCGTCGGAAGAGGAGATCCTGCGGCTGTGGTCGGAACAAAAATTCATTCCCTATCGGCGCGGTTTTCTGTCTTTTCTGTTTGCGCAAAAAGACGGCTGCGGCACCATCTGCATCCCATAGAAATCTCCGCACGGAAACGAGGAAATTTTGATTATATAACGAAATCGGCCGTCGGCTTTCAGCCGACGGCCGCAGTGTATTGCGATGGCCCTTTCAGCCTTCGATCTCAATCTATAAAAAGTGCGCCCCGTTTCCGTGAACGGAAACGGGGCGCTTTTCACTTATTCTCAGCCGAGGCTGGAAAGATCGGAATATCTGCTTTCATAGATCGTTACGTTCGAATCGTTATTCAGAAGATCGATGACTCTGTTCTGCATTTCGCTCGTATAAGAAGAGGAGACTTCATCTTTCAGAGCTTGATAGAAATAATACGAGAACGTGCCTTCATCGTTTCTTGCATCATAGTCGAAACCGCCCGCATATACTTCTTCGGCAGGGAGCTGCAAACTGACATAGATGATGTGCCAGCCGTAATCGGTGAGAACCACGCAAACGGTACCCGTGCCCGCAGCGACCGCTTCCTGAGCCGCATACTGGAATTCTTCGACATAAGAAGTGGAATACCCTTCCGCAGCGATGGAATAACCGAGATAGGTGTTGAGACAGCCCGTATCCGTAGAATATGCAAACATCAGATCGTTGAACACGGAGATCGCATTATAAGACGCACTGTCCGCCGCCAACAAGGAGGAAGGCGTGACGTCGCCGAGTCCCGCGACAGAACCTTTATAATAAATCGTCTTAGAAAAGTCGTATTCAGTCCCTTCCGTCGAGGACACATTCAGGACAAAGTCGCTCGCCGTTCTCGTATAGAAAGCTCCGTCCCTCGAACTCTCCTCCAAAGAAAGATCTTCGTCGATAAATCCGAGATACCCGTCGAGTTCGTTCAGAAAATCGTCGATCGTGATCTTTTCGGGGATCAGCTCGTACACGCCGTCGCCGTCCTCGTCGCTCACGCTGCCGTGATAGGGATACTTGCCCGCATAGCGATCGATCCCGTCGCCGCCGCCCGTATAACTGTCTTTAAAGAACAGATATTTCGAAAGCGCGGTGCCGTCCTCTTTGCCGTAATAATCGACGCCCGCCTCGTCCGCATCGAAGCTGTAATCTTCCGAACCGTTGAACCAGGAAGAGCGCTGGTCAGAGCCGAGAATATACTGCGCCATCCTGTTGCGTTCCGCATAATAGGCGGCCGTCGTGTTGCTGTTGCGGAATGCCGTAAGGGACGCAGTCTGCCGAGCGTTGAAAGGCAAAAGAATGTTCTGAACGAAACCGTAGCCCGACGACGGGGAGTAGAGTACGAACGACGTATCGGACATGCTGTCCATCGTCGTAGTAAAATCGGAGGAAGTGCCGTTGCTTGCGGTCGCTCTCTGCGTATCGTACAAAAGGTTATACCGCCGCGCCATATCGGATTCTTCCTGCAAAGCAGACATATTCAAAGCCAAAGTATCCGCAAACTTGTCGATCATCACCTGTTCATACTGCGCTTTCAGCTCGACCGCGTAATACTCCAGCGCCGTAATATCTGCGGGAGATTCGCTTTCGTCTTTAAGATAATTGCGAGAAAGCGCATTGATGAAACTGTTATATGCCCTTCTTCTCGTTACGGGAGTCGACCCGTCCAGTTTTTCGTATTCTCCGAGATCTTCCGTATAGTTGGAACCGGTATAGATCTGATAATCCAGTTCGCCGCTTTCCGTCTTCGGATAATAGTTCGCATCCGTCTCGTTCGCACCCGTAGGGACAGTGCGGTCGCTTGAAGAATCGGACGAAGAGTCTCCCGATTCGAGAGCAATAATCTCTTCCTCATAGGTGTCGATCGAGTTGTTGATCGCGAGACGAAGCTGATATTCCGCATACTTGCGCTCGTCTTCGGTAAGGAAATAGCGGATCATCTGCAAGACCTGCGCGTCGCCTTCGGCGCCGTCGGCATTTTTCGCCTCCAAGAAGCCGTCTACCGACAGACCGCTCTTCACGCGGATACCGTCTGTCTCCTGCCCGTTTTTGTCGTATACGATCTCGTAACCATAATCTTCAAGATTTTCGAGCACATCCGGGCTCAAGCTGTCGCGATCTACGACGATCTCCCCTTCGCTGAGGTAATACAGCATTGCGTACTGCAAAAGGATCTTACGGCTGACGAGCGAATCCATGAGCATTTCGAAAACTTGCGCATACGTATAAGAGCCGCTCGAAACATAGCTGTAACCGTAATTGATGAAATAAGCGACGAGATCGCGCTTATAAATATTCTCGGTCGTGACGATCTCGGAAAGTTTGTCCGTAACGTCCGTCGACAACGTATAATCGCCGAACAGCGTATCGAACATATTCTCGAGCGCGGTCTGATCGCTGCCGATGTTGACCTCGGCGACGACCTGTTCCATATCCCGTTTGTTATCGACCGTGATGAGGTCGCACCCGGCGAATATGCCGAGCCCGAAAACGGCCGCCAACAAAACGCTTATGATCGTGATCAGTTTTTTCTTCATTGAAACACTCCGAATACCGTTTTAATCGCAATATATAACATTATAGCTTATTTGCTCCGCAATTGCAATCGTATTTTATGATAAACTCGTTAAAATTTTAGAGAAAAGCGGGGCTTTTTTCCGCAGCCGCACCCGGCTCACGCCGTTTTGACGCCTTCGGCAAACCGCAAAAATTTCGTCATGGCAAGCATGACCTGCTGCGCGTCTTTGCCGGCGGGAAAATCCAGCACGGGCGCTTTGGACATATCCAGCCGCACGGACGGAAATTTTTCCAGCGCCGCCGCCAGACGCGCGTCGGCAAGACTGTTGACGGAGGGCAGCTCCATCTTACCGCCCTTCGCGCCCGCCGCGATCCTGCGCACGTTGAATTTCGCCGCGTACGATTTGAGCACGGCGATGACGAGAAGATTCAGTACCTCCTGCGGCATTTTTCCGTAATTTTCTTCCATGGAAAGGCACACGCGCTTATAATCGTCCACCGAGCGGATCTCGGCGATCTGCTTATAGCAATCCAAGCGCGACGCGCTCGCCTCGATATACTTTTCGGGAATAAACGCGTCGGCGCGGATATCGAGGTCGGCGACCGTCTGTTCTTCGCCCGTCAGTTCCTCTTTGAGAAGTTTTGCGTACAGCTCGTACCCCACTTTGTCCATGTGTCCGTGCTGTTCGCGCCCCAAAACGCTTCCCGCGCCGCGGATCTCTAGATCGCGCATGGCGATCTTGAATCCGGATCCGAGTTCCGTGAACTCCATGATCGCCTGCAAACGCTTTGAAGCCGTTTCCGTCATCACTTTTTCGGGTTTGAAGGTAAAATAAGCGTGCGCGAGCGCCGAACCGCGCCCCACTCTCCCCCGCAGCTGATAAAGCTGCGAGATCCCCAGCCGGTCCGCGTCGATGACGATGAGCGTATTCGCGCGGGGCAGATCGATGCCGTTCTCGATGATGGTCGTGGAAACGAGGATGTCCGTCTCTCCCCCGTAAAATTTCATGATGCTGTTTTCCAGCACCGCTTTATCCATCCTGCCGTGCGCAACGGAGATCTTGCCCTCGGGGACGATCTCGCCGATCTTTGCGGCGAAGGTATAAATACTTTCGACCCTGTTGTAAAGAATGAACACCTGCCCCCCGCGCGAAAGCTCGCGCACGCACGCGTCGCGGATGAGCGTTTCCGTCTCTTCGACGACGTACGTCTGAACGGGCAGCCTGTTCGTCGGCGGCGTTTCGATCGTGCTGATGTCGCGTATGCCCGAAAGGGACATGTGCAGCGTCCTCGGGATGGGCGTGGCGGTCATCGTCAGACAGTCGATGTCGCTCTTCATGTTTTTGATCTTTTCTTTATGCTCGACGCCGAAGCGCTGTTCCTCGTCCAGAATCAGAAGTCCCAGATCTTTGAACTTTACGTCGTCGGAAAGGAGCCTGTGCGTGCCGATGATGAGATCGATCTTGCCCGCTTTCAGCCGCGCGAGCGTCTTGTCCTGCTCGGCGGGAGATTTAAACCGGTTGAGAACTTCTACATTCACGCCGAAATCGGCAAAACGTTTCAGCGCCGTCTCGTAATGCTGCCGGCACAGGATCGTGTTCGGGCACATGAGCGCCGCCTGCTTGCCGTTGAGCACGCAAAGGTATGCCGCGCGGAACGCGACTTCCGTCTTGCCGTACCCGACGTCGCCGCAAAGCAAACGGTCCATGACCTTTTTCGAACACATGTCCGCCTTGATCTCGGCAACGGAAGAGAGCTGGTCGGGCGTCTCTTCGTACTCGAAAGCCGATTCGAATTCCGCCATCGCCTCTTCGCACGGAGCAAATTCGAACCCGCTCTTTTCCGCCCGCTCGGCGTACAGTTTTTTGAGATCGAACGCCATCTCTTTGAGGGATGCCTTGACCCGCGCCTTGACCTTTTCGAACTCAGCGCCGCCGATCTTGGAAAGGGAGGGCTGCGCCTCGCCCATATAGCGGGACAGGATATCCATCTGTTCGACGGGAACGTACAAAACGTCGCCGCCGCGGTATTCGAGCGCGATATACTCCTTCGTCCCGTCCGTCGTCTCGATCATCTTGGTGCCGACGATCCTGCCCACGCCGTGCGTTTCGTGCACGGCATAATCGCCCACTTCGGGCGAGGTGAACATGTCGTTCCGCTTGCGGCGGATGCGCTTTCTGACGGGCGACTTAGTGTACATGTCTCCCGTGCCGATGACGGCAAGGCGGCTCTCGTGCAGGATCAGCCCCCTGTCCAGCTCTTCGGAAAGGACGGTAACGCCTTTGAGCGCGCCCAGCTCCTGCGGACAGCGGACGTAAGGGATGCCCTCGTCGGAAAGAAGTTCGCGCATTTTTTCCGCGCGCGAGATGTTCCCGCAATAGAGCATGACCCGATAGCCGTTCGCGCGCCAGCCCTTTACGTCGTTTGCGAGATTCATGAAACTGTTCAGATACCGCCCCACGGGCGTGGAGTGCATGTTATAGACTTTCAGCGGCTCGAAAAAATACGTGCGGGAGGCAAACGACTGCAAAGCGGCGCAGCGGAAAGCGGAAATTTTCTCTTCAAAGGCGTCGGGAGACAGGATCTGCCCCTCGGAAAAGGCGAAAACTTCTCCCCCCTGCAAAAGGCGGTGAAAACGCTCTTCGTGCTCCTTGTAAAGGGCGTCCATGCGGTCTTTGATCGGCTTGCACTCGTCGAACACATACACGGCGTCGCCGATGAACTCGTCAAAGGACGCCGCGTTTTCCAGCACGGGCAAAAGGAAAGCCGCACCGCCGAAAGGCGTGCCCGAATCCAGTTTTGCAGCAACTTCTCCCGAAATCGAAGCGGCTCGGTTATACGCCTCCGCGTTTTTGAAATCGTGCAGCTCGTCGAACAAAATCTCTTTGACCCTGCGCCGCTCTCCCTCTTCGAAAAACACGTCGGTCGCCGCGGCGATCTCCGCGCGGGAGATGAGAGGCAACCGTTCGCCCGTAATAAAATTATACGGTTTGATCTTTTCGACCGTGTCTCCGAAAAAATCGATGCGGACCGGATTTTCGAAGTTGACGGGATAGATGTCGAGGATGTCTCCGCGGAGGGCAAAACTCCCCTTGGACTCCACCGACGCCGTGCGCGTATACCCCATGCCGACAAGGCGGGCAGAGAGGGAAGAAAAATCGATCTCTTCCCCTTCCTGCAACGAGAGAACGGGAAGTTTTTTGGGAAAGATCTGCAAAAGGCTCTCGATATCCGCCACGACGATCGCGGCGCCGCGGGAGATCTCGTACAGCGCGTTCAGCCGCCTGTAAAGGGCGTCTTTGGATACGGCGTCTTTATATAAAAGGACTTCGTCCTTTGCGCACAAAAGCGCGGGAGCTGCGCCCGAGAACCCCGCGATCTCCTCCGCCATGCGGGCGGCGGTCTGCGCATTGTCGCACACATAGACCGTTTTCCCCGTAAAACAGGCGGCGGCGATCAGCGCCCTGTGCGGTGCGGACACGCCGAAAACCGCCGTCGGCGTGCCGCGGCGGAGATCTTCCGAAAGGTCGAGCCAGTCGCTCCCCAGATTATGCGCACTGAAAAAATCTTTGGGCATGTTCTGCTCCGGAGCGGGATCCCGCTCAGTTCTTGTTGAACGCGCTCATCACGCGCTCGATATCCTCGCCCCCCGCAAACGCGACGGCGGCGTCCGCCGCCTCCGAACAGGCGTCCGCAAAGAGCGGATAATCCTCTTTTCTGATATTCGTAAGGACGTAATTGATGATGGGGATATTGATTTCAGGGTCTTTGATGCCGATCCGGATGCGCGGGAATTCCTGCGTGCCGATCTCGCCGATGATGCTGCGCATGCCGTTATGCGTGCCCGCGCTGCCCGACGCGCGGATGCGAAGTTTGCCCTTCGGGAGATCGAAATCGTCGTAGATCACGATGAGGCGTTCGGGCGGCACCTTGTATTTTGCCATCAGCTGTTTGACAGCCCTGCCGCTCGCGTTCATATAGGTGATGGGGCGGGCAAGGATGACCTTTTCCCCGCGAACAAACGCCTCGGCGACGGACGCCTCGCATTCCTTTTTTTTGAATTTTACGCCGAGTTTTTCGGCCGCCTCTCCGACGGCGAGAAAACCCATGTTATGGAATGTCGTCTCGTATTGTTTTTCGGGATTTCCGAGCCCCACGATAAGATACATAGCAAATCACCTCCGCGCTTTTTCCGCAAACGCGCGAACGCCGCGTTTTTAAAAAACGCGGCAAAAATAGACTATACGATTTTATATTATAATAATCCTCGCAAGAGTAAAAATCGCACTTTTTGCTCTTGCACTCAATTTGGCAATCCCTTGCCTCACGGAAGGGGTGAAACAGCGGCATTATAATAATATGCGTGCACTTAAAAATGCCGCTGTGAGGGGAAAACCGCTCGGGTTTCCCCTTTTATCGCAGAAATTCGCAGCCGTCAGCTCGGCGAGAATTTCGCGAGCCCTTTTAGTCGTAAATCTTCGACATCGGTTTGTCGAGATAGACGTTTTCGATCGCCGCGGCAAAGATGTCCGCCACCGAAATGACCGTGATCTTGTCCAGTTTCTTTTCGGGCGGAAGATTGATGGTGTTCAGAACGACCAATTCCTTGATGGGCGCCTTTTCAAGACGTTCCATCGCGGGGCCGCTGAATACAGCATGCGTGCAGCCCGCGTACACCTCTTTCGCGCCGTGGTCCATCAGCGCCTGCGCGCCCTGGCAGATGGTGCCGGCGGTATCGATCATGTCGTCGATCATCAGGCACTTTTTGCCCTCTATGTCGCCGATGATGTTCATGACTTCCATCACGTTCGCCTTGGGACGGCGCTTATCGATGATCGCCATCTGGCAGTTGAGCTTCATCGCGACGTTGCGCGCGCGAGTGACGGAGCCGATATCGGGAGACACGACGACAAAATTTTCGTCGACGATCTTTTTGGATTTAAAATAATTATAAAGGGTAGGCCCGCCGAGCAGATGATCGAGCGGGATATTGAAAAAGCCCTGAATCTGCGCCGCGTGCAGATCCATGGTCAGCACCCTGTCCGCGCCGGCGGCGGTGATGAGGTCGGCAACGAGTTTTGCCGTGATCGGATCGCGGGAACGCGCTTTTCTGTCCTGACGGGCATAACCGAAATAAGGCATGACCGCCGTGATCCTGCCCGCGCTTGCGCGGCGCGCCGCATCGATGAGGATGAGAAGTTCCATCAGATTGTCGTTGACGGGCGCAGACGTAGACTGGATGATGAAGAGATCGCGTCCGCGGACAGTCTCGTCCAGGTGGACAGCCGTTTCACCGTCTGAAAAGCGCCCTACTTCTACGCTGCCCAGTTCGGTGTTCAGCTTTTTCGCGATCGCCTCCGCCAGAGGGCGGTTGGAATTCCCCGCGAAAAGTTTGATCTCGTTGCCGTGTGTTATCATATGTACCTCCGAAAACCTTTTGATCGAGCATTCGGCCCCGCACCTGTGCGCAAAGCCTTTTCCTTGTTTTTAGACCGACACTGATAACGGCTTTTGAATTGTAAAAGCCGCGCGGAACTTTTTTGCTCCGCAAGCCCCCTTCGCGAACGAAACGTTCACCCGTCCGATCGCACGCACTCCGACCAACGATTTGCCTCGTCTCGGATATGCATACCTATTTTACGTTTTTTCCTCCGTTTAGTCAAATGATTCCGCACCGCCGCCCAAATATTTTCTTTTTTAAAAAATAAGAGGGGAAAAGGTCTATTCCTTCTCCCCCTTCGTCTTTTGGCGCATTTCACGGAAAAATCCGGTCAAAAGCGCCGAACATTCCTCTTCCAGAACGCCGCCTTCCACTTCCAGCGTGTGATTCAGGAGATTGCTCTCCGCCAGTTCTTTCGTCATCGAACGGCCCTTCTGCTCGTAGGCGCCGAAATAGATCTTGCGGACGCGCGCGTTCAGCGCCGCCCCCATGCACATCGGGCAGGGCTCGAGCGTGACGTACAGGTCGCATTCGGGCAATCGCCAGCTCTTGAATTTTTTGCAGGCGCGGTCGATCGCGTACATCTCGGCGTGAGAGAGCGCCGTCTGCGTCTCGGTCCGCCTGTTATAGCCCGAAGAGACGACCTTTCCGTCCGCGACGATGACCGCCCCGACGGGCACCTCGCCCTTTTTCTGTCCTTTTTTCGCGCGGGCGATCGCCGCGCGCATGAATTTTATCTTGTCTTCCATTTTATCAATGCCTCGATCAGGGCGGATAAAGCGCCGCTGTTTTCCTCCGTAAGGGTCGGCAAAGCCGCCTCTCTGATCGGATGAGAGAGCGCGTCCGCCCCCGCCTCGATCGTAAACGCGGGAATGCCGAGCGAACGGATACACCAGTCTTTATAGCCGCCCGCACTCCCCGGCGCACTGCCGAGGCGATAGCCCGTCGTCTTTGCGAGCGACCGTGCAAGGAAAAGATCACGCTCCCTTTCGGCGCCCGTCTGATAAAAATCCCAATAGATCTCCCGCCCCTTCGTGTGATAGCTCACCGTGGCGGCGGGGCGCACTTTCAGCGTGAACCGCGCCAGTGCACGGCTTTCCCGCTCGGAAAGGGGAAACTTCCCCACATAATTCTGCGGCGCGGGAGCGAACGCGTTGGATCGGCCCGTTCCCCAAAGCGCCGGAAAATTCACATTGCAGTCAACGGCACACGCGTTCGCCTTCCATAAAGAAAAATCGCGGCCGCCGTTGACGCGCCGCAAAAAAGCCGCATCGTCCTCCGCCATTCCCTTTAAAAACCGTTCGCCGCGGATGCACAGCGCCGCGCCGTCGGGATTTACAAGGGGCAGAATGTACGCGCCGCCCCGGGCAAGCCCCGCCTCCGCGTGGGCAAGCGCCATAAGCGACGTGACCCACTCGCGCGCGTGGATCGCGTATTGCGCCGCGATTTCGGGATAACCGTGCCGTCCGACAAAAAAGCCGACGAGCGGCGCACCGAGCGCACTCCTGCCGTATACAAACTTTTCTCCCCGCCAGTTTTCATAAAAGCGGTACACCCTTTCCACTGCGTCCATACTTTATTATATGATACAGAGCGCAGATTGAAACAAACGGCGAGTCTCTTTACTTATGATATTCGCTGCCCGCGTTGATCATATAAGCGCGGTAGATCTGTTCGCACAGGATGACGCGCATGAGTTGGTGCGGAAAAGTCATGTCGGAAAAAGACAGCAAGAGGTCCGCCCGCGCCTTGACGCTTTCATCCAGCCCGCAGGAAGAACCGATGACAAACGTGATCTCCTTCCCCGCGTCGGCATACCCCTTCATTTTTTGCGCAAATTTTTTGCTCGAAAGTTTTTCCCCCTCCACCGCTAGGACGACCGAGGTCCCTCGCATTTCCCGAAGGATGGGCTCCGATTCCTCTTTCAGCGTGCGCTTTTCGGGGAGTTCTTTCACGCGTATGTCTGCAAAACGGGAAATACGCTTGCAGTATTCCGCGACCGCGTCCGTCCAGAATTTTTCTTTGAGCTTGCCCACACAGACGATGTTGACCTTCTGCATCGCTCACCCCGCGATTCCCGTCACAAGAGCTGCGATCCACATGATGCCGCACAGGATGATCCCGGGGAGCGCCGCCCAGGCAAACGGCCCGATCTCCCCCTCTTTTTTGCGGTTGTTCCGTTTATCGATAAAGATGAGATAGGCGAGCGTCGCCAACAGCACGACGGCCGAAACGGCGACAAGGACAATGTACACGGTATTGCTCATGTTTGTGAGAAAACCGTACTTTCCGTCAAAAATGATGATCGCGTTGTTGACAAAGTGCATGAATACGGGCGGCCAAACCGAATCGGCGCGGATGGCGACGAGGGTAAAGACTGCCCCGCAGATAAACTGATAGACCGTCTGCGCAGGGCTCTGATGAAAGATGGAAAAGAGCAAGCCCCCCAAAAGACAGGCGGCGACGGTGCCGATGTCCTTGATCCCGTCCAGCATGATGCCGCGGAAGATCGTTTCTTCCATAAACGCGGGCAGAACGGCGACGACAATCAGCACCCCGACGATGCCGCCCCCCGCAAGCGACGGGAGCGAAGAGGCGGGCGCCTCGTACCCGATCAGTTCCAGAAAGCGGACAAACAGCCCGTTTGCCCAATTCAGGCTGAACAAAAGCCCGAACGCGAGGAGCGCCGCGATCAAAAAATACTTCGGGCTCGTCTTGCGGTAGCCGTAAGCGCGCGGCTTTTCCTTATACACAAAAGTGAAAATGAGCACCACCGCGATATAGGCGACCTGATACAGCAAATACGAGAGATATTTGTACCAATCCCGCGCCTGCAATTCTTCGAGCGGCGTGCCCGACGCGCTGACGACTGCGGAAAGAACAATGGAAAACAGTAAGCTTACGGCGAGCATAAAAATAATGGCGCCCGAATAGACCATTCCGCTCACCGTTTTGCGCGGCTGGGCAAGAAGTCCCCGCCTGCCGCCGTTTTGTTGCATATCGTTGGGTTTCATGCCAAATATTATATAGCAAAACCCGCTTTAAGTAAATAAAAATCTTTTCCTTTTCAAAAATTTTTGCTATAATATCATACGAAAGAAAACTGCTTTGCGGCGCGTTTCGCGCCGCATGAGGAAGGAAACCATGAGAAGGATCCATTCGTCCGAAATCGAAAACGCGGTGTATGCCCTGACAAAAGAGGCGTGCCTCGGGCTTATCCCCTCCTGCAAAGCCGCCCTGGAGCGTGCGGCCGACGAAGAGAAAGGAGAGAGCGCAAAATTCGCACTCGACACCCTGCTGCAAAATGCCGAAATCGCGAAACAGGAGAACATGGCGGTCTGCCAGGACACGGGCTACGCCGTGGTCCTTGCCGAGATCGGGCAGGACGTGCAGATCGAAGGAGAGCTTTTTGCCGACGCGGTCAACGCCGGCGTTCGCAGGGCGTACGAAGATTTTTGTTTCCGCAAGAGCATCTGCGACCCGCTGACGAGGGTGAACACGGCGGACAATACGCCCGCCGCCATTCATACCGAACTTACCGCGGGGGACAAGATACGCCTGACCTTTCTCCCCAAGGGATTCGGGAGCGAGAACATGTCGCGCATTTACATGCTCACCCCCGCCAAGGGGACCGAAGGCGTGATCGACGCGATCGTCGAGACGGTGCGGCTTGCCGGCAGCAAGCCCTGCCCGCCCGTATACGTCGGCGTGGGCATCGGCGGCACCTTCGACGGGTGCGCCCTTCTCGCAAAAAAAGCGCTGACGCGCGAAGTCGGCTCGCACAATCCCCGCAAAGACGTCGCCGAGATCGAAGAACGAGCGCTGAAAAAGATCAACGAACTCGGCATCGGGCCGCAGGGCTTCGGCGGACAGACGACGGCGATCGGCGTTTCCTGCGAGATCGCGCCCACACACATCGCGGGACTGCCCGTGGCGGTCAATATCCAGTGCCACTGCGTGCGGTGCGCAAAGACGACTATCTGAGGAGGGAAAACATGAAAAAGATCACACTGCCTCTCACGCGGGAGGCGATCGAAAACCTGACGGCGGGCGAGGGCGTGCTCCTGTCGGGCGTTTTGCTGACGGGCAGAGACTGTGCGCACAAGCGCATCTGCGAATACCTTGACCGCGGAGAAAACCTGCCCTTTTCCCTTGCAGGCGAGACGATCTACTACGCCGGCCCCTGCCCCGCGCCCGAAGGCAAGGCGTGCGGCAGTTGCGGGCCGACCACGAGCGCACGCATGGACTCCTTTGCGCCCCGCCTCCTCGATCTCGGGCTGAAAGGCATGATCGGCAAAGGCGAACGCAGCGAAGAAGTCTGCGACGCGATCGTCCGCAACCGCGCCGTCTATTTTGCGGCGATCGGCGGGGCGGGAGCGCTGTACGGCAACGCCGTAAAAAAGAGCGAGCTTGTCGCTTTCCCCGACCTTTTGAGCGAAGCCGTATACCGCTTTGAAGTGAAAGATTTTCCCTGCGTCGTCGCGATCGACTGCAAGGGCGGAAACATATATAAAAAGTAACAAAACGGCCGGATCGGAGCATGAAAGCCGAATTTTTGCACCTTCCCGCGGCGGAAAACCGCCGCGGGAATTTTATGGCTCCGACTCAGACGATCCGACGCCGCTCCTTCTAAAAAGGCGCGGCATTCCCCCGCATTTCGGAACGATTCCAAGCTGCTCGGAACGATTTTGCCGGCATGAAACTTGAAAAGCACTCCCGCTTGTGGTAAAATTCAGACATACCAATCGGATAAGGAGACTGTTATGTCAAATCATGAAATGGGCGAATTTCTGGCCGCCCTGCGCAAATCGAAGGGATATACGCAGCTGGAGGCGGCGAACCTGCTCGGCGTTTCCAACAAAACGGTAAGCAGTTGGGAAACGGGCGCATCCTGCCCCGACATTTCCATGCTGCCCGCGCTCGCCGAGCTTTACGGCGTGACCTGCGACGAGATCCTTCGCGGAAAGCGCATCCCCGAAACGGAGAGCGAAACCATATCCCGCGCTAAACGCGAAAAGGCGATGGCGCGGCTTTTGGAAAAATCCCGCACCGACCTTTCGACGATGTGCTGGACGTGCGGCGCGCTGACGGGCGCGGGCGCGATCGTGACGCTCGCGATCGGATGCGCCGCGCTCGAAAGCCTGATCGGGTTTTTTATCGGCCTGATCTTTCTGGCGGCGTCCGTCGTCGTCGGCGCCATCGTGACCCGCCGCATTAAATTTTCCGTTTCGGGCGAAACGGAGAGCGGCGGCACGGAAAAGATTAAGGAATCTTTATCCAAAGCGATGTTTCTGATCGTCTGCGCGAACATAACCGCATTCGGATTTATCTTTCCCCACGCGTTCGTGCCCGTTCACTTCGGCTATACATTCGGGTACGCGCTCGGCTACGGCTGCGCGGGCGCGGCTGCCGGGCTCGCCGTCGATCTTTTAGTCGTATACCCCGTACGCCTGCACATGCGCAAACAGGCGGCGCAGACGTCTTTTCAAACGGCAAACGATGCAGCTGAGACACGGGCTGCGAAAAGCGCACAGGCGGACAATGCAAAAATGCAGACAGTCCTCCGCTCGCAAAAGCGCTATCGCACCGCCCTGCTCCTGTTCGGCATTCCCCTTCTTGTCGCTGCCGCCGCGATCCTCTCTTTGGCCGTCGCCATCGATCAGAATCCCGAAGGGATGTATTCAATGTACACGAAAAACTTCGACACGCGGGAAAGCATGATCGATTTCGCCGAAAACAGCGAACTTTTCTCCGAATACGAACATTCTCTCGTCAGCGAGGAAGCGCACCCGTCCGACGCAACGACCGATCTGCAAAAATGCAGGACCGTTTATCTCTTCCCCGCGTTTCCCGAAGAATGGAGAGCATATTACCGCTGCGAGGACGGCGAGGACGGCACCCTCGTGACCGTTTACCGATATTACGCGACGGCGGCCGTCGACGGCGAAGAATCCGAATTTTCCTTCTATGCGCTCAATCCGGAGCTTCAGGGCGGGATCGTCGACATCGTCGCGGAAACTTACGGCGGCTTTAACCTTGCCGACGGAACGGAAGACGTGATCATCGCAAATTGCCGACTGAGCTACAACCCGCCCCTCCCCGAGCTGGACGCGATACATCGTGCCACCGAGCTGAACGACGGGCTGCAATGGGCGCTCCTGGCGGTGATCGGTTTATACGCCGTCTCCCTCGCCGTTTCCGTCGCCGTCTTTCTCAAAAAGGAAAAGGCTCTGCGCGTACCTGCCCGCAGAAACGGCTGAGCGCCGCCTCGGTGCCTGCTCCTCATACACTTTTAAGTTTACAGAGCCCGCCGCAAAACGCGGCGGGCTCTGCCCTTTCTTTTCTCCGAAATTTACACATGCTTTGCGCCTTGCACTCGGCACTCACCTTTGGCGCAAGCCTCTCGCTTGTTCGCTGAATTCTGTTCAGACATCCTCGCCCGGCAGGCGAAAAGCGCGCCGAATAAACTCGGCGCGCTTTCTTCTGTGCTGTTTTGTTCAGTTTCAGTTTTTTCTGATCTTCACGACCTTGCCGCCCGTAAGTGCGATCATTTTCACCGCAGGGAGCGAAAAATCGTTCGCCTCGATCGTGAGCGATTTATCCAGACTGCCGCGCGCCAGCACTTTATACGAGGCCGTTTTCCGATCGATCAGGCCTTTCTCTTTAAGAGAAGCAAGGTCCACGCGGGCACCCTCTTTATAATTGGCGGAGATCGTGTCCAGATTGATGCACGAACGTTTGCCGACAGCCGAGCGCACCGCGCCCTCCTCCGCCAGCGCGACGAGCTGTTTTGCCGTCGCGTCGGAAATGAGCGTTTCCGCTTCATTCACGCTGACCTGGTCGGTGACGGTATAGGCGGACAGGCTCTCGACCGTAGCGCCCTCTTCTATGTACTGTTCGAGCTCTTCTTCCGTGACTGTTTCGCCCGTTTCGCGCTTGGCGTAAACGCGGATCAAACGTTTTTTGATGAGCGCGTCCCTGTCTTCATAGGGAATTTCAAGCGTCTCTTCGAACCGTTTGAAATCCGCACCGAATTTTTGCGCCGCCTGTTCGATCAGTTCGGTCGCGTACTTGAAACTGCGGCTGCCCGTGATCTTATAGCGGACGGGCACGGCGGCATAGCGTTTCTTTTCGGATACGTCGCGGAAGTTATACTTTTCGTCTATCTCGTCGGGAGAAAGCGCCAGATACAGAATCAGGCTGCGGCGGTTCGCATTGACTTTGGCAAACTGCCTTCTTCCGATATTGAAACTGTCGTAATTCCAGCTCACGCGCTCCTTCACGCCGACATAAGATAAAAGTTCGCTGCGCAGGCGATTGTAATACTCTTTCATCTCGTCGTCCGACTGAATGAGGCGGGCGCGGAAACTGCGGCGGTACTGCACGAAAACCTTTGTGCCGCTGACCAGCGTCACGAGCGCGTTGTCGATCTCGTCGCCCTCGGCTGTCTCCGTTTCGTCCTCTTCTTCCTCCGGCTCCTCTTCGGCAAGCTGCGCCTCGGCCGGAACGGACTCCTCTTCGGCAACGGATTCTTCCGTCACGGTTTCACTCTCTGCCGCGGCGGCAGGTTCTTCTCCCGTTTCGGTTTCGACCTCACCGACTGCGGCGGGCTCTTCCTGCATGTCGGATATTTCTTCCGGAATCGGCTCTTCCGTTTGCCCGGGCACGTCCTCCGGCAAAACAGCAGGCTCTTCCGCCGCAACGAGTTTTTCCTGTTCCGCCGCAACAACTTCCGCCTCTTCGTTTACCCACTTGGCAAACAGCGTGATGAGGGCCGCCTTTGCCTGAAACGGAGAGGAAACCTCCTTCGTAAATTCTTTGTCCGCATACCACCCGCCGAACGAATCCCCTTCCTTTTTCGGCGTGGGCAGCGTTACCGCCTTATACCGCCCCGTCTTAATGACCGAAACTTTGCCGTCGCCAAGATTCAATACGATCCTGGAACGTCGGCAAAAGAGTATCAGAACGGCAACGATCAACGCCAGCGCGGCGACCGCCGCGATGATGAGGATCATGAGCGTGATGCCGTTGGAATCACCCGTAAGCTCGTCCCAAAACGATGCGAGCAAAGCGTTTTTATGTAAAGCAACCTTCATTGCACTGTCCTCCTTTCGTCTTATTATAACATCAAGCGGGCATGAAACGCAAGCCTTTTGTCAAAATTCCGCATAAACGTATACACGATTTTATGACATATTCCGCAAAATTGCGACACAGCCTATTCGCCGACGGAACGGCTGAATACCCGAAACAGATCTTCTTCGCCGAAAAATACCCTGCAATTTTTGATGTTTTTATTGACGGACGCCTTGTGCGCATATCCGCGCAGAAGCCCTTCTCCGATCTTTTCCCGCTCTCCGAGCAGGGGTGCAAGCGCCGCGGCAAGCTCTTCGTGCGACGCAAAACCCGCCGCCCCCAGAATCTCCTTTGCGCGGCCGGGCAGTTTTTCCTCGCACACGGCAAAAAATTCGGGCAGCAGAAGGCCGTTTGCCCTGCCGTGCGGCGCACCGTGGAAATAGGTGAGCGAATACCCCATCGAATGCACCGCGCAGGTACCCGTATTGGCGATGACCATGCCCGCGAGCGCAGCCGCGTACAAAAGTGCGTCGCGGTCTTCGTCGGTATATTCGCCCTTCGTCAATGCGGGAAGTTCGCCGCGGAGAATGCGCAGGCTCTCCTTTGCGAGCGCGTCGGTCAGTTCGCCGGCACGCACGGAAAGCATGCCCTCCATCGCGTGCGACATCGCATCGATGGCGGTATACGCCGTCGTCTCCTGACCGAGCCCGCGCATATATTTCCCGTCCAGAAAGGCGGTTTTCGGGAAAAATGCGGGATTGGAAATGCTCGTTTTGGTCTCTTTTTCGTCATTGGTCAGAATGGCATACGGCGTCACTTCGCTGCCCGTGCCCGCCGTCGTAGGGATGTGCACCATAGGCAGCACGTCTGCGCCGCTCTTATAGGAAAAAATATCCTCGCCCGCATCCTGCCGCGCGAGCATAGCGATCGCCTTCGCCGCGTCCATAGGCGAACCGCCGCCGATCGCGACGATAAACTCCGCCCCGCATTCGCGTGCCAGCCTGCCCCCTTCCCGTACGCTCTCTACGGTGGGATTGGGCGGGATCCGGTCGAAAACCGTCCATTCCTGCCCGTTTCGGGCAAGCGCCGCCTGCACGTCGGCAAGCGCCCCGTTTCCGGCAGAACTCTTCCCCGTGACGATGAGGCACTTTTTGCCGAACGCGGCAAATTCCTCCGCGCCCTTTTTTACGCAATCGCGCCCGCACACGATCCTGACGGGCATATAGTAGCGAAACTCCATGTCAAACTCCTTCCGCGCGGCATGCGCCGCGATTTTTTATACGGATGCGCCCTTCTCTCCGACAGAGCGCAGTTTTTCCACCATCGGCGCATCGGCAGGCGCCCACAGAGCGGCATCCAGCTCCGACAGCGGTATCCATGCAAGCGATTCGTGCTCGGTTATGCGGTAATCGGTCAGAAGTCTGCAAAAATAGACGGACAGCTCGATCTCGAAATCGGGATAGACATGCGTGCAACGCATGAACTGCTCGCCGACTTCAACCTGCGCACCCAACTCTTCAAACACTTCGCGGCGGAGCGCATCCTCTTCGCTTTCGCCCGTCTCCACTTTACCGCCTACAAATTCATATTTGTGCGCGACGTATTCATAACGGCTTTCGCCCCGCTTTGCGGCGAGTACTCTGCCGCCCTCTACGATCGCCGCGCCGACCACGTGTAACCTTTTCATGCCGTTTTCCTCCTTTTTATTATAACAGATAGCGGGCTTCGGCGCAACACTTCCCATAATTTTTTTAGAAATCAACTTTAATTAACCATTCTTTGAGAAGAATACGCCAAAACGCGCACAGAGAGCCGAATCGGAACGTATAGAGCGCCACTGCGGCAGATTCGGACTTCCGCATCGGCAGAGCGTCTTTTTTATCCGATCATTCTCTTTAAACGGCAAAAAGGCGGGGCTTCTCTCCTTGTCGGAAGAAGCCCCGCCTTTTTATTCTTTCTATATGTCCGAAAGCGCTCAGAGCGCGCCGACGATCTTGTGCGGAACGTACAGTTCGTCGATGTATGCGACGTCTTCCGCCGTAAGATGCACATCGAACGCGCCCGCCGCTTCGTCGAGATATTTTTCCTTAGTCGCACCCACGATGGGGGCCGCCACGCCTTTGGCAAAGTGCCACGCAAAAGCGATCTGCGACATCGTGGCGCCGTATTTTTCGGCAAGTTCGCCGATGCGCGCGGCGATATGCCGATCCGTCTCTTCGGTCGAATCGTACTTGGAATGCGCAACTTTGTCCGTCTTGCTGCGCATGGTCTCCGCATGCCAATCCGCACGCGCCACCCTGCCCGCCGCAAGCGGACTGTAAGGCGTCAGCGCCACGTTCATCTGACGGCAAATCGGGATCAGCTCCCGCTCGTCTTCGCGATAAAGCGGGTTGTAATGGTTCTGCATGGAAACGAAGGGCGTCAGACCGTTATCCCGCGCGCACAGCTGCATGTTGTAAAACTGATAGCCGTACATCGCCGATGCGCCCAAAGCGCGCACCTTGCCCGCCTTTACGAGCCCGTCGAGCGCCGACATCGTCTCTTCGATCGGCGTGCCGTAATCGAAGCGGTGTACGATATACAGGTCAAGATAATCGGTGCCGAGACGCTTTAATGTGCCTTCGATTTCGCGCTCGATCGCCGCTTCGGACAGGTTCCCATCGTTGAAATACACCTTCGACGCGAGGACGACCTTATCCCGCGCGACGTTCTTTCTGATCGCGCGGCCGAGATATTCTTCGCTCGTGCCCGCAGAGTAGGTGTTTGCCGTATCAAAAAAATTGATGCCCAGCCCGAGCGCGTGACGGATGATCTTTTCGCTCTCGTCCGCATCGAGCGTCCACGCGTGCATCCGGCTTTTCGGATCGCCGAAGCTCATGCACCCGAGGCAAAAACGCGAAACCTTTATGCCGCTGTTTCCAAGTTCGGTATACTGCATCCGTTCGCCCTCCTGTCAGCCGAGCTTGTCGTATTCTTCGTCCGAAACGGGTTCGAGCCACTCGTTTTTCGTCTCTTCGCCGGGGACTTCCGCCGCGATGTGAGAGAACCAGCTGTCTTTCTTTGCGCCGTGCCAATGCTTGACGCCCGCAGGAATGACGACCGCGTCGCCGGGGTTCAGGCTCTGCGCCTCTTTGCCCCATTCCTGATACCAACCGCTGCCCGCAACGCAAAGCAAAATCTGTCCGCCGCCGCTCTTCGCATGGTGGATGTGCCAGTTATTGCGGCATGCAGGCTCAAACGTCACGTTCGCAAAGAAAAGCCCCTCTTTTGTCAGCGGATTGAGGTAAGACTTGCCGATAAAATACTGCGCGAAAGCGCTGTTCTCGCTCCCCAGTCCGAAAACGTTGCTCTTTTCAAACTCTTTGTAATCCATTCCGATCGCCTCCTTGTTTTTTCGTCCTTATTGTAACACCGAAGGCATAAAATGTCTAATGCTTATTTTTTATCGCAAACATACGCCGCGCGCATGACAAACCGTTTTTTCACATGAAAAGGCATAGCTTAATCTGCGGGCGCAAGAAGCGCCAGCTCTTCCTGCAATTTTTTGTCGTACTCGTCGCAAAGTCTCCGGATCTCTTCGTTGCTCGCATGCTCATAGACGATCTTTTTGAGCGCCTGCATTTTGTATTCGTTTACTGTCTTGCAATAATGTAACGGATGAGCATTGACTTTATCGTTTTTGAATCCGTAAGCATTCTGCGGCATTGCAAGAAATGCTACTCCTTTTAATTTTTCGCGGAGCTTTTTTTCTAATTCACAAGCCAAAGTCTGCGCTGACGCAAAAGAATCGGAGAATGATTTCTTTTGCCCGTTTTCTTCATAAATTTTTAGAAACTTCGCTTCTACCAAAACCATTTTCCGCATGGGCCAGTATCGTAAAATATCCGAAAGGAACAGATCTATATATTGCTCCCATTCATCGCTGCTGATTATATGCCGTCCGTTCTTAAACCATTCCTGCCTGTTTAGATTCTCCCTTTCAATATAGTTTTTTTCTACACACGCTTCAAAACAACTCTGCATATGCGTATCTAAATTGATTCTGGTCTTTAATCCGTCCTTTCTTATCAATTCATAATAATGTCTAAACCGTGTATCTGCAATATCGAATAATAAATAATCGCTCGCATGCGTTTTCAAGTACTCTAAGGGCATTTTATTAAATGCAATGTAACAGCTGCGTTCCCAAAATGCAGATTCTGCACTTTTTTCAAACACATCGAGCGGAATTTTCTGCTCATTTACGGGCAGATATCCGTAATAAATATTCATCGGGCATTGAAACACATACCCATTTACGCAAAAGGCTTCTTTATCTGCATTGAAAAATTCCCGCGACACACAGCTGCCCCAAATCGAGATCACCTTTTTTGCCTTATCAAATTCCACGAAACGCCGCGCGACCTTTTTTTCGTCGTCCTCCGAGCAAAGTTCGCAGTATTTGAAAAAGCGCTTGCGCGTCAGATAATCGCTCACGCCGTGTTCCGTGATTTTCAGCCACGGTTCTATCTTTTCCCGGATGATTTCGCGCGTTTCTCTCTTTTTCTCTCCGCTCTTTTGGTACGCCCATACCGCAAATTCTATACACCATGTGAGAAACGATTTTTTCAGCGCCTCGGCCTTACCGCTCCGTTTCAGCACTTCTTCCGCCGAGAGCATCGCCAGATATACGTCCGTTGCGCTCTTCATCAGGTTTTTGCGGTATCTGATACAATCCTCGTCCTGCGTTCTCAATACCGCCTCCCGGCTCACCGCTGTTTTTCCTCCCGCGAGTACGCCGAATACCACGCCCGCCGACGGAAACGCTCCTTCCGAAAACCGCAGGCCGTTCTCCCGCAGATACGCCGTGCGGAACAGCTTGTCCCCCGACCAACCTTTACACAAAAGGAGCGCGCGCTCGCCAATGTCTTCCGCCGCAAACGGCTCTTTCTGCGGTACGAGCGCACCGTCTACCGTCCACGCCGCGGGATACTCTTTTCCTCCGAAATTCCCCGCCGCCGCGCGGCCGATCACCATATCCGCGCCGCTCTCCTTTGCCTGCGTGTACAGTTTTTCCAACCCGCCCGGCAAATAGCAGATATCCTCGCCGAGGAAAGCGACGTATTCCCCCGCCGCGATTTCTAATAAATAGTTTTTCGCCGCACCTGCCGCGCACCGCGGCAAGTGCCTGTACAGGCACCTGCCGCGCACCGCGGCAAGTGCCTGTACAGGCACTTTTGTCTTTTGCCGAGCCAGTTCGTGAACAATTCTTGGCGGCCGCCTTCGTCGCTGATATCCGCGACGATGACTTCCAGCCCGTCCAAATTCTGCGATGCTACCGTGCGGAGGCACTCTTCGAGAAACGGCTCGTTGCCGCGGCTCACGATTCCAACCGTGACTTTGATACTTATATCTGCTCCCATTCTTTCTCCTTTTTGCCGATTATGGCAAAGTCCCGCCCGAAAACGGCAGGACTTACCTCGCTTTGTATCGTTTAATTTTTCAGTGCACGAGCGAGCCGATTTCGGCGTCGTCGGCGGCGAACAGGATGCGGCAGGTGCCGTCGGTATTGCCCGACGCCAAAAGCATGCCGTTCGAATACTCGTTGCCGAACTTATGCGGCTTTAAGTTGACGAGCACGATAATTTTCCTGCCGACGAGCTGTTCCGGCTCGTACTGGTCGGCGATGGACGACACGATGACGCGCTCGCCCGCGCCGTCGTGCAAGGTGATTTTCATCAATTTATTCGTCTTGCGCATGGGCTTTGCGGAAAGCACTTTGCATACGCGGATGTCGCACTGATCGAAATCGCCGATTTCGATCACTTCCTTGAAGGGCGCAGCCTCGGGGACGTATTTATCCTCGACGGGTGCACTCTTTTCCTCCTTGACTTCCTCTTTGACCTCCTCCTTTGCGTCGGGGTCTTCCGATTCGGGCAGAGAGAAATCGAGAAGTTTGAGATAGCGCGACGGCTCAACGGCGTACAGGTACAGGTAAAGCCTCGGCCCCTTGTCGCGCGCAAGCGTCAGGTTGTACACGTCCTTAAAGAACTTGCTCTGCACAGCTTTAAGCGCGTTTTTATCCTCTGCAATGTCGGGATATACCTGCTTGGGGATGGCGTACAGCTCCGCCTGCAGCGAATCGAGGGTGTAGCCGCCCTTTTCGATGTACTCCTTCAAAAGACGGACGCACTCGCGCTCCTTGTCGTTCATGGTGCGCCAATACGGCCAGTTGCGCTTTTCGAGGATGACGTACTCGCTTTCGGGCGAGCAGGTGCGCAGCCAGAATTTGGCGCGCTCGAACAGCTCTTTAAAGTCCTCGATTTTGTACGGCGTGCCGATCTTTTCGAACAACTTTTCCATCATTTCGGGGTTGAAATCGACCACCGACCCCAAATCGACGAGCTGGCTCATCGGCACGGGCACGAACTTGCGCCCCTCGATGAGGCTGTTTTCCATGATGCGCGCAGTGTTTTCGTCCGCGGTGCCGTTCATGTAGCTTGTCAGCATTTTGCCGAACTCGAAGTACTGGCGCAGGATTTCGTCCGAAAGACAGAAGTCGAACGCCTTCAAAGGCTCCGTCTTTGCGTACAGCCACAGGATGAGCTCGGGCGGATACAGTTTGAGCAGGAAATCGGGCGTCATGTTCAGCCCCGAAGAGCCGCTCATTTTGCCGACGCTCACGTTGCCCTTGATCCCGATGAACTCGTAACCCTGGAACAGCGGCGGCTCGTAACCGAACACCTCGCGGGAGATGTCTTTCGCGGTGTCGTAACTGCCGTTTTTGGAGGCGTGGTCCTTTCCGCCCGGCTCGAAATCGACGCCTTCGACCATCCAGCGCATAGGCCAGTCGACCTTCCACTGCAATTTGCAGTTGAAATCTTTGGTAAAATCGAAGTCGCCCTCATGCCCGCACTCGCAGGTGTAATGCGCCTTGGTGCAGTCGTCGGAGAGGGAGACGATTTTCGTCGAATCTTTATGGCAGTGCGGGCAGAAGATGGACACGGGGTAGTAGTTTTCGCGCTCCTCCTCCGTGGCGTCCTGCGTGCGGTGCTTATCGAGAATATCGAAGATTTTTTTGCGGTTTTTGAGGGCAAAAATCACGTGCTCGGCATAGCGGCCGGAGCGGTACTCCTTCGCCTGGTAGCGGTAGTCCATTTCGATGCCGAACTTTTTGACCTCCTCCATAAATTCTTTTTCAAAATGGGCGGCGTAACTCTCGTCCTGACCGAACGGGTCGGGAATGTCGACATAGGGATAACCGATATATTTTTCGTAAGAATTGTTACCGAGATGATCGGAGACGTTTTTCGGCACTTTGCGCAGGCGGTCGTACTCGTCCCACGAAAAGAGTAATTTTGCCTTTTTGCCCTTCTTTTGCAGTGCGCGGCACACGAACCAACTCGTCGCGATGTCGCGGAAATTGCCGATATGAACGGATCCCGACGGAGAAATACCCGCCGCACAGACGTATTCTTCCTTATCCGGTTTGCGGCGGATGACTTCTTCCGCCAACTTATCAGCCCAATACATATTTCAACCTCTGGCACTTGATTTCGCCTTATTATAACATATTGCGGGGGCGAACGCAAGCCGACAGCCGCACCCGCGCGTTTTTTTCGTTCCGATTTGTCCGTTTCGGCACGTTTTCCGTTCACAAACGCCGTCACATGTGCTATAATCATGCTTGCACTTTTCAAACAAAAGAAGGAATACGCATATGAAATTTTCGCGCGGCGTAAAAGACGGGCTGCCCATCGCGCTCGGCTATCTCCCCGTCTCGTTTGCTTATGCGATCACCGCACTTGCAAACGGTTTCCCGCCCTGGTTCCCCGTACTCATATCCCTGACCAACTTTACGGGCACGGGACAGGTCGCGGGGACAGACCTCATCGCGGCGGGAGCCGGGGTCGCAGAACTGCTCGTCACCATGCTCATCATCAATATCCGCTATTCGCTGATGTCCGTGTCCCTTTCACAAAAAATGGGAGGCGGATTCCCCCTGTGGCAGCGGGCGCTCCTTTCCTTCGGCGTGACCGATGAAAATTACGCCGTCTGCATCCGCCAGCCGCGGAAGCTCACTTTCCCCTATATGGCGGGGCTGATGTGCTGTTCCTTTTCGGGCTGGCTGGGCGGAACGGCGCTCGGGGCGCTGCTCGGAAACATCCTGCCCGACTTTGTCATGAGCGCGCTGAACATCGCTCTGTTTGCCATGTTCGTCGCCATCATCATCCCCGCCTCGCGCGAGGATGCGCGGGTATTTCTGCTCGTCGCGCTCTCCACGGCGGCCAGCTGTCTGTTCTACTTCACGCCCGTACTCAAAGAACTTTCGCAGGGCTGGGTCATCATCATCTGCGCCGTCGTCTGCACGACCGCCGTCGCGCTTCTCTTCCCCGTGAAAGAGATCGCGCAGGAACAGGCGGACGAAACGGGCGGACAGGGAGGCGGCGAATGACTTTATCCGATATGCTCTTCGGCTGTCTCATCATGGCGGCAGTGACTTACGCGACCAAATGCGTGGGGCTGCTGCTCGTCAGAAAACAGATCCGCAACCGTTTTTTACAGTCTTTTTTGTATTACATCCCTTACAGCGTGCTGGCGGTCATGATCTTCCCCGGCATCCTCTTCTCCACGGCGTCCCTTTGGTCGGGCATCGCGGGAACAGCCGTCGCGCTCGTATTGTCTTATTGCAAGCGCGGACTTCTCGTCGTATCTGTGGCAAGCATCGCAACGGTATTTATCGCCGAACAGATCATCGCGCTGATCGCTTAGCGCGGTTGCCTTAAACAAACGAATCCCGCCCGCAAGCAAAAGCCTTGCGGGCGGGACTCTCATAGAAATTGTTTCGTCACTTTACCCGGCACAATCAAAGGCGCAACAGATAATAGATCAGTCCCACCGCGGCGCCGCCCAGGGCCCCGTACACGATGATCGGCCCCGCGACGACGAACATTTTTGAAGCAAGGCCCGTGATCAACCCTTCCGCTTTAAATTCGAGCGCGGGCGAGGCGACGCTGTTGGCAAACCCCGTTATAGGCACGATAGAGCCCGCCCCCGCCGCTTTGCCGATGCGGTCGTATACCCCCAGGCCCGTAAGGAGACACCCCAAAAAGATGAGCACGGCCGAAACGGTGCCCGCAAGCTCGTCGCCCGAAAGGTGCGCCCAATTTTCCAGCATGATGCGGATAAACTGCCCGACGCAGCAGATGCCGCCGCCCACCGTAAAAGCGCGCAGGCAATTGTGGAAATGCTTGGTCGGCGCGGCGAACGAACGCACATAGTCGAGATAATTCTGATTGACTTTCCCCTGCTGCATATTCAGTCTCCGCCCCTTTCGTTCCGCTCCTGCGATGCCGAAAACGTTTTGACGAACGTCTCGCGCTCGTCGCGCGTCCTGACCCCCTCGGGGTCGTGCGCGCCCACTCTTTTTTTCATACCAAAATTTTGCGCAAAAACCCGCCCTTTTATGCAAGCCGAAGGCGCCCGCAGCTGCGGGCGCCTTCGTTCCATAATTGAAAATCAAAAACTTTTCTTTATTCGTACAGAGAGGGCGTGACAAATTCGAAGGAGATCTTCTCTTTCAGGTATTGCAGCCCCTCCCGCACGATGCCGTTCATCTCCAATTTATACGCCTCGTTCCCGGCGAAAGAATAACTGCTTTGGTAATAATCTTCCTTTCCGGGCAAGTACCCGTCGAACCCCGCCAGCATGACCTTTTTGACCCCCGTGCGCACGAGAAACATCATACACAGCAAGAGCGCGTTATCCGAATTATGCGGCAAAGAGCTGCTGAGGGACTCGTAATTCACCACGTAATCGGGGCGGCGGTCGAACGCCTCTACATTCGAGGTGACCGCAAGTTCCGCCGCCATGCCGTCTTCCAGCGTATCGGCAAAACGGCTGTAACGCTTTGCGTTGCTGATAAAGACCAGCCCGCAGGCATAATCTTTCGGATAAAAATTGACGGATACCGTCAAAACGTCTTTTGCCCCGGCATAAGCGAGGATCTCGCTCTTTTTCTCCCGAATACTCGCCCCCGGACCGAGCAGGAGCACCCTCTTCCCTTCGAATTTCCGGGCAAGTTTTTTGATCACCTGTGCATCGTCGATCACGTTGTTCTGATAATCCAGATAAGCTTTCTCGATATAAGCCGCGTCGTAAGAGAGCTTGCGCTCCTGCGGGATGCTTTCCAGAATTTTATTGACCGCGCTTACCGTAAGCGTCTTTTTGTCCAACAAATACTGCACATAATTGGGATGACAGTTCTGCATTGCGGATATATAAAAATTATACTTATATCCCCAGTAATGGCGCTGGTAGACGGACAACAGATCGGCATCCAGGATTTCCAGAAACTGCGAAAGATCGTATTTGGTGCCGTACGTCTCGTTGAGGTGCATGGCGATCAGTTCGCTCGGGCAATTTCCCGCGCTCTTGCCCATGCCGTACACCGTGCAGTCGGCGATCAGCGCGCGCTTCGTATACAGATTGAAAAATTTGACCGTATTGCTGAACGCGAGCTGAAAATTGTTGTGCGCATGGTATCCGACGCGGATCTCCGGATCGAGGTTGTTGTCGAAAAGGTCGAAATAGTGCGCGATCTTTCTGTTGTCCAAAAGTCCGTACGTGTCGACGATGGAAAAGGCATACTGCTTGATCTCGTTGATTTTTTGAATATATTCGAGCATCTCCATATCACTGTATGCCGTGATGGAAATCGCCTGAATAAAGAGTTTGTACCCCTTTTCTTTGACGGCCCTGCAAAAGGGCAGAGCCTGCCCGATCTTCTCTTTTTTAAATATAACGCGGATCCCTTCGATGAACGATTGGTCGGCGGGGCCGATGTTTTCCAGCGCACACGTGCCGAAATCGATCATCGCCACGGGGACGGCGCGGCCTTTTTTCACGTTTTTGAAAATCTCGTCAAACGACTGCGTATTCGGGGCGATCGTCCTGTTGATATCGAACGGCTGCCTGTCGTCGAGGAATCCGACCTCGATATACTCCACGCCCGACGCCTCTAACCGCTTATACGTTCCCGTTATCACGCTGTGCCCGAAATTCCAATCGTTGACATAACCGCCGTCCCGCAGCGTACAGTCTAAAAGACCGATCTGTTTCATAAATTATCCTCTTTTGTCCCGTTCGGGATCGCTCTCGATGATCTTTTTTACGACTTCGAGATCTTTCGGCGTATCGACGGACAACGTATAATGATCGTCGGTGCGGTAATGCACGGGGACGTTGTTCTCGACAAATCGGAGCAACACGATGTCCTCCGTCTTTTCCAAAAATCCCGGAGACGTATGGTAGAAAAAATCCAGCGCCTTTTTATTGTACGATTCCACCCCTACTTTTTCCATATAGGGGAAATCCAAAGATTTGTTGGGATAAGGGATCGGAATGCGCGACATATACAGGCTGACGCCGTTCACGTCGGTGACCAATTTGATCGTATTGATGTCGATCACTTCCGCAGGATTGGTGAACGGCCTCTGCACGCTGCACGCAAAACAGCGACTTTGGTCGATCCGATCGGAAGGGATGACTTTTTCGATCGTTTCGGGAAGGATCAGCGGCTCGTCGCCGCAGACGCAGACATACAGGTCCGCCGCAACCTTTTCCGAAACTTCGTACAGCCTCTCTACATGGTTTCTGTGCTTTTCCGATGTCATGACATACGGAATGCCCAAACGATCGCATACATCGGAGATCCTTTTATCGTCCGTCGCCACGAGCGTTTCCGACAATTCTTTCACTTTGCGCGTTTGGTTGTACACCCACCAGATCATGGGCTTTCCGCAGATATCCGCGAGCGGCTTTCCGGGAAAACGGCTGGATTGGTATCTTGCCGGTATCACGCCGATCATTTTCATCTTTATTCTTCCTCTCTTTTTGATAACACTATACGATATGCGATCACTCATCCGCTCAATAGGAATAATAGACCTTTTGGGTATACTGCATATATTCCCGATAACGGAAATCGCGCAGCCGCTCGAATACCGACGGATCTTTGCAAAAGACATGTATTTTTTCGATCCGCTTTTCCCCCTGTTCGCCGCAAGGCTGCTCAGCAAAATACAGTGTTTTGATCAATACAGCGCCCTCTTTATATTCGTCAAAAAGATAGTTCCCTTTATCTTTCGCGTCTAAAAAAATCACGACGGCATTGTTGTCGATCTTTTTCAGCGCGGCGATCAGTTTTTCCCTGTCCGACGGTCCGTTCCACAAATAATTGTCTATGATCGTGACGCTGTCTTGCTCGAATTCCCGAAGGGGCGACCACACAGAGTGCAGGCGGAATTTCGAAAAAATCCCGTCCTGCATAGCCCAGGCAAACCGGTTGTGCAACCCTTGGTGATAAAACTTTTTATACTGCGGCTGCAAAAATTTTTCCACCTGCAAGGCAAAATACAATCGTTTAAATATCTTCTCTTCGGTGAAAATTTCAAATGCGGTAAAATACTTGCAGCCATAAATTCCGGTCGGAACACCCGACAGGGATGTGGCGATCACCTGATCGACCTGAACCCCTTTCAGAAACGGAATAAATTCGGAAGGAAAATAACTGGGGATCACGAGCGCGTCGCCGAAGTATTTTTCAGCCTCTGCCTGCGTTATCCCCGTATTGGGGTGCGGCTTTAAGAGAACTTTATGCCCGGACTGCGCAAAAAAATCGAGCGCGAGGCGGTAATAATAGAAATATCCCTGTTTATCTATCTTTTTGTTCGCCATGATCCAGCCCGAAGAAAAGACGAGCAGATTGCACAATTCCCCGTTCCCCTCCGGATTAAAACCGTAAAGATCGAGCAAAACGCCGATCGCCTCGCCGTCCAGCCGCATGCGCAGCGTTTCGAAATCAATCTTTCCCTCTCCAATCCCTTCGGCCACGCTGTCGCGATACAAAAAAGAACAATTTTCATTTTTGCAGCCATATCCCAATGCGCCGACCTCTTCCAGCAATTCGTCGTAATAAGTCCACTGCGGGCCGCGCGGCCTGTACCTGTCTTTCGCCAATACGCCGAACGCATCGACAAAGGTCAGCGGGATATGTTCCATCAGAGCATAAGCGCCGAACGCATTGAACGTATCAAACATCGTATAGACCTTTTCGGCCTGTTTCAGGTCAACGCCGTGTTCCTGCAATATCCGGGAAAAAAAGTTCTGCACGTGCGTTTTAATGCTTTCAAGTCCCGTTTCGTCCTTAAACTCGTCGTCGCTGTACGGGATGATCGTCGCAAACCGCGCCGCCCTTTCCGTAAACCCGCCGATGAAATTCTTTGTTTCATGATTACAAAGCAAGGTATCAATCAAAATAGCGCATTTTTCATTTCTGTGGAGCGTTAAATGGATCAAGAGCGCCTTGCTCAGCGCGCCGAAATGTCCTATATGGTATACGATCATTTTTTTCCTCTATGATTTTTCTGCACCGATAAAGAATCTTTTGGTTGCCATGCAACCAAAAAGGGGCGTCCCTTTGCAATCCATTATAACATACGGAATTTCGGCTGTCAATCGACAGCCGAAATTCACCCGACCAGCATGATCTCGCGGAATTTTTGAATGTGCTCGGCGGGAACGTCGCAGACGGTCAGAAGATAATTTTCGATTGCGTCGGACAAAAGCCCGCTTTCGGTGGCATAATACTTCATGAACAGTTCGTGCATCTTTCCCCAGGCGACGTAGGTAAAGCCGCTCGTGCCGTCGCTCATGATACCGTCGGTAAACCCGCTCTCCGCGCTGCCGCGCCAGCGGTTTCCCATGACGCTGAAAGAGGTGATCTCGAAATCCCTCGTCAGATCTTCGTACGACACGCCGAGCAGCCCGTTGAGAAGGTAGGTGAGCGAACCCGCCCTGTCCGCGCCCGAATTGCAGTGATAATAGACGGGATAATTGGATTCGTCGCTCAACAAAGCAAAAATACTGCGGATCGCCTCCGCGCTCTCTTCGTAGTAGCTATGCTTTTCGTCGCTCGGATCAAAATCTTCGATCAGCGTGGTATAAGGGTGGATCGTCGCTTTCAGATACGGCGCTTCGGGGTCGAGGTAGTTCTGCATCTGCCCCGCGTCGTCCACATCCGGAATGCGCAGGTCGATCTCGCTCTTAATGCCGAGAACGTCGCGCATCTGCTCGATACCCTCTTCAGGCATAGGCGTACCCATATATCCGTTCAGCTGACTGCCGCGGTACAGCATGCCCCATCGCACGCGCTGCCCGCTCTCCGTCGTCCAGCCGCCTGCATCGCGCACGTTGTTCGCTCCCGTAATGTCCAAAAATCGCACGGGTTCGTCCAAAACGCGGAAAAAATCCGTTTCCGACTCGCTCTCCGCATCGTCGCCGATCACCTTCCAGTAATACGTTTCGCCCGGCATGAACAGCCCGCCCGACAGGCTGCACTCGGACGTTTCGACAACGAGCGCGTCCTCGAACGCGGCGTTATCCGCAAAATATACGCGGTAATTCGAGCTGCCGTCTCCTTCCCAGGAGAAGGAAATATTCTGATAGTCGTAGATCTCCCCTTCGTGTTCGAGAAGGAAGGCACACTGCGCATCGAAATCCTCTTCTTCAAGATATTCCCGAAGGGACGGGTCGCACAGATCGATCTCCGCTCCCTGATATACCGAAGTCAATTCGATCGGGCCGGAGGGCTGTTCTTCCTCTCCGATGTCCGGCGGCGTTTGTCCCCCTCCTCCCGAACAGGCACCAAGACTAAAACAGCAGACAGCGGCCAACATCAAAGATAAAATCTTTTTCATTTCTTTCTTACTTTTTCCTTAAAAAATGATGATATGACCACACATGATATTCTCCCCAAAAATGAAAAGTTGCGGGGAAAAGCATACACCCTCCCCCGCAAACTCCGAGCGATTATTTATGTTTCCTGTCGACGTACGAGGTGTGCAGAATCTCGTGCGCTTTATGCGAACCCGGCTCGCCGAAGAAATCTTTATAAAGCTGCTGAATGGCGGGATTTTCATGGCTCTTGCGGACGGTCGCCTTTTTGTCCTCGTCGTACAGCGCCTTGGCGCGCTTGGAACGCAGGTCTACCTGCCTGCGGGTGTATGCGCTCTGGATAGGCTGGCCGCCGCCGTTGACGCAGCCGCCCGGGCAGCACATGACCTCGACAAATGTATAGTCGCACTCGCCCTTTTTGATCTTTTCGCAAAGCTCCTTCGCATTGGTAAGCCCCGACGCGACGGCGACTTTCACCTTTGTGCCGTTCAGGTCGTACTCCGCCTCTTTGATGCCCTTGACGCCGCGAACCTGTTTGAAATCGACGCTGTCGAGCGGTTTGCCCGTGAGTTCTTCCGCCGCGGTGCGGAGCGCCGCTTCCATAACGCCGCCCGTCGCGCCGAAGATGACGCCCGCGCCCGTAAATTCGCCGAGCGGGTTGTCGAACGTGCCGTCGGGGAGCTCGTTATACAGTATGCCCGAATTTTTGATCATCTTGGCAAGTTCGCGCGTCGTCAGCACGGCGTCTATATCGGGATAGCCGCTCGCGTTTTCGTTATCGCGCGTCTTTTCAAATTTTTTCGCCGTACAGGGCATGACGCCGACGACATAGATATTTTTCGGATCGATCCCCTCTTTCTGCGCCCAATAGGTCTTGACCGTCGCGCCGAACATCTGCATGGGCGACTTGCAGGAAGAAAGGTTCGGGATGAGTTCGGGATAATAATACTCCACAAAGCGGATCCAGCCGGGAGAACAGCTCGTAAACATGGGGAGCGTGCCGCCCTCTTTCACGCGGTGCAAAAGCTCGTTCGCCTCTTCCATGATGGTGAGGTCGGCCCCGAAGTTCACGTCGAACACCTTGTCGAAACCGAGCATGCGCATGGCGGTGAACATTTTACCCTCGGTATTGGTGCCGATGGGATAGCCGAATTCCTCGCCGATGGCCGCGCGCACGGCGGGAGCCGCCGCCACGACGACGACCTTTTCGGGATCGTTGATGGCCTCGCGGACGTTGTCGATCTCCTCGCGCTCGCGGAGCGCGCCCGTCGGGCAGACCGCCACGCACTGGCCGCACGCCACGCAGGGCGCGTCGTTGAGATCGGATTCGAAAGCGCAGGCGATATGCGTGTTGAAACCGCGGCGGGAAGGCGCGATAACCGCCACTTCCTGCACCTTTTTGCAGACTGCCACACACCTGCGGCAGAGGATGCATTTCTCGTTGTCGCGGACGAGATAGCTCGTCGAATGATCCTCTTCGTATTCGGACCTTGCCCCCTTGAAGCGGTTTTCGTCGCAGCCGTATTCGTTGGAAAGTTTCTGCAATTCGCAGTTCGTTGAGCGGACGCAGGAAAGGCATTCCTTTTTATGGTCGGAAAGAAGCAATTCGAGCGTCGTTTTCCTGGACTTTCTCACCTTTTCGGTATTGGTGAAAACTTCCATCCCCTCGTTAACGGGATATACGCACGCGGCAACGAGGCTCCTTGCGCCCTTCACTTCGCACACGCAGATGCGGCACGCGCCGATCTCGTTGATCTCTTTCAGATAGCAGAGGGTGGGAATGTTGATGCCGGCGACCTTTGCCGCTTCCAAAATGGTGCTCCCCTCTTTGACCTCTACGGGAATATTGTTTATTTTCAGATGTACCATGTTCTCTTTTCCTCCCCGTTATGCCTTGATAACCGCGCCGAAACGGCATTTCTCCATGCAGACGCCGCACTTGATGCACTTTTCGGGATCGATGACGTGCGGTTCTTTGACGGTGCCCGTGATCGCGCCGACGGGGCAGTTGCGCGCGCAGAGCGTGCAGCCTTTGCACTTATCCGCCACGATCTGATATCTGAGCAGCTTTTTGCAGACGCCCGCAGGGCAGCGCTTTTCTTTTACGTGTGCTTCATACTCGTCGCGGAAATAGTGCAGCGTGGAAAGAACGGGGTTGGGCGCCGTCTGCCCGAGGCCGCACAGCGAATTTTCTTTGATGTAATAGCACAGCTCTTCCATTTTGTCGAGATCTTCCATCGTCGCGGTGCCGTCGGTAACTTTGCAGAGCAGCTCGTAAAGGCGCTTTGTGCCGATACGGCATGCCGTACATTTGCCGCAACTCTCGTCCACCGTAAATTCGAGGAAGAACTTCGCGATGTCGACCATGCAGTTGTCCTCATCCATGACGATGAGTCCGCCCGAGCCCATCATCGACCCGATGGCGATGAGGTTGTCGTAGTCGATGGGCGTATCGATGAGGTGCGCGGGGATGCAGCCGCCCGAGGGGCCGCCCGTCTGCGCCGCTTTGAATTTTTTGCCGTTGGGGCAGCCGCCGCCGATGTCGTAGATGATCTCGCGCATCGTGGTGCCCATCGGGATCTCGACAAGGCCGGTATTGTGGATCTTGCCGCCGAGCGCAAACACCTTGGTGCCGCGGCTCTTTTCCGTACCCATGGAAGCGAACCAATCCGCGCCTTTCAGAATGATCTGCGGGATGTTCGCGTACGTTTCTACGTTGTTGAGGATGGTAGGCTTGCCGAACAGGCCCTTGACCGCCGGGAACGGAGGACGGGGACGCGGCTCGCCGCGGTGCCCTTCGATCGAGGTCATGAGCGCCGTCTCCTCGCCGCAGACGAACGCACCCGCGCCGAGACGGATATCGAGGTCGAAATTGAACCCCGTGCCGAAAATATTCTTGCCGAGCAGCCCGTATTCACGCGCCTGTTTGATGGCGATGGTGAGCCTCTGTACGGCGATAGGATATTCCGCGCGGACGTAAATGTAACCCTGGTCGGCGCCGATGGCGTACGCAGCGATCGCCATCGCCTCGATAACGGCGTGCGGGTCGCCTTCCAGAATAGAGCGGTCCATGAACGCGCCGGGATCACCCTCGTCGGCGTTGCAGCAAACGTACTTTTTCTTACCCGGGGAGTTTTTGGCAAACTGCCACTTTCTGCCCGTGGGGAAGCCCGCGCCGCCCCTGCCGCGAAGCCCCGATTTGGAGATGACGTCGATAACGTCCTGCGGGGTCATTTCGGTAAGCACTTTGCCGAGCGCTTCATAACCGTCGTAAGCGATGTACTCCTCGATCTTTTCGGGATTGATCACGCCGCAGTTGCGGAGCGCCACGCGGTGCTGTTTTTTATAGAAATCGGTGTCGTTGAGCGCCTTGATGTTGCCGTCTTCCCCCACCGTCTCTTTATAAAGAAGGCGGGTGACGATGCGCCCTTTGATGATGTGCTCGTCGATGATCTCGTCTACATCTTCGAGTTTGACCTGCGAATAGAAAGCGCCCTCGGGATAGACGATCATGATGGGTCCGAGCGCGCAGAGGCCGAAGCAGCCCGTCTTGGTGACGTGGACTTCGTCTTCCAACCCTTCCTTTTTGATGCGCGCAACCAGCGCATCGTAAATTTTCATCGAATTGCCGGAAGTACAGCCCGTACCGCCGCAAACCAAAATGTGTGATCTGAACATGTATTTTATTCTCCTCCGCCCTTAGTTGTTACCGATCAGATATTCCGTAACGGGATTGCCGTTGACGACGTGTTCGGCGATCACTTTTTTCGCCTTTTCGGGCGTCATGAGAACATATGTATATTTCTGTCCGCCTTTAAACACCTCTACGATTGGTTCTAACCTGCAAAGCCCGATGCAGCCCGTCTGCGAAATGCTGACGTTGTGCAGCTGCCGCTTTTCCGCCTCGTCGAGAAGCGCCGTAAGGACGGGGCGCGCACCCGCGGCGATGCCGCAGGTCGCCATGCCGACCTTGATGACCGTTTCGTCCGAACCGGCGACAGCCCTGTTGTCCGTCTGGGATCTCATCTTTTCCCGCAAGGCTTTGAGTTCTTCCAAACTTTTCATAACCTACCTCCATATATGCTGACTAAATTTTCTTGAATGTAATCTTTCAGAAACGCCCTGACTTCGGGCATATCCAGAGGGATCCCCCCCAAAATTTCTTTGATCTCGCTCGTATCCAGAACGCCTTTCCGCCCGTCCGCTTCGACCGTAACGGTAAAATCCACCGAAGGATTCATCGTCGCCAACTGCAACACGACGCCTCCGAAATCCCCCAAAGGCATACGGTCGATATGGCCGATGACGTATTCGGCAAAAATGCGCGTTCCTTTCCCCTTTTCTGAAAAAATGCCGAAGTTTCCGCCCGTACTTTCCGCAGAATACTTAAAGAGCGGAATGCCCATCCCGACCGAGCGTGTCGTCCTCGATGTGGTAAAGGGATCGGTCACTTTGGCAAGCGTCTCTTCGTCCATGCCGCAACCGTCGTCGCAGATCTCGATTCTCATCCTGTCCGCGGTAAAATCGGCCGTAAGGGCGATCGAAACGTGCTTTGCGCCCGCTGCGAGAGAATTCTCCGTTATATCGAGAATGTTGAGCGCCAGTTCGCGCATATCAGTCCCTGTACTTGGCGAGGATGCCCTCTACCTCTTCGGGCGTGACCTTGCCGTATACGTCGTCGTTGATCGTCATGACGGGCGCCAGGCCGCAGCATCCGATGCAGCGGGTCGCATCCAGCGAAAATTTCAGGTCGTCCGTGCACTGTCCGCCCTCGATTTTAAGGGTATCGCACACCTTTTTATATACGTCGCCCGAGCCTTTTACATAACATGCCGTGCCCAGGCACACGCCGATCTTGTACTGCCCCTTCGGGTACAGAGAAAACTGCGCGTAGAACGTTGCAACGGCGTAAACTTCCGCAAGCGAAACGCCGAGTTCGTCCGCGATCATCTGCTGCACCGCTTCGGGAAGATACCCGTAAATATCCTGCGCTCTTTGCAGCGCCGCGATCATGAGCCCCTGCCCGCCGTGTTCGACTTTGAGCTCGGCAAGCGCTTTTTTCAGCCGCTCTTCCTGTTCTTTCGTCCCGTTGAACGGGACGTCGATCTTCTTAGCCACCGATAATAACCTCCGTAAATGCGCGGACTCCCACGCGATAAATTCAATACTATCATTCTAGCATAAATTTTGTCGATTTACAATAAATATGAACGTTAATTGAATAAAATTTTTTCAGAAAATTCTGCCTGTGCGTCCGCGGCTTTGCACGGCGTTTGACAAATTTATCAATTTATTGTATAATTATGCATAAATAAACGCCGCACTGCGCAGCTTTCGCGCAAATCCGAAAAAAGGAGGAATCCATACAGATGCATTATACCGACCTCAGAGACCAGATCATCGCCAAGTTTTCAAAATATTCTCAGGACATCATGGAGCTTTCCAAAATGGCGAGCAAGAGCGATATCATCAACCCGAAATTGTACGAAAAGTACGACGTGAAGCGGGGACTCCGCGACATCAACGGCAACGGCGTCGTCTGCGGACTCACGGAGATCTCGGAAATCATCGCTTTCGGCAAAGACGAAGAAGGCAACAAGATCCCCGTCGACGGTCAGCTCTATTACCGCGGATACAGTATACGCGACTTGGTAAAAGGCGCGATCGGAAGGCGCTTCGCTTTTGAAGAAGCTACCTATCTCCTGCTCTTCGGGCTCCTTCCTTCGAAGGTACACCTAGACCGCTTCTGTGAGATCCTGGCGGATTTCCGGGCATTACCCCCTTCGTTCGTCAGGGACATTATCATGAAGGCGCCCTCGCGCGACATGATGAATATGCTGGCAAGGAGCGTGCTCAGCCTATATTCCTATGACCCGAAGCCTGACGACGTATCCAAGAAAAACGTACTCCGGCAGTCTCTGCAGCTGATCGCGCAATTCCCGCTTTTGACCGTATACAGCCAAAAAGCATACAGCTACTATCATTCGGATGCGTCCCTCTTCATCCATAAGCCGAAAAAAGAATTTTCCACGGCGGAAAACATCCTGCACATGCTGCGGGAAGACAGCAAGTTTACCGAGCTGGAATCGCAGGTCCTCGATCTGTGTCTTGTCCTTCACGCCGAACACGGCGGCGGCAACAATTCCACGTTCACGACGCACGTGGTCACTTCTTCCGGCACGGACACCTATTCTTCCGTAGCAGCGTCGCTCGGTTCGCTCAAAGGGCCCAAACACGGAGGCGCCAACATCAAGGTATGCGAGATGTTCGACAGCATCAAAGCACACGTGCCCGATTTTGACCGCGGCAAACTGAAAGATTATCTCGCAAAAATGCTCGATAAAGAAGCATTCGACCGCAGCGGCCTGATCTACGGCATGGGCCATGCCGTATATTCTCTCTCCGACCCGAGAGCGGACATTTTGCAGACGTTTGCGGAAAAACTTGCAATCGAAAAACATATGGAAGAGGAATACGCGATGCGCACAGACGTGGCGAAGATCGCAGCGGAACTCATTGCGGAAAAGCGCAAGATCTACAAGGGCGTAAGCCCCAACGTGGACTTTTTCTCGGGGTTCGTATACGATATGCTCGATCTGCCGCGCGAACTGTATACGCCCTTCTTTGCCGTCTCGCGCATCTCCGGCTGGTCGGCGCACCGTCTGGAAGAGATCACCAACGGCGGCAAGATCATCCGTCCCGCCTATCAGGCTGTCGCAAAGCGCAGGAATTATATTCCCATGGAAGAAAGGACGGAAATGGAATAAACAAAACGCCAGGCAACGGGCGCTCCGCAAAAGGCGGAGCGCCCGTTTTTTTCAAATCATTTAAGCAGTACCAAAATGCGCGGCGGAACGATCCTGTTCCGCCGCGCGGGCAAAAGCTATGTATTTTTTTCTTTTGGTCTGACAAAAAGGCGAAGAACGAAACGGACCGCGGCTGGCGGCCTGATGCATACGATCTTCAATGAACTTATTCCCTCCCGGCTCTGATCTCGAAGACGAAGAGCACCCCCTCGGTGCAATCGACGTGTGCGCGGGAGCTTTCGACGACATTGCTGATGCCGCGGCAGCTGCCCGCCGTAAGCGTAAGATCTTCGAGCGGATACTTCATCCCTTCACTGTTCATGATATGCGCCGACAGACCGACAGGTGCCAGCGAGACCGTCCTGCCCGACATGTTTTCGAATACGATCTTCCCCGAAGCGCAGTAAACGTCGCAAAAATTCGTCCGCATGACGCAATGCACGCCCCGCAGATACGCGGCGTAGAGCAGCTGCAGATTTCCGAAAAGATGATCTTCACGCCCGCCTCCGCCGCCGTAAATGACCAGCTCGCGGCAGCCCTTTCCGATCAGCAGATCGAGCGCGATCTCACCGTCGGTAAAGTTTTTTTCGGAAGGATACACGACGGAATGTTCGGGAACGTATCCGAGCGAATCGAAATCCCCCGCCGTGATGTCTATTTCCACCTTTCCCGCCGCCCAGCGAAGCGCGCCGTCGGCGGACAGGACAAGGTCACCTTTTTCTTTTTCGATCGGCCCGGCATACGGCTCGCCGTTGAGCAGAATGATCCCTTTCAAACAATTTCTCCGTATATGCTTTTACAGCGTTTTCAGGTTGCGGATGGTCGCAGCCATGTCCTTCGAACGGAACACGGTGTTGCCCGTGACGATGACGTTCGCGCCCGCGTCTTTGATGCGGCGGACGTTTTCTTCGGTGATGCCGCCGTCGATCTCGATGTCCTTTTCGATGCCCTGCGCGTCGAAAATACGCCGCGCCTCCTCAACTTTCGGCAGAACATGCTCGATAAAGCGCTGCCCGCCGAGCCCCGGAAACACGCTCATGATGAGCAGCGTGTCGCACATGTCCAGGCAGTCGTATACCTCTTTCAGCGACGTATCGGGATTGATGACGACCCCGCAGTGCGCGCCGCAGTTTTTGATGAGCCGCAAAACATTTTTCAGATCTTCTCCGCACGCCTCGCGGTGTACGGTAATGGTGCTGGCGCCCGCCTCCGCGAACAGGCGCACCTGATTTTGCGGATTGATGACCATCAGATGCACGTCCAGAGGCAGAAAAGTATGCCTGCGGATCGCGGCGATCATGTCGCATCCGAAAGTGATCTTGGGCACGAAGGTCCCGTCCATCACGTCGCAGTGAATCAGGTCCGCTCCACACTTTTCCAGCCGCTCGACCTCCGACCCCATCGCCGCAAAATCGGCAGAGAGCACGGAGGGCGCGATCTTGATCTCATTCATTTTCCCTCTCCTTCCGGACGCATGCCAAACGGGCGCGCCCGCATTTATCATTCTTCTAATATGATACCAAACGCGGAGCGCAATGTCAATGTTTTGCCGAAATTTCCGCCCGAAAACGATAAAAGCGGCATGTCGTACGACATGCCGCCTGCCTTTTACTCCTGTTTCAGCCTGCCGGCGCGAAGCTGGCCGCACGCGCCGCCGATGTCCGCCCCCGTGCGGCGGCGCAGAGTGGCGGAAACGCCCGCCTTTTCCAAAACGCCCAAAAAGCGGTACGCCGCCTTTTCCGAAGCGCCCGAAAGCGCCTTTTCTTTGACCTCGTTGAGGCGTATGAGGTTTACGTGGCAGGGGCGGCCTTTGAGCAGGGCCGCAAGCGCCTCCGCGTGCTCCCTGTCCGCGTTTTCCCCTTCGATGAGGGAATATTCGAAGATATAGCGCCGCCCCGTCTTGCCGAAATAATAGTCGCACGCCTTTAAGATCTCGGCGATCTTATATGCCCTGGCGACGGGCATGATCCGCTCGCGTTCGGCGTCCGACGGAGAATGCAGCGACACCGTCAGGTTGACGGGAAGCCCCTCTTCGGCAAGTTGGTACATTTTAGGCACAAGCCCGCAGGTGGACAGGCTGATGTTGCGGGGGCTGATGCCGATGCCGCCCTCCGCCGAAACGTTTCTGAGAAATTTAACGGTATTTTCGTAATTGTCGAGCGGCTCTCCGCTGCCCATGAGCACGACGTTGGTGACTGCCCTCTTTTGAAGGGTGCCGCCGTGCAGCGCGTTTACGACGAGGATCTCGGAGAGGATCTCTCCCGCGGTGAGGTTGCGCACCAGTCCCCCGAGCCCCGACGCGCAGAAAGCGCAGTTCATGCGGCAGCCCACCTGCGTGGAAACGCACTGCGTGTTGCCGTATTTATACTGCATGAAGACGCCCTCGATGAGGTTGCCGTCGGAAAGCTCGAAGAGATATTTCTCCGTCCCGTCGGAGGCTCGCAGCGTCTCGACGATTTTGACGGGTTCGTCTTCGAACCGTTCCAAAAGTTTCGCTTTGTACCCCTTGGGCAGATCGGAAATATCGGATATGCGCTTGCCCTGCATCAATCCGTGGTACAGCTGCGCCGCACGGAAACGTTTTTCGCCCGTCTCCGCGACGAGTTCCCCGATCTCGGCAAAGGACAGATCCTGCAAGATCTCTTTCATGTCCGTTCTCCCTTTTTCATCTTGGCAAAATAAAAGCCCGCGCCGCCCGTTTCGTGCGGCAGAAACTGTATTCCGTATTTTTTCTGCACGTGCGCGAGCGGGCTTGCCGCCTTCTCCGAAGAAAATTCTGCATGTTTTGCCAGAAAAGCGCCGACGATGCCGTCATTTTCCTCCCCCAGCACCGAGCAAGTGGAATAATACAGCGCCCCGCCCCGTTTCACATAAGCCGCGCACGCGTCCAGGATCGCGGCCTGCGCGCGCCCGATGCCCGCAAGGTCTGCCTCTTTGCGGAACAGCTTGATGTCGGGATTTTCCGAAACGACCCCGAACCCCGAACAGGGCGCGTCCACAAGGACGGCATCGAACGTCTCGCAATAAGTTTCGTCAGAAACGGAAGAATCGCGGCAGACGATAGTGATATTGTCCCTGTGCATCCGCTTGGCATAGCTTTCGATGAGCGCGGCACGGTGCGGATACAGTTCGAACGAAGTCACGTGCCCGCATTTTTGCGAAAGAAGGACGCTCTTGCCGCCGGGCGCCGCGCACGCGTCCAGGATATTTTCGCATCCCTGCACCATATCCGCGACGGCGACCGAACCGACCGACTGAAAGGTGTATTCGCCCGCGTCGTACCCTTCGTCCCTTCTGAACGAACGGAAACGGTACACGTTTTCAAACGGCGTGTTTTCATAAACGGCGCCTTCGAGATAAGAGGCGATTTTTTCTTTTCCGCAGGCAAAACGCACGGTCACGCCCTCCGCCGCGGCGGAAGCGATCTTTTCCGCAGTCTCTTCGCCGTATTCGGCGATCAGGCGTTTGAGCGCGAACGCGGGGTAGGAAAGTTTTAAGGACAGCGCCGCGATCGCGTCCTGCGGCAGTCTGACTTTATCCGCGTCGAACGTGCGCAGAAAAGCGTTCACGAACCCCGCAGCTCCCCCCTTGCCCAGTTTTCTGACGAGAGAGACCGCGTTGTCGGTGACCATATATTTCTTTTTCTGCATGAAAAGCAGCAAATACAGCGAAATTTTGAGGACGATGCGCACCGGAAGCTTGGGGCTTTTCGGCGCAAACGCGCGGATGCAGTGATCCAGCCACGCATCCTTTTCCAGAACGCCGTAGCAGATCTTGACCGTGCGGGCGCGGTTACACTCCTCCACGGGCGTGTCCGCAAGCGCCTGTTTCAGGTACGCGCCCCCGCCGTAAACTTTGCTCAGTACGAAATACGGGTCAGCAAGCGGGTTGGTCATGTTCTCTCCTTTGCAAAAACGTCGCCGACGGCGGCTTTCCTGCCGTTGACGAAATCGGCGGCGCGCATCTTTTTGCCCCCTTCCGCCTGCAGCTCCGTCACCCTGACCGTCCCGTCTGCGGCGGCGACGTATATGCCCGTCTTATCCGCACGCACCACTTCGCCCGCGCGGCCGCAGCCCTCCGCGGGTTCGGCAAAATAGAAATTGACGAGCTTACCGTTCAGATACGCATACGCGAGGGGCGCGGGCGCCATGGCGCGGATCAGGCGGCAGACTGTTGCGGCGCTTTCGGAAAAATCGACGGCGCAGTCCTCTTTTCTGATCTTTTTGCACAGGGTGGAAAGCGAACCGTCCTGCTTTTCGAAAGAGGCGCGTCCCTCTTGCAGTGCCCGGAGCGCCTCGGCGATACATTCCCCGCCGAGGGCGGACAACTTTTCGGACAGGCTTCCCGCCGTGTCTTCGGGCAGGACGGGGATCTCGCGTCTCAGCAGCATGTCCCCCGTATCCAATCCCGCGTCCGTCTTCATGACGGTGACTCCCGTGACGGGATCGCCCGAAAGCACGGCATGCTGGACGGGCGACGCGCCCCGCCAGCGGGGCAAAAGCGACGCATGAATATTGTAAACGCCCATGGGAAACGCGTCCAAAACTTCCTGCGTGAGGATCTGCCCGTATGCACACGTGACCATAAGGTCGGCGCCGAGCGATCTGAGCTCGGAGACGTGTTCCCGAATCTTGGGAAAAGCGTATACGGGAATGCCCGCCCCGCGAGCGAACGCCGAAAGCGGGGTAGGCGTCATGACCGCTTTCCTGCCGACGGGCTTGTCCGGCTGCGTGACGACGGCCGCCACGCAGAATCCTTCTTCCAGCAATTTTTTGAGGGGCGCGACGGAAAATTCCGGCGCGCCCGCGTAAACGATCTTCATATCCTTATTCCTTGACCTGTTCCACAGTTTCGGCCCTGTCGGTGTACAGGATGCCGTCAAGATGATCGAGTTCGTGACAGACGGCGCGTGCAAAAAAGCCGCGCGCGACGAGCTTTTTCCGTTTACCCTTGCGGTCGGAATACTCCACCTTTACGACGAGCGGGCGCGTGACGACGCCGCGCTTGCCTCGGACGGAGAGACACCCCTCATACCCCGTCTGCTTTCCCTTTGCTTCGACGATGACGGGGTTGACAAACTCGTAAAACCCCTCTTTGACGTCCACGACGACGACGCGTCGCAGCACGCCGACCTGCGGCGCGGCAAGCCCCGCCCCGTCCTCTTTGCGCACGGTGTCTTTCATGTCGTCCAAAAGCTGGGAGAGCTTTTCGTCGAAGTTTTCCACCTCGAAACACTTTTTTCTCAGAATATCGTCGCCTACCTGAACGACGTTGCGAATCGCCATAACTGCCTCCTTGCAGATCGCCGCGGCAAAAAAGCCGCCCGTTATTTTACGAAAGATTGTTCGGGTTTTCCTCGACGTATACGAGAACGTCGCGCGAGGAATACCGCAATGCGCGCGAATAGATCTCGTCGAGGAGCTTGTCTTCACGCAAGCGCATGAGCACCTGATAGCGGAACTTGCTCTGGATCCGCCTGACGGGCGCCTTCATTTTATTGAAAAATAAAAATTCTCCCGGTGCGCCGTCGTACAGCTCTTTGAGCGAAAACCATACCTCTTTAAGCGTTTCCAGCGCCTTTTTATCGTCGGGGGAGGTGACCATCACCCGCACGATCCTGGCAAAGGGCGGAAAGAAGGTCGCTTGCCGGAGGGAAATCTCGTGCCGGTAAAATCCCTGATAATCGTAATCGACCGCAAAGCGCAGGATATAATTTTCGGGATCGTACGTCTGCAAGACGACTTTGCCCTTCTCTTCCGCGCGGCCGCTGCGGCCCGAAACCTGCGTGATGAGCTGGAACGTCCTCTCGCCGCTGCGGTAATCGGAAAAGTGCAGGCTCATGTCCGCATCCAGGATGCCGACGAGCGTGACCGCGGGGAAATCGTGCCCCTTTGCGATCATCTGCGTGCCGACCAGAATGTCGGCCTCTCTGTCCGCAAACGCTTTGAGTATTTTGTAATGCCCCTCTTTGCCCGAAGTCGTGTCGTTGTCCATGCGCAGGATGCGCGCGGACGGGTACAGTTTTTTCAGCTCGCCCACCACCTTCTGCGTCCCCGTGCCGGCGTAACTCAGGTGGGTGCCGCCGCACTCGGGACAGGCGGAGAGCATGTGATAGTGCGCGCCGCAGTAATGGCATTTAAGGCAGTCTTCCTCGCTGTGATAGGTGAGCGACACGTCGCACGCCTCGCACTTCGCGACATAGCCGCATTCGCGGCAGATCACGCTCTGCGCGTATCCCCTTCGGTTGAGAAAGACGATCGCCTGTTCGCCCCTTTGCAGGCATTCGGAAAGCTCTTCCCTGAAAAGGGCGGAAAAGGCGGTGTTGTTGCCCCGCCGCACTTCCCTGCGCATATCTGCAATGAGGATCTCGGGCATCGGCTTTTTGTTGATGCGCTCGGTCAGCTCTAACAGCCCGTATTCGCCCTCCTGCGCTTTGCGGTACGCCTCGATCGAAGGCGTAGCGCTGCCCAGGATGAGTTTGCAGCCGTTTTGTTCGGCGCGCAGCCTTGCGATCTCCTCCGTCTGATAGCGGGGATTGGATTCGCTCGCATAGCTCTGATCGTGTTCTTCGTCCATGACGATCACGCCGATGTTGTCGACGGGCGCGAATACGGCGCTGCGCGCGCCGATGGCGATCTTCGCCTCGCCCGTCCTGAGCCGCCACCATTCGTCGAACTTTTCGCCCGCAGACAGCCCGCTGTGCAGGATGGCGGCGCTCTCTCCGAACCGCGCGCGCAGCTGTTTGAACATCTGCGGCGTCAGCGCGATCTCGGGCACAAGAAAAATCGCGCTCCTGCCCTCGCGCAGCGCGTTCGCGATGAGGGTGAGATAGATCTCCGTCTTGCCGCTGCCCGTCACGCCGTGCAGAAGCTGCACCGTTTTGTCGGAGGCGCCGATCTTCCGGACGGCTTCCTTCTGCGCTGCCGTCAGCTCGTGCGAGGCGGCAAGCCCCTCCAACGCCGCATAGGGCGTGCGCGCCACGCGCTCTTTTTCGAGCGCGGCGGCGCCCTTTTCCACGAGCGCCGCGACGGCAGAGCGGCCGAATTTTTCACAAAAATCAGTGTAGTCGGCCCTGCCGTTCTCCCTTAAATGATCGAGCGCGGCGCGCTGCGCCTTCGCGCGGGGAGAAATTTCGATCTCTTTTACGAATACGGCGACGTTTTTATACCGCTCGCGCACTTTGCCTTTACGCATCTCGCCGGGCAAAAACAACCTTAAAACGAGCGCCTTCGGGCAATGATAGCGCACCGCGATCGAATCTACGAGCGCCAGGCATTCCGCATTGAGCGCGGGGATCTCGTCCACGGCGGATAAAATGCTTTTCAGTTTGTCCGAATCGAAATCGCTGCCCTCTTTCAGCCGCATGACGAACCCGTCTACGACCCTTCCGCCGAACGGGACTTTGACGCGGCTGCCCGCAAAAACACCGTCGATGGCGCGGTATTCGAATATTTTATCCACCTCGCTGTGCGCGATGTCGACGATGACTTCCGCCGTCATGTGTATCCCTCAATAAAAACAGAATGCCCCGATGTGATTCGGAGCAATTCGTGCAGTGTTATCCGGCTGTCGCCCTCAGTCTCTGGTCATCTGGAGGGTGCCGTTTTCGATCTCCTGGCAGGCAAGCGCGATCTCTTTCACGTTGCCGGGAAGTTCTTTGATCCCCTGATTCTGCTCCTGATCGATGATCTGACGGGCGCGTTTTGCCACCACCACGCACAGCGCATAGCGCGACGCGGGATGCCCGTCCGTACCCAATTTTTCTACCAGACTGTCCACGGAAGGTTTATTGATCATGATATTTACCTCCAAAAGATTTGTGTGTTCATTTTCACGTGTTTCCCGCGCAAAAGCACCGCGGCACACCGTGATTTTTAAGAAAACCGCAGGCGGCAACACGCCGGGACTTTCTCAAACGGGTCACTCTACGTTCTGCACCTGCTCGCGCACCTTTTCGATCTCGTTTTTCAGCGCAAGCCCGCTGCCCGTGACGGAAAGGTCGTTGCTCTTGGAACAGATCGTATTTGCCTCGCGGTTGAACTCCTGCACCAGAAAATCCAGCTTTCTGCCCACGCGCTCCTCTTTGCAGATGGAGCGGAACTGCCCGATGTGCGAACGCAGCCTTGTCAGTTCCTCGTCGATGTTCGATTTATCCGCAAAGACGGCCGCCTCGGTCAGGATCCTGCCCTCGTCGACGTTGACGCCCGACAAAACTTCCTTTATGCGCTCTTCAAGCCGTCTGCGGTACTCCTCCGCGACCAACGGCGCGCGCTCGGAAATGTTTGCGACCAACCCTTCGATCGTGTTCATGCGCGAGAGCATATCCTCTTCCAGCTTTTTCCCCTCTTTCAGCCGCATCTCGTTCAGCCGATCGAGCGCCGCCTCCAGCGCCGAAACGAGCGCCGAGATCAGCTCTTCGTCCGCGCCCTGCGCCTCTTCCTGCCGCACAACGTCGGAACTTTTCATGAGAGAAGTCAGCGTGAAATCGTCTTGCAGGGAAGGAAACGCGTTTTTCAGCTTTTCCGCCGCGTCCGCCCAGCTTTTCGCCGCGGGAAGGTCGACGTACAGGCTCTTCGCCTTCTCTCTCTTGTCGATAAAATTGATAAAGATGTCCGCATGCCCGCGCGTCAGCTTTTTGCGGACGACGGAACGGATGACCTCTTCGTAAGCGTTGAATACTTTGGGGCTTTTGACGGAAATGTCGAGATAGCGGTTGTTGACCGTTTTGACCTCGACTGTCATCTCGATCCCTTCCTTTTTGTATTCCCCTTTTCCGTATCCGGTCATGCTGAACATAAAAACACCGTTCCCCTTTGCGAAGCCTTTGAAAGCCCGGAAACATCCGCAGACCGCCGCGCACGCTCCCGCATCTTGCATTATAGCAGAATCCGCAAAAAATTTCAAGTTATTTTACGGGGATTCCGTTCTCCGCGAGGATTTTTATGAATTCCTCTTCTCCGATGACGCGGACGCCGAGCGATTTCGCCTTGTCCAGCTTGCTGCCCGCGCTCTCTCCCGCGACGACGAGCGTCGTCTTCTGCGTGACCGCGCTCTGGCAGGCGCCGCCCGCCTCTTCCACGATCTTCTGCGCCTCGCTCCGCTTGAAACGGGACAACGTACCCGTAAGCACCACGTTCTGCCCCGCAAACGCGCCGCCCGCGGCCGCATGCCTGACAAAGGGAGAAACGCCCGCGGAAAGCAGTTTTGCGATCTCCGCCGCATTGTCGGAGTCTGCAAAATAACTTATAATGTCCGCCGCCGTCTTCTCGCCGATGTTTTCCATCGAAACGAGTTCTTCCGCCGTCGCGCGCGAGAGCGCCTCTATACTGCCGAACCTTCGCGCAAGGTCCTTCGAGGCGACCCTGCCGACCCCGCCGATGCCGAGCGCGAAGATAAACCTGTCAAGGGGGATCTCTTTGCTCCCCTCGATCGCTTTCAGAAGGTTTTTGATCTTTTTCTTGCCGAAACCTTCCAAAGAAGACAGCTTTTCCTCGTTCAGGGAATACAGATCGGAAAACGCGCACACGCCGAGTTCGTCGTAAAACTGCGCCGCCGTCATTTCGGAAAACCCCTCTATGTCCATCGCGTTTTTGCTCGCAAAGTTCGCGAGCGCCGCCACGACGCGGGGACGGCAGTTTTTATTCGTGCAGAAAAGGTTCGCCCCTTCTTCCGTCAGCTTTTGCCCGCAATAAGGGCAGATTTCCGGTTTTTCGATCTCGCAGCTTTTGCCCGTATGCTCGACCGCGCCCAGAATTTCGGGGATGACCTCGTTGCTGCGGCGTATGATCACGCGGCTCCCCTTTTTGATGTCCTTGCGGCGGATATCGCCGAGGTTATTGAGCGTCGCGCGGCGCACCGTTGCCCCCGCAAGCTCCACGGGCGTCACGTGCGCGAGCGGCGTCAGTTTTCCCGTTCGTCCGACCTGCCAGGTCACGTCTTCGACGGTCGTGACCGCCTCTTCCGCCTCGAACTTGAAAGCAATCGCCCAGCGGGGGAACTTGTCCGTGTACCCCATCCTTTCGCGCACGGAAAACTCGTTAACTTTTATGACCGCGCCGTCCGTCAGAACGTCGATCTTTTTCCTGTTCACGTCGATCTCGGCGACGGCGTCGGACACCTCTTCCGCCGTCCTGCAAAGGCGGGTATGCCCAAACGTTTTGAATCCCTCTTTTTCCAAAAAGGCGATCGCCTCTTCCTGCGACGAGACAACCTCTTCCGACATGTAATTGATGTCGTAAAAGAGGATCTCGGGCTTTCTCGACGCGGTGACGGCGGGATCGAGGTTGCGCACCGCGCCCGCCGCGGCGTTGCGCGCGTTTTTGAGCGGTTCCGCCGCCGTCCTGTTATACTCTTCCAAAACAGAGAGGCGTATGACGGCCTCCCCGCGCACTTCGAGCGTTCCCTTATAACTTATGGCGAGGGGGAAACTTTTGATCGTGAGCACCTGCGCGGTGACGTCTTCCCCCTCCGTGCCGTTGCCGCGCGTCGTCGCACGGACAAAAACGCCGTTTTCGTAAGTCAGACAAATGGTGAGGCCGTCGAACTTATACTCGACCACATAACTCGCCCCGCCCGCCTTGTCGACGCGGGTAAAAAAGGCGTTCAGCTCGTCGTCCGTGACCGCCTTGTCGAGCGAATACAGCCGCGCGATGTGCGCGTGGCGGGCAAACGCCTTAATCGGCTCGCCCCCGACCCTTCGGGTGGGCGAATCGGGCAGGCGCACGCCCGTATCTGCTTCCAGCTCTCTCAGCTCATCATACAGCCTGTCGTACTCCGAATCGGGCACCGTCGGCGCGTCGAGAACGTAATATTCGTAAGCGTAGCGGTTGAGAATATCCACGAGCTGTCTCATTCTGTCCATATGCGGCCTCCGAAAAATTTTTTATCCGATCACGGTCAGCGGCGCGAGCTGCGCGGAGAGCGCCTTGATGCCGAGCCCGGGAAAACTGACGCTGAGCACCATCGCGCTGCCCGATCCCTTTATACCGACGATCATCCCCTCTCCGAATTTAGGATGTTTCACCTTTACGCCCGCTTTGAATGCGGCATAGTCCTTTTCCCCTGCCGCCGCGGGCCGCGGCGACGCCTGCCTGTACGCCGCGGCAGCGCTGAAGGACCCTGCGCTCTTTTGCGGCTCGGGAGGGAGATCGCTCTGATAGCCGTAATCGTCGTCCTCGCGCGAACGGTCCTGCCCGAACTTTCTGCCGTAAGAAGAATAGCCCGAGTACCCGCCGCGGTAAGACGAATAGGAGTCTGCCGCGCGGCGCGCATAGCTCTCGTAAGGAGAGCGGGAGGCGGGAACGTCGATCACGGACGAAAGTTCGTCGATGAAGCGGGATTGCAGCGTCGCCTCTCTCTTGCCGTACAGATAGCGGCTCTTCGACCGCGTGAGAAAAAGCCTTTCCCTCGCGCGGGTGATGGCGACGTACATCAGCCGCCGCTCCTCTTCCAGCTCGTTGTCGTCGAACGACGCGCGGGAGACAGGCATGACGTTTTCTTCCATGCCGACGACGAACACGACCTTGAATTCCAGCCCCTTGACCGAATGGATGGTCGCGAGCGTCACGTATTCGCTCTCGTCCATGTCGTCGGTGTCCGAACTGAGCGTGACCTGGTTGAGAAAATCCGCGAGCGACGCGCCTTTATTGAGTTTGCAGAATTCGTCTACCGAATTGACAAATTCGTCGATGTTTGCCTTTTTGTTGATGCTCTCGTCCGAATCGTCGGCATACATCGAAAGGATGCCGCTGTCGTTGATGACCTCGCGCACCAGCTCGTCCGCGCTCATCTCCATCCCTTTCAGGACGAGGTTTTTCAGCAATTGACCAAACGCTTTGACTTTTTGCTTGCTCGACGCGTTGAGCGGCAGTTCATCCGCTTCGAGGACGGCGTCGTACACGGACAGCCCCGTCCCCGCGGCGTATTGTTCGAGCGTTTCCACCGTTTTGGCGCCGATGCCGCGCTTGGGGACGTTGATGACGCGCGTGACCGCCTCGCTGTCGAAGGGGTTATTGATGATGCGCAGGTACGCGAGAAGGTCTTTGATCTCGCGGCGTTCATAGAAACGGAACCCGCCGAACACTTTGAACGGGATGGTATACTTTGCGAACTCCTGCTCGAACGAGCGCGTGAGCGCGTTGATGCGCATGAGTACGGCAAAATCGGAAAAGGAATACCCTTCCCGCATCAGGTCGGAGATGGTGCGGGTCACGTACAGCGCCTCTTCCGTCTCCGTTTCCGCCTGAAAATACGTGCCTTCCCTGCCCTCGTCGTTTTCCGTCCAGAGTTCTTTATCCTTTCTCCTGCCGTTGTTTTTGATGACGGTATTGGCAAGTTTCAAGATGTTTTTGGTCGAGCGGTAATTCTGTTCGAGCTTATAGACTTTCGCGCCCTTGAAATCCTTCTCGAATTCCAAAATGTTTTCGATCTTCGCGCCCCGCCAGCCGTAAATGCTCTGGTCGTCGTCGCCCACACAAAACAGATTGCCGTGTACCGTGGACAATAGCCGCACGATCTCGTACTGCACGCGGTTGGTATCCTGAAATTCGTCCACATGGATATAGCGGAACCTGCCCGAAAGGTATTCCAGCGCATCTTTGTCGCGCTCCAAAAGGCGGAGCGTTTCGGTGAGCAGGTCGTCGAAATCGAGCGCGTTATACGCTTTCAGGTGTTCCTGATACGCCGCGTATACCCGCACGATCTCGCCGATATTCTTCACGTCGCGGTTTTTTTCGGCGTATTCTTCGGGAGAAAGTCCCAACATCTTCGCGTTGCCGATGTGAAATTTTACATTTTTGAGAAGTTTTTCGTCTTCCAACCCGCACTCGGCGAAAGCTTTTTTGACGACGTTCGTCCGCTCGGTATCGCTGTAAATGGAAAAGTTGGAATTATATCCGATGCGCTCGGCATACTGCCGCAGGATGCGCACGCACATGCTGTGGATGGTGCAGATCCACATTTTTTCCGATCCGTCTACCATGCGCGAAAGGCGTTGGCGCATTTCGTCGGCGGCCTTGTTCGTAAAAGTGATCGCCAGGATCGAGGAAGGATATACCCCTTTCTCCTCGACGAGGTACGCGATGCGCGAAGTGAGCACGCGCGTTTTGCCGCTGCCCGCGCCGGCAAGCACCAGAACGGCGCCCTCCGTGTCCAGAACGGGTTTGAGCTGTTCGGGATTGAGTTTCTCTAAAATGCGGTCCATCGTTCACACCGCGCGCCCGCCGCAAGCGGCGGGCGCGCCCTTTCCGTCAGTAATTTTTACCTTATAAGGATAGCACATTTCGCCGCAAACTTCAAGCCTTTTCCCGCCGCGGCAAAAAAAAGCCCGTGCGGCCTTCGCGGCGCAGGCGGCTGCCGGAACGCAAAAACCGCCCGGATCTCCGATATGCGCCCCGAAAGCCGGACCGGCCCGAAAAAGCGCATCCTGTCTCAAAGCGCTGCGCCGTCACTTTTTGTTTTTGCCGCGCTCCGCTTTTTTCCACGCCTTGATCTCGGCAAGGCGCGCCGCGATCTTCGCCTCCACGCCTTCCTCGGTCGGGCGGTAATACTCCCGCCCCTCGAGCGAATCGGGCAGACACTGCATGTCCGTCAGTTTATCCGCATAATCGTGCGCATAGCGGTATCCCTTGCCGTATTCCAGTTCCTTCATGAGCTTTGTCGGCGCGTTGCGGATGACGAGCGGAACGGGCTCGGCGAGCATGGTGAGAGCGTCCTTTTTCGCGCTCTCGTACGCCGTATAGAGGGCGTTTGACTTAGGCGCCATCGACAGATACACGACGGCTTCCGTCAGATGCACGCTGCATTCGGGCATGCCGATAAAGTGACACGCCTGGTAAGCCGCGACGGCGATCTCGAGGGCGCGCGGATCGGCAAGCCCGACGTCTTCGCTCGCAAAGCGGGTCACGCGGCGCGCCACGTACAGCGGATCCTCCCCCGCCTCCAGCATGCGCGCCAGCCAGTAAACGGCGGCGTCGGGGTCGGAATTGCGCATGGACTTGTGCAGCGCGGAAATGAGGTTATAGTGTTCCTCGCCCTTCTTGTCGTACAGGAGAGATTTTTTGGAAGTGCACTGCTCGACCGTCTCGCGGGTGACGATTGTCCTGTCCCCGTCCGTCTCCCCGTTGAGGACGGCCATTTCGAGCGTGGAAAGCGCCGAACGCGCGTCGCCGTTGGCAAAGGCGGCGATCGCCTCGACGAGGTCGTCTCCGATCTCCACGTTCTGCCCGCCGAACCCGCGCTCGTCGGCAAGCGCACGGCGCAGAAGGCCGCACAGCTCTTCCGTTTTGAGCGGCTGCAAGACAAAGACTTTGCAGCGGGACAAAAGCGCCCCGTTGACCTCGAAAGACGGGTTCTCTGTCGTCGCGCCGATCAGGATGACGCTGCCCCGCTCTACGAAGGGCAGGAACGCATCCTGCTGCGCCTTATTGAATCGGTGGATCTCATCGACGAACAAGATGGTCTTTTCGCCGTAAACGCGGTTCCTTTCCGCTTGCTCCATGACCTGTTTGATCTCTTTGACCCCGCTCGTGACGGCGGAAAAATCGATGAAAGCCGCCTTCGTGCGTCCCGCAATGATGCGCGCGAGCGTCGTCTTGCCCACGCCCGGCGGCCCCCAGAAGATCATGGAGCCGATCCTGTCGCTCTCGATGAGCCTGCGCAGGACTTTGCCCTCGCCGAGCAGATGCTTCTGCCCCGCAAACTCTTCGAGCGTGCGCGGACGAAGCCTGGCCGCAAGCGGAAGATCCGCATCGCTCAAAAACATGGACTGCTGCATTGGCATGATTTCCCCTCCCGTACCCGATATGACGGCGGCGTTCCATTCAAACGCCGTCCGTAAAAAAACGCGGGCAGAGGCGCAAGCGCCCCCGCCCTCCGTATATCCAAAAAATTCAGCGGAGCATATCCCGCTCCTGAAACCGTTTCTTTTCTTCTGCCGCGCTGCTGCGCCTGACGGCGCGCTCGGCGACGTCGCGGCGAATCGCCTCCGCCTCTTCTTCCGTCAGCGTCCCTTCGGCAAGGCAAGCCTCGATATAGCTCCTCTTTGCGACTTCCCCGAGATTGTTCGACTTTTCGCCGCGCACCTTCTGCGCGAGGCGGGTCATAAAAAAGGCAAGATCGCGAAAAAGATTGATGTGCCGGACGTACTCTTCGTCCTCCTCGAACATATCCGCATACGTCAGCTTTTCCCCGCCATAACGCGAGAGCGAACTGACGAACCCGGGTCGGACCGAAAAGCGCACTTTGCGTTCGGGCGCAAGAGCCGCCGCGTCTTCCGCCGTCATCGGCACGGGGCCGACAAAGCTCATGCGGCCGAGAAAAACGAGCGCGAGCATGGGATAATATTTCAGCCCGCTGCCCTTCAAAAACTTCCCGAAACGGGTGATCCTTTCTTCTTCGGGCAGAAGCGCTCCCGCTTCGTCGTGCAGGACGCGCTCGGTCGAAAGCACGCTCACGCGGAAAGGCTTTTCCTTCTTGCCGCAGTATTCTGTATGCTCGAACAGCGAGCGATATGCGTTCGCAGTCCTGTTATACAGCGCGTCGACGCCGAGGAAGATCAGGAAAAACGGCAGAAACACCGCCAAAAAAACCGCAGAAAACAGAATATCGAACAGCCGTTTGAAAAGCCACCGATAATTGAGCGCCGCGATCAGGATGAACACCGCGATGTCCAAAATGATAAAGATCGCCATCCCCCACGGCGTATTCAGAAAAGATGCTGCAAGAATGCTTTGCATGGATGTCTATCGTTCTCCCGCGTTTTGATATTTCATTATAATACAAAAGCGCACAAAAAGCAACGCTTTTCTACTCCTCGGCCGAATCTTCTTCCTGCACATCGAGATCTCTTTGCACGATCTCGTCCAGGAGCGACAAAACCTGCTCCTTCCCCGCGCCCGTTTCAGAAGAGACGGGCAGGATATTGCCCTCGCCCGTTTTCAGGCAGGCGGCGATGCGGCGGACATAGTTTTTGACTTTTGTCCGCGCGATCTTGTCGGATTTGGTGGCGATGACGGTAAACGGAATGCGCGACGCATAGAGAAAATCGACCATCGTCAGATCGTCGGCCGAAGGGTCGTGACGGATGTCCACGAGCGCGAATACGTGCGAAATGTGTTCCCTTTCCGCAAAAAAATCTTCGAGCATACGCGCCCAGCGGTCTTTTTCGGCCTTTGAAACGCGCGCAAAACCGTACCCCGGCAGATCCGCAAGGAGAAATTCTCCGAAATCGAAATAATTCACAAGGCGCGTCCTTCCGGGATCCGCCGACGTTTTTGCGAGTTTTTTGCGGCCCGCAAGCAAATTGATGAACGAGCTTTTGCCCACGTTCGACCTGCCCGAAACGGCGATCATCGGCTTATCCGGGCAGAGAAATCCCTTTTTCTCCGCCGCGGACACAATAAATTTTGCCTCTTTTATGATCATTATAACCCCGCGATGGCGTTATGGAACACCGTATCCACCTCCGTGGCGGGAATGAAATTCAATTCGCCGCGGACATTGGACGGGATCTCCTCTTCGTCCTTTTCGTTTTCTTTGGGAATGATGATGTTTCTGATACCCGCGCGGTGCGCCGCGAGCGCCTTCTCTTTCAGCCCGCCGATGGGCAAAACCTTGCCGCGCAGCGTGATCTCGCCCGTCATCGCGATGTCCCTGCGGACAGGCTTATGCGTAAAGGCGGACAGAATCGCCGTCGCCATCGTGATGCCCGCACTCGGCCCGTCTTTCGGCGTCGCACCCTCGGGCACGTGGATGTGGATGTCGGTGTTTGAAAACGCCTCGCTGTCGATCCCGTACTTGTCGGCATGTGCGCGGATATAGCTGATCGCGGCCCTTGCGGACTCCTTCATCACGTCGCCGAGCTTGCCCGTGAGGAGAATGTCCCCCTTCCCGGGCATTGCGGAAACTTCGATGGTAAGGGTCGTCCCGCCGACGCTCGTCCACGCAAGCCCCGTTGCGGCGCCCACTTCGTCGCCGTCCAGTTTGGAAAGATCGCGCGTGTATTTTTTAACGCCGAGGATCTCCTCCAGATTGTCTTCGGTGACGGTCTGTTTTTCCATCTGCTTGTTTTCGGCATAGCGCACCGCGATCTTGCGGCACACCGAACCGATCTGCCGCTCGAGGCTGCGCACGCCCGCCTCCATCGTATATCCTTCGATGATCGCCGTGATCGCCCCGTCCGTGATCTCCAAAAGCTCTGGTTTCAGACCGTTTTCTTCGATCTTTCTGGGAACGAGGTACCGCTTTGCGATCTCACGCTTTTCGTCCAGCGTGTAGCCGTTCAGTTCGATCAGCTCCATCCTGTCCAAAAGCGGCGCGGGTATCGTATCCACCGTATTGGCGGTGGTGATAAAGAGCACCTTGGAAAGATCGTACGGGACTTCGAGGAACCTGTCGCGGAAAGCCGCGTTCTGTTCGGGATCCAACACCTCCAAAAGTGCGCTCGCGGGGTCCCCCCGCATGTCGGAAGACACCTTATCGATCTCGTCGAGCAGGAAAACGGGATTGATCGAGCCGACCTGTTTCATCGCGTAAATGATGCGGCCGGGCATTGCGCCGACATAGGTGCGGCGGTGCCCCCTGATCTCCGCCTCGTCTTTGACCCCGCCGAGGCTCATGCGCACAAACTTTCTGCCGAGCGCCCGAGCGACCGACTTCGCGATGGAAGTTTTTCCGACGCCCGGAGGCCCCACAAAACAGAGGATAGGCGCGTTCATGCTCTTTGTCAGCTGCAAAACGGCAAGATACTCCGTAATGCGCGTCTTGACCTTTTCCAGCCCGTAATGGTCTTCGTCTAAAATCTTTTTCGCGTCGAGGATGTTTTCGGTGTCTTTCGTCTCCTCCGTCCACGGAAGATCGATCAGCCAGTCGAGATAATTGCGGATCACCGTGTATTCGGGAGAAGAAGGCGGCATTTTATCCATGCGGCCGATCTCTTTGAGCGCTTTTTCCTCGATCTCGGCAGGCATGTGTTTGTCTTTGATCTGACGGGTGAGCGTGTCCCGCTCCTGCTCGTCGTCGCCGAGTTCGGTATGGATGGCTTTGAGCTGCTCGCGGAGAAAATACTCCTTCTGATTCTTGTCGATGCTGCGCCGCACCATCGAACTGATCTTCTTTTCGAGTTTTGCGATCTCCAATTCGTCGTTGAGGCAGCGCTCGTACAGTTTCAGCCGCTCCGCCACGTTGGCGGTTTCCAAAATCTGCTGTTTGACCTCTTCTTTGATATGCAGATACTGCATCGAACGGTTGACAAAAACGTCGGGATCGGAAAGGTCCTGCAGAGCGAGCGTTTCTTTGGGGTAACGCATATCCCCCGAAAGAAGTTCGCGCACGACCTCTTTTGCCGTGCGGAAGTACGCCTCTTCCAGTACTTCGTCGCCGTGCACCGCCTTCATGCGGGTCACGACTGCGTTAAAGCATCCGTCTTCCTCATAAATTTCTTCCGCCTCGGCGCGATAAAGTCCGTCTACGCTCACGCGGAGATTGTTGGAAGGAAGTTTTGCGATCTGCTTGATCTTGACGACGGTCCCCACCGTGCAGACATCCTTGGACGAGATGGCTTCCTTCGTCGCATCTTTCTGAAAGCTGACGAAAAGCGTCATGTCCCGTTCGGACGCACGGGAGATCGCGGTCAGCGAAATCAGCCTGCCCGCGTCAAAGCTCGACTGCGAATCGGGGAAAATGACCTTGCCCCTGAGCGCAACGAGCGGATATACATATGTTTTTTTTGTTCTCGGCATGATGGTACCTATATAATTCAATCGGTCTGCAAGCGAAATTCTTCGCTTAGTGTATAGTATAACACAGTATTGTGAAATTTACAAGTCAATTTTCAAATAACCCTTTCACACGGGAAACGGCAAAAGCCGCCCGCGGCGGCGGAACGGCCTTGTTTTCCCGCACAGGCTTATTCGCCTTTCAGCCGCGCGGTAAAGTCTTTCATCATTTCGGAGATTCTGATCTGCTGCGGGCACACCTTTTCGCAGCTGCGGCACCCGACGCACGCACTCGGCCATTTCTCTTCAGGCAGTGCGCTCAGCGCCATCGGCGCAATAAACCCGCCGCCCGTAAAGCGATGCTCGTTGTAGAGCTTGATCAGATCGGGAATATCCAGGTGTTTCGGGCAATGGCTCGTACAGTAACGGCACGCCGTGCAGGGCAACACCGAATTCTTATACATCCCTTCCGCCAGCTCGAGGAGCGCGGCCCGCTCGCTTTCGGACAGCGGCTTATCCTCGGAAAAAGTGCGGATATTGTCTTTGACCTGCTCCATGTCCGACATGCCCGAAAGGATCACCTTGACGCCCGGTATACCCAAAAGGAAACGGAACGCCCATGCGGGAATATTTTCGTCCGGCCGCATCTCTTTCAGTTTCGCCTCTTCTTCGGGAGACAGCTTTGCGAGCCTGCCGCCCCGCAGCGGCTCCATCACCCACACGGGAATGCCGTGTTTTCGGATGAGTTCGACCTTTTCTTTCGCGTTCTGGAAAGACCAGTCGAGATAATTGATCTGCAACTGGCAGAACTCCATGTCTTTGCCGTATTTTTCCAAAAAGCGCTCGATCACATTGTAGCTGCCGTGCGCGGAAAAGCCGAGGTGACGTATGCGTCCGTTTCCCTTCTGCTTTTTCAGATACGCGAAAATGCCGTGGCTCTCGTCCAGATATGCGCCGATATTCATTTCGCACACGTTGTGGAAGAGGTAAAAATCGAAATAATCCGTGCGGCATTTTTTAAGCTGCGCCTCGAAGATCTCCTCGACTTTATCCATATTCGAAAGGTCGTACCCCGGAAACTTCGTCGCCAGATAATAGCTGCCGCGCGGATAGGCGGAGAGGATCTCGCCCACGGCCGTTTCAGACGCGCCGTCGTGATACCCCCACGCGGTATCAAAATAATTGACCCCGTTTTTGACGGCATAATCGAACATCTCCGCCGCGGCGGCCTTGTCGACCGCGCCGTATTCGCCGTTCAGAACGGGCAGACGCATGGTGCCGAACCCGAGCGCCGAAAGTTTGAGTCCCTGAAAATCCCTGTATATCATAATCATCCTCCGCATTTCCTTTTTGCCTTTATTATAGTCCGCCCCTTTCTCTTATGTCAAATACTTATATTGCATGCCTTCCGATAGCTTTGCGGCATGAACAGATGCAAAATGATAAAAATTTGCGGCGCTCGGCAAAATGCCGCGCGCCGCTTTCCGGTCTTTCAGTTTTCATCACGCTCGAAGAGGAATGCGCCTCCCTGATATTCCCCCGTCGGATGAAACGAAAGCGTACCGTTCTTTACCTCAAAGTCCAGCGTCGTATACGCCGCCGCAAGTTTGTATCCCGTCACATCGCAGTCGAAACGCTCGTGCGGGCGTTCGAAAAAATGCGCCAACACCAGCATCCTGCCGCCGTCCTTTGAAACCTTTTTATAGATCTGACATCCCTTCGGATCGCGGTAATACCTTACGTTACAAAAGCTCTCGGCGATGCGTCCGCCGCGCACCACGTCTTTGACGGCATTGTAAAAATCGATGCCCTCTTTGATCTTGGCTTTCTGTGCGCTGTCGATGAGATGCACGTCTCCCGAAATGCATACCCGTCCGAACATCGCCGCCGTCATCGACCACACAATGCGGTCCACCGTATCCTCTTTGCGGATGACCGCCCATACCTGATTCTGCCGTGCAGGCACCACGCGCGAGACGTTCGCCGCGACGAGAGGGATCTCGCGGCACTCGTGCGCGTCGGAAAAACTGCACATGGAGACCATGCCCATGCGCTTCGGCTCTATGCGCGAACCGCCCGACGAACAGTTTTCGATAACGATCTCAGGAACGGCCTCTTTCAGCCTGTCCAGATAATCGAGGCTGAGTTCGGTGAGCTGCCGCCCGCTCTCACCAAGGCTCTCCGCCCCGTCGCCGCCCATGCCGAAAGTGTCGTTGTAGTCGATCTTGATGTATTCGAATCCCTTTTCCGCAAGGAAATCGAGCATCTTTTCTTTCAGATACGCCTGCACCTCCTGCCTGCGCAGGTCGAGGAAACGCCTGTTCTTAGATGTCAGAACATGTCCGTCTCGATGAAGGAGAGAACTTTCGTCGTAAAATTTCTTACTGTCGCAGCCGACGTTTTCAAATTCGAACCAGACGCCCGCCTTCATCCCCGCGGCGCGGATGGCGGACACGACCGACGAAATGCCGTCGGGAAAGAGCTTTTTACTCTCGTCCCAGTCCCCTATGGCGTTGCACCAGCCGCAGTTTTCGGGCAAATACCAACCGCAGTCGATGACGAAAATTCCGATCGGGAGGCCTTTGATACTCTCCAAAATGGCTCGGATATTCTCTTCGCTCGGCGTGCCCCATGTCGTGCAGTATTCGTTGAAGAGGACGGGCATCGACTCTTCATATTCCGGCACTTTCAGCCGCGCGTCTTGAAATTGCACGAAATCGTTGCATACGTCGTCGATATTTTCGGTCGCCTTGACTCGAAGATAAGCGAAATTCGTTTTAAACCCGCCGCCCGCGGGGATTTTTTTATACCAATGCCCGAATTCGTAATCGGCAAGCCCGCCCGAAAGCGCGCACGTCTCCTTTTCTTTATAGACCTCGATCTGCCAGCTGTACGGCGCCTCCAGCATGACCGACCATGTACACCCGCCGCCCGCGACCGCCGCAAACGGATAATATCCGCGGTTGGGCATGCTCCCGACCTCGCCGAAGCGCTCGCACTTGACGCCGTAGCGCGCCCAGCTCATGTCAAGCCCCAGATCGCAGAACTCGTCTTCTTTCAGGCGGCATTCTCGGCTCCACGCGCTCGTCATGCGGATAAGCCGCAGCCCCTCGTCGGTCGGGGACGGATTCTGCGGATTGAAAATGCCGCTGAGAGAAAAGCTCTGCAAGCTCTCCAGAACCTGTTCTCGATCGGTGCGGTTGAAATACTCGACGCGCACGGAAAAAATACCCGTTTCCGCGTCGTGACGGAGAGTATGCTCGTATTCGTTGCCCGCCCCGTCCGACAAATGCGTCAAGACGCCTCTTGGGTCCGCACTCTGCGAGACGATCCGCAAGACCGAACTCGCACGGTTGCGCATCGTCACGCCCTGGGTATAATCGATGAGGTTTCTCGACCCGCGCAGGGCGACCTGTACCATGGGATCGGGCGAAAGCGCGTCGATGTCCGCTTCCGTCCCGGCGGGAAACATCATCAGTCCCGCCCCCGTCTCGTCCGTCTGCACAAAGTAAACGTCCGTATCGCCGTATGTATATTTCTTATAAAGCATAGCCTACTCCGCAAAGTGATAAAATTTTTGATCCGGGCGTCTTTAACGCACCCCTAATGGAAAAAGGCGGCAATATGCAGACTGCCGCCCCCTTCCTTTTCGGTTTTTTATAGTCGTTTCACACGCAAAAGCGGGCGAAAACTGCTTGTTTTACTTCCTCTTCCAAACGACGTCCGCCCAGGCAAGATCTTTTTTGAACTGTTCGATCTTGGTGTTTTCGTCGATGAGAACGACTTCGATACCCCACATATTGCCGAGGTCGACCATCTGCTGCGCCGTGACCTGCGAAGAAACGACGGTATGGTGCGCGCCGCCCGCATAGATCCATGCGGCAACGCCCTCTTTGAAGTTGGGCTTATACTTCCACATCAGCCCGCCGACAGGCAGGTTGGGCATCTTGTGCGGATATTTGACGAGCTCGATCTTCTGCACGATGAGGCGCATCCTGTCGCCCATGTCGATCATGGAGACGGCGATCGCCTCGGGAGCGGAAATCCCTTCGAAAACGAGACGCGCGGGATCGGACTTGCCGCCGATACCGAGCGGATGCACCTGGATCTCGGGTTTGGTCGCGGCGAACTGCGGCGAAACTTCGAGCATGTGCGCACCGAGGCACAGCCCGTCCGCGAGGTCATAGGTGTAGTCTTCCATGAGGCCGGTCCCCTTCTGATCGGCCATATACTGCATGACGGCGCCAAGCGCGGCGATCTTCCAGTCGCCTTCCGCGCCGAACCCGTAACCCTTGCTCTGCAGATCCTGGATCGCAAGCCCGGGGAGCTGATTCAGCCCGTGCAGCGCGCCGAAATGATCGACGATACCGATGTAACCGCCCTTCTCTTTGCAGAATTTGTCGATCGCGATCTCGTACTTCGCCTGTTCGCGCACGACGTCGATGCGGTCGGTGCCCATCGTATACTTTTTCGCGTATTCCGCCATCATGGCGTCCACTTCTTTATCGGTGACTTTTTCGATATATTCGACGAGGTCGCCGATGGGATAATAATCGACCTGCCAGCCGAAGTCGATGTGCGCCTCTACCTTATCGCCTTCGGTGACGGCGACGTCGCGCATGTTATCGGAGAAACGGCAGACTTTGACCTTTTTGGAGAACGCATAACCCGCCGCGACTTTGCACCAATCGGCAAGTTCTTTGAGCGCCGTCTTATCTTTGTAATAACCGACGATCACCTTGTTGTCCATGCGCAGGCGCGAGACGATGTATCCGAATTCCCTGTCGCCGTGCGCTGCCTGGTTCTCGTTCATGAAGTCCATGTCGATCGTATCATAGGGCAGTTTTTCGTTGTACTGGGTCGCAAAGTGACACATCGGCTTTTGCAGTTTGGAAAGGCCGCGGATCCACATTTTTGCGGGAGAAAAGGTGTGGCACCATGTGATGATACCGATGCAGTTTTCATCGTCGTTGACTTTTTTGACCGCCGCTTCGATCTCGTCGGAACTCTTGCAGGTGGTCAGATACTTGACGGTAACGGGAACGTGCTCGCTCACATAATTTGCCATCTCTTCGGAATGCTGCGCGACGTGTTCGAGGACGTCCGCCCCGTACAGCGTCTGGGATCCGGTGATCCAGTATACGACTTTTTCTTTCATTTCGATCTACCTCTCGATAAAAATTTATTTTTGCGAATTTGATTTATGTGCGCGCAAAGGGTCAGTGTTTGCTCTGACCGTAGTATGCGTTTTTGCCGTGCTTGCGCAGATAGTGCTTATCCATCATGAACTTATCCGCGCGCTGAACGTCCGGATTGACCTGTTCGGTGATGAACGCCATCTTTGCGACTTCTTCGATGACGGTCGCGTTGTAAACGGATCCGTCGGCGTCTTTGCCGAACGCGAATACGCCGTGGCTCTTGATGAGGACGCCCGGCACCTCGATGGGATTCAGATTGTCCTTTTTGAACCGCTCGATGATGACGAGTCCTGTATTCTTTTCATATTCACCCTCGATCTCCTCTTTGGTGAGAGAACGGGCACAGGGAATGTCGCCGTAGAAATAATCGGCGTGCGTCGTGCCGTAGAAGGGAATATCCCGCCCTGCCTGCGCCCAGGACGTAGCGAAGGTAGAATGCGTGTGCGTGACGCCGCCCACGTTGGGGAATGCCTTATAAAACTCGATATGCGTCGGCGTGTCGCTCGACGGGCGGAGATTGCCGTCCACGACCTTGCCGTTCAGGTCGACGACCACCATGTCGTCCGCCGTCATGTCGTCGTACGAAACGCCGCTCGGCTTGATGACGACAAGCCCGCTCTCGCGGTCGATCTCACTGACGTTGCCCCACGTAAAGAGCACCAATTTGTTTTTTACGAGGTCGAGATTTGCCTTCAATACCTTTTTTTTGAGTTCTTCTAACATATATAACTCCTTATTGTTCCGATCGGAAAAATTTTATACCCGCAAGCGGAAAACCCGCCGTGCTTTCCGCGCGTTCCGCAAAATTTTTCGCAGCGGCCCGCGCGAGGCGCTCTCTTACTACATGCATTCCACCGCTTTGCGCACGATGGGAAGACCGTCGATATACCGTTTTGCAAAGGCGTCGAACCCCGCCACATCGTCGGGATCGGGCGCAAGCGTGACCCCCTCCTGCCCCGCAAAAACTTTGTGGTCGAGATAATCCTCGAGCGTTTCGCCGTCTTCTTTGGTGATGACGTAATTTGCAAGGATCGCGATGCCCCAGGCGCCGCCCTCACCCGCCGTCTTCATGACGGTGACGGGCGCGTTGATCGCCGCCGCAAGATAGCTTTGCCCCACGTGCGGCGTTTTGAACAGGCCGCCGTGACCGGTGATGGAATCCAGTTTGACGCCCTCGTCTTTCAGCATGATGTCGCAGCCGACCTTGAGCGCGCCGAGCGCGGAGAACAGGTGCGTGCGGAAGAGATTGGCGAGCGTGAACTTGCTTTCCGACGTGCGCACGAACATGGGTCTGCCCGCGTCGATCTGCGTGATGTGCTCGTTGGAGAAACAGTTATACGCCAACAATCCGCCGCAGTCTTTGTCGCCGCTTTCCGACTCTGTATACAGCGCATTGAAAAGCTCTGCCTTTGTCATGTTCACGCCGATCAGCCGCGCAAAATCGCCGAACACGTCGACCCACTGGTTGATGTCGGATGTGCAGTTATTGCAGTGCACCATGCCGACGAGATCCCCCACGGGCGTGGTAACGAGGTCGATCTCGGGATGAACTTTTGAAAGCTCCTTTTCGAGAACGATCATCGCAAAGACGGAAGTGCCCGCGGAAACGTTGCCCGTACGCTTTTTGACGGAGTTGGTGGCAACCATACCCGTGCCCGCGTCGCCTTCGGGCGGGCAGAACGGGATGCCGGGCATAAGATTGCCCGAAGGATCCAAAAGTTTCGCGCCCTCGGCAGTCAGCCGCCCCGCTTCCTGCCCTGCGACGAGGATCTCGGGAAGAATATCTTCGATCTTGAAGGGAAGGTTTTTATCCGCGATCAGATCGTTAAACTGCTTGAGCATGACAGGGTTATATTGTTTGGTCGCGATGTCAATGGGGAACATGCCCGACGCCTCGCCGATGCCGATCACTTTTTTACCCGTAAGTTTCCAGTGCACATACCCTTCGAGCGTGGTCTGAAAAGCGATGTCTTTTACGTGCTCTTCCCCGTTCAGGATCGCCTGATAGAGATGCGCGACCGACCAGCGCGCGGGGATATGATAATTGAAAAGCTCTGTGAGCTTATCCGCCGCCGGCGCCGCGTTATTGTTGCGCCAGGTGCGGAAGGGAACGAGCAGTTCTCCCGCTTTGTTAAAGACCATGTACCCGTGCATCATTGCGGAAAAGCCGATCGCCCCGACGGTCGTGAGCGTGACACCGTACTTGTTTTTGACGTCCACCGCCATCTCCTGATAGCAGTGTCTGACGCCCGTCCAGATGTCGTCGAGCGTGTACGTCCAGATCCCGTTTTCCAAACGGTTTTCCCAATCGTGCGCGCCGGACGCGATGGGGTTGTTGTTTTCGTCCACCAGGATCGCCTTGATCCTCGTGGAACCGAACTCGATGCCCAGCGCGGTCTTGCCGCTCTGGATCAGTTTTTTTACGCTGTTGGACATAAAAATACCCCTTCCCTGTTTTTATTCTGTATATAATTATAAAGAATATCATGGAAAAAATCAATAGATGGACGAAAATTTATTTATTTTTTTTCAAAAAATGAGCGAAACGTTCACTTTTTAAAATGCTTCCGTTCACCACACTGCGGATTGCGCAAAGCGCACAAAAGAGCGGAGAACACAGCTCTCCGCTCTTTGTCTTGCATATATTCGGTTCAACCGCTAGATCCTGACCGCCGAAAGCGCCGCGGCTTCCCTTTCGATCGTTGCCCTGTCCGGCAGGGGCACGATCGCGCCGTACTGCGCGACGGTATACGCCGCCGCGACGTTGGCTTCTTTTGCCGACTCCGCCGCAGCTGAAGGGGTACAGCCTCTTCTGTCAAGGCCCGAAAGGAATGCGGCGTAAAAAGAATCGCCCGCCCCCGTCGTATCGACGGGCGCAACTTTTTTGGCGTTCACGCGGTATATCTCACGCCCGCAGCACACGGCGCAGCCCTCCGCGCCCAGCGTCAGCGCAACGATTTTATCTTTGCCGCAAAGCCGCAAAAGCGGTTCGGCATACCACGTCTGCGTATCTTTGCGCTCCGCACGGCAGAGGAAACAAAGCTCCTCTTCGCTGACCTTGACGATGTCCGCCCGCTCGATACAGGACAGAAACAGCTCTCTCGTCTTTTCGTCGCTGCCGAACAGATCGCTGCGGAAATTGACGTCGAAACTGACCTTTTTACCCGCGCGTTTTGCCGCGGCAAAAGCGCGCCCCCAAGTCTTTCTTCCGATGGGTTCGCTCAGCATCAGCGAACCGATATGTACGATATCTGCCCCCGAAAAGCTTTCGTCGAAGGGATCGGCGATCCTATAATCGGCGGCAAACTTACGCGCGAAACAAAAACTGCGCTCCCCGTTTTCATCCAGCTCGACAAAGGCGAGCGTCGTATTATGGTCGGGGTCTTTTTCGATCTTCAAAAAGTCGAGTCCCTGCTTTTGGGCAAACCCGATCAGGAATCTGCCCGTGATGTCGTCTCCGACCCGCCCGATGAAACCGCCCGGGCCGCCCGACGCCCTGACGCCGCACGCCACGTTGAACGGCGCGCCGCCCGCATGGCGGCTGAATGCGACCGTGCCGTCTTCGGCGGGTTTTCCGATCATGTCCGCAAGGATCTCTCCGACGCAAATGACCATATGCTCCCTCCTCGCTCAGCGCCCGTATCCGCGCACGGCGTCGAACATCGCGAGGAAATTCTCGGGGGACACGTTCGCGAGGATGTTATGCACATGCTGGAAGATGAACCCGCTCCCCTTCGAAAAGATATCGATATTGTGTTTCACATGCGCCTCGATCTCTTCTTTCGTCCCCGACATGCACACGTTCGATGCGCAGCCGCCGCCCCAGAACGCCATGCGGTCGCCGAATTTTTCTTTGAGATGTTCCGGCTCCATGCCGCTGCAGCTGATCTGCACGGGATTGATGCTGTCTATGCCCGCGTCGATGATGTCGTCCAGCAGCCTGTCGATGCTTCCGCAGCAATGCAGATTGGTGCGGAGATCCGGATTATACTTGCGCACCGCGCTCCACAGTTCTTTGTGCCGGGGCTGATAAAACTCCCTGTACATATCGGGAGAGAACTGCGGGCCGTTCTGCGTGCCCATATCGTCGCCGAACCCGATGATGTCCACATAATCCCCCACCGCGTCCACAAACTTTTTCAGGTTTGCGCGGTGCATTTCCATCAGTTTATCCAAAAATTTATGCACTCTGTCGGGGCTGAGCGCCATCTCGCACATAATGTTGTCGATGCGGAAAGCAAACTGGCTCATCTCGACCAGATTCCCGCCGAAGATCGCATAGATCGCCTTATCCGTCTTCGAACGCAATTCCTTCGCGTCTTCGCGCATCCTGGCAAGCCCCGCCTCGTCATACCCCGCGGGAGCGGGCGGCACGCCGAGTTTCCACCACATGATCTTATTCAGCTTTTGCAGGATATCGTCGAACGCTTCGTCGTCCGAATCCGCATAGGGGAAACACGTCTGTTCGAAATACAGGCATCCCTTTTTTTTGATGCAGATGACCTCGCCGTCCTCGCCGTACACGACGTCGCCGTCGTCGCGGCGCACCACGTTAATATAAGCGGGGATCTTGCAGGGTGTCCCGTCTTCGAGCGTCCAATCCTGCCAGTAATCGGGGCGGCCGAGATAGACCTGCCCGAGCTGCACGACGTCGGTCGGAATCCTCTCGTATACGTCGTCTTCGATCAGCACGAGCTGCTGGATAAAGTCATAAATATAGAGCTTGGAAGGCGGCAGCCCGAGCGCCTCCCTGAGTTTGATATAGCTCTGCACCGAAATGCCGCTCGAACGGTGCCCCCGAAATCTACGGGGATCCTGTCCGTCGGCTGATGATCGATCGCCCGCAGGATGCGTTCCCTTCCCGTCATAAATTGATCCTCCAGATCTTCTGCCCGTTTTGATTTTCGACCGTGCGCACGCCGTCTTTGAAAGTATAACAAGTCACGAAATAATCGTCCGCATACACTTCCATGAGCGTATTCCTGTACAGGATCCGCACGCGCCTGCCCGCCGCGCACACATCCTTGCATATATCTTCCGCAAGGACGCCGTTTTCAAAAATTTTCAGGCTGCAATCGTCAAACCCGAATTGCAGCGTGACCGTCTCTTTATCCGTTTTAAAAGAGATTTCGTCTGTCTTCGCGCTCTCGTATTCCGCGACGAACCCGTTTTCAAAATCGAAATCGGAGATCTCTTCGCCCTTGAGCCCCTCGTTCAGCGCCGCCCATCTGAGCCGCAGGATCCCCTCTTCGTCGAAATCGATCTCTTTGAGAGGCGCGGCGAGCGTCGTATTTCTGCCGAACTCGTTGGTCTCGCGCAAAAGGACGTGATGGTTCACGTATTTCTTCCCGTTCACGTCCGCTATGCGCATGAAATAGGCGTGCATGAACGAACGGTTGGACAGGAGCGAAAAATTCTTCTTCTGCGGGCGGTAAATGCCGTCGGGGCTGTCCGAAACCATCACGCTCATGCCGTAACGGTAGAGATACGTTCCCATGAGCATATAATATTTGCCCCCGTGCACGCACACGGCGCCCGCCTCGACGCCCTGTCTGATGTCGTCATAACCGTCCAAGGAAAATCTCGGCGGTTTTTTCGCCATCCATCTGAGTCCGTCTTCGCTCACGGCATAGCCGCAGCCGATATACTCTTTGGGCGTCGCCGTAAAAAAGCCCTCGTATCCTTCCGCCGTGCGGTTGGGGTAAATGCAGTCCCACCGCCCGCCGTCTTCGTCGCAGCGCACGTAATACCTTTCGTCGACGGGAAAAACGCCGTCCTCGCCCGTCTTTTCCCAATGAATGAGATCTTTGCTCGTTGCAAAAAAGATGTTCTGATAATGCTTTCCCGTAGATTCATCCCGCCGCCATTCCGAATAGTTGCAGATAAACGTTTTATCCTTTTCGAAATCCGGGCTTTCCCACACTGCTCCCGTCCCGAGGTAGATGACCATCTTGTCGGATGCCGTAATGCAGGTGCCCCGGTCCTCGTAATGAATGCCGTCTTCGCTGACGGCGACGCCGAACCCTTCGCCGCCCGAACGGTCGGTGATGAGATAGTACAGATAATATTTGTTATCGCGGAAATACATCCACGTGTCCCACGTGACATGATTTTTGCACTCGAAGATCATGCGTCACGCCTCCTTGCTGCGAAGATACTGTTTCAGATCCTTCACGCTCAGCGTGCTGCCGTCCGAGAAAAAGGCGATCATCGTATTGTTGGTGCCGTGCGTGCGGAAGGAGAGTGCGCCGCCGGGAACACCGTCGATATACAGAGCGGCGACAGACCCTTCCTGCAAATACGTAAACGTATAATCGGTATTCTCTTCGAGCGGTATGGCGACCTCGCACTCGTTCGCGCTCCTGCCCTCGATCCTGTAACCCAGAACGCCCGTTCCGGGGGCGTATTCGACATAGCGGTACGCAGAAGGATCGTTGCCGTAGCCGAGCACCAGCCCGAATTTTTCGCCGCCCGAAAAGCGGAAAGAGCCCTTCAGCATGAAACTTTCGTACGCCTCGGCAAACATGCGGTTCCCGCTCGACACGGTCAACTCGCCGTGTTCCGTTTCCTCTTCATAACCGAAATAACCTCCGATCCCGTCGGGATGGGTCAAAGAGACGGTGCCGTCTTCATTGAAGATCATCCTGTGCGCGACCAGATGTCCGCCCCAATACAGATCGGACGTGTCCGAAAAACTGCTGCGGCGGTAGACCCAGCCGACCAAAAAGGTGCCGGCATCCCCTTCGACCATCTTTGCGGCATAGAAGTGCTTGCCCTCCAGCCGGGTCGGCGTGCCGTAGCCCGAAAACATCTCGTCGCTGACGGTATACCAGACGGTATCGTTGGGCTGCCCCGAATAGACCATGTAATACTTTCCGTTCTGATAGGTGATGTCGGCGCATTCGAGGTTCCAGAACCCGTTTGCCGTGTCCTGAAACACGATCCCGTCGTGCGTGACCGTTTTCAGGTCGAGCGAAACGGTAAATTTGACGATCAGGGGCACGCCGCCCGCGTTCGTTTCGACCGTAATGTCGAAAGAGTTCGTCTCTTCGTTAAAATACGCCTGCGGATCGCGGAAATCGACCTGCGAATACTGCGCGGGAGGCGCGATCTCGAAATCTTCGACCTTGACGAAATGATCGAGATCCCCTTCCGACTTTGCGACGAGGACTTTCTCCCAGGGACCGCCGTCCACGCTTTCCATATTGGGATTGTGGCCCGTATAGAAAAAGTAATAGTCTTCCCCCGCCTTGACGACCGAACCCGTGCCGATCCAGTAATCCTGCGAAGTGGAAGAGTCGCCCGAGCGAAGCACTTCGCCCTTGTATTCGTAATGGATAAAGTCGGTCGTGTCCACACGGAAAATGCTGTGGCGGACGCTCCCGCCCTCGTCCTGCAGATAGAAAATGCTGTAAACGCCGTCTTCATAATAGGGCATGGGGTCGCCCACATAGCCGTTGGACTGCGGCGGTTTCCAGAAATATCGGTAATCGATATTGTTCTCCTGCCCGTACTCACCCAATCCGGAAAGGTCGGCAACGTCCGGCTCTGCCGATTTGCCGCCGTTCGGGCCGCACGCCGCCAGAACGCCCATCGTCAGGACTGCCATGATCAAACACACGATTTTTTTCATCTTAACTCCGAGATCTCAGATATATGCGGCGCGCCGCACTTTGAGTTTTTCCGCCTGCGAAATTACATAGCGGTCGCATTCTATGAATGCCTGCGCACTGAACACGTCGCGCCCTCCCGCGAAGATCTCCACCGAACAATTGTCCGAAAAGACCTCCGCGTTGAAAGTTTCCGCCCGCGCTTTGCCGCGCCGCACGGCGGAAATGTGATTTTTCTGTTTCTGCTCCACGAAAAAATATCCGTCCGTTACGCGGAGCGTAAAACCCTCCCCCGCAAAGCCGAAAGAAAAGACGGAGCCCTCCTCCATTTCCAGCGCCGCATACGATGTTTTCGGCATCGAGCAGCCCTTTTTCACGTCAAACGGCGTGCGGAAGATCTCCTTCGCCTCCCGCAGGGGGTATTGCAGCAGCGTGTCGCCGTTGAGAGAAAGCTCCCTCGGCAGCGTATACACGCCGTTAGATACGAATTTATTGCGCAGCGGAAAGGGGTTGTTGTTCCACATATCCAGCCACGCCAGCATGATGCGGCGGCCGTTTCCGTCTTCGACGCTCTGCGGGGCATAAAAATCGGTGCCCTCGTCCAGGCTGTCGATATGGCGGAAGGAATACGTTTTATTTTCAAAATCGATGTCCATGACCGCATACAAGTTCGCCTTTCCGTCGATATTGGTGAGCCTGTCGCTTTTGAGCGCGATGACCGATAGCGTTAGCACGGCCCTGCCTCCCAGCATGAAGAGATCGGGACATTCCACCATCTCTCCGAAATTTTCGTTCTCGATGGCGAATTCATACTCGAATTCGCTCATATCTTTGGATGAATAGACGAGGACCGCGCCCGTTTTGCTCTCTCTCTGCGCTCCCACGACCACATAGTACCTGTCGCCGATGCGTACGGGGTTGGGATCGCGGAAGGACGAGACGCGGAAGCCCGGCGGAAGCTGTTCCTCTCCGATGGCGGCGCGCTCGACTTTGGTGAAATTCACCCCGTCGGCGGAATATGCGTGATATTGCGTCTGCCGCACCGTTTTATCGTCCTCATAGTTGCGCGTGTAGAGGACGTGAATCTCTTTATTGTCCTTGTCCAGGACCGCGCCGCCCGAAAAACAGCCGCTCTCGAAAGGTGCATCGGGCGCCAAAGCCACGGGCAGATATTCGAAGTCGATGAGGTTTTTGCTGCGAGCGTGACCCCAGTGCATGGGGCCCCATTGGAGCGAGTACGGGTAATACTGATAGAATACGTGAAAATACCCGTCGTAATAGATCAGCCCGTTCGGGTCGTTGATCCAGCCCACCTGCGCCGAAAAATGATATTTCGGCTTGAAGTCCTTCGATCCGTTGTTCAGATTCTGACGTATATATTTGTCCGCCGTTTCTCTCAAATAAATCATACTCTTCTCCGAAATCCGATTTATGCCGCTGCACAGGCAGCGGCATAAACCGCATATTCGAAATTATTTTACTACATTCGTCCGATCAGGTCAACTTTGTGATCGTGACACCCGAAATTTCAATGGTGTAGTCACCTTCCGTGTTGTAACCTTGTCCGAACGACCAAACGAGTTCGAAGTCCATATCGAGGACGAATTCGCCCGTCGTTTCGCAGGTGAAAGTCTGCTCTTCGGTCGTGAAGTTGAAGGTTGCGCTGATGCGAGGGTCATATTCGCCGTACGGGTTGAGAATGAACCATACCGTACCCGGCTTATTCGCTTTCATCGTAAAGCTCACCCTGTAAAGCGCATTCTTTTCCAGCTTAATCTTATTGATAAACAACTTGTTTCCATAATCCACGGTCGAAATTTCATCGATTCGATAGAAAAGAGTCCCATCCTTTTCATACATGGTGCCCATACCCGAATCGAGCGCCACTTCTTTGCCGTTAAAGTAATTCCAATCGGTATCTTTGTTATAAGGAACAAAGCGATAGAGCGACGTATCGGAAGCAAAATCGCCGCCGACCTGGCTGATCTCGATGTTCGAGATCGTGATCGTGTTGCTCGTCACGCCTGCCGACGCCGTTCCGACATAGATCTTGACGCACACATTTGCGATTTCGGTATAAGTCTGGTTGAAATCGCAGGTGATCGTCGTCTCTTTGCCCGCTTCGAGCGTAAAGCCCGTATACAGTGCGCGCGCCTGCCATTCGAGCGTCTTATCCTCGACGCAAACCTCTCCCGACTGCGCGTTTTCCGCCGTCATCGTGATTGAGAGGCGATACTTATTCCCCGAATTTACGGTCAGCGTCGTATCCTGCTCGATCTTGTTCGCCCAGGACCCTCCCGTGCTGTAACCGGTGATCGAAGCAACCGCTTTGCCGTCCGCGCAGGAAATGCTGCCCATTTCGGCATTGCTCATGGAGATCGCAGGTTGCGCCGCCGTATAATCGGATTTATATACGGATGTAAGCGTTTCTGAGCCGGTCCTTTCGACAAGTTTCAAATACAAAATATCGATAGTATAAGCATCGGGATTCTGCTTGTTGGGCGCATCGGGCGTGCCGAAATCGTGCTGGCCCATCTCGAAAATGAACTGGAGATTCTGGTCCGCTTCTGCGGGAGACTGGAAGGTCATGCTGTATTCCGCATACGTCGTCCCCATCGGCACGTTATATTCACTGTCCAAAGGCGCCCACGCATCCGTCGCGCCGCCCACGGTATTGTGATTGACCGCCATGCTGAACAGGATGTTGGCAGAAGCTTTCATCGTGAGGATGAGTTCGTATTCGACGAGCTGATCCGCGCTGGGGGTCGGCGTAAACTCGGAGCGCATCAGGCGCACGTCGCCCAGGCTGTCGCCCGCGTTGGTCACGTCGAGGCGCATGACGCCCTCTTCCATGGCGAGCGTTGCGGCGGCGGAGTTGGGGTACAAGAGCTTTCCGAAATCGTTCGAACCGGCTGAAAAGCTGAAAGACAAAAAGATCCTTCTTCTTTCCACGCGCATGCTCATGAATATCCCCTTCCACATCTATGTTCTGCGCAGCATCGAAAACGAATTGGCGCGGCTGAACCTGAGCCTCTTGCGGTACACCCTTTCATCCGACAAGTTTTTTGAAAACCTGAAAAGTTATATCGAAAAATCCAAGGTGGACGGGATCTTATGCATGGAATTTTTCGACGAGCATCTGATCGAGCAAGTTGTGTCCCTCAATCTTCCCATCGTATTCATGGACACCGTTTTTTCCGATACGGCGCCCAATTTCAATTACGACGTAGTGATGATGGAAAACCTGAACGCCGTGAAATCGTATTGCCTCACGCTGATCGATAAAGGCAACTGCCGTTCGTTCGGCTTCGTGGGGTATTACAAAAACTGTCTTTCCTTCTACGAACGATATTTGGGCATGCGCGACGCAATGTTTCTGCGAAACATCCCTTACGACCCGCGCTGCAACATCCTCGCGGGCAACGACCTGCCCTACAGCAATTTGGAAAGACTGTCCGCTCTCATCGCAAAGGCAAAACTGCCCGACTGCTTTGTCTGCGCCAACGATTACATCGCCTCGATGACTCTGGAAGCGCTGAAGATGCTGGACATTCCCGTCCCCGAACGGATTAAAGTGATCGGCTTTGAAAACTCTCCGACCAGCAAATACACGACCCCGCACCTTTCCACCATCAACGTAGATAAGACGATGCTCGGCAAAGAGCTTGTAAACGCCCTGGTCAATAAAATGACACGCCCGTCCAAACATTCGAAGATCACCTACATCAAATGCTACCCCGTCCCGCGGGAATCGACCGACAATATCTGATCCGCACAGATTACTGTTAAATGGACTTCTCTTTTTGGTTCCACCAAAAAGAGACACCGCGGTGTCTGAATTTTCGAACTTGCCCGATTATAACACACCCTTTTTCAATTTTCAAGGTAAAATTTTGCTAAAAATCGTTTCTCTCCCGCCCGGGGCGAAGCGCGTTCCTGCAAGATTTTGCTATATTTGCGCAACGGGGTATAGTGCGTCGGTTTATTGTTTTTGATATAATGACAGTAACAAAAATCCAATGACCCTAAAAAATCAGGAGGAAGATCATGAACAAAAACATGCGTAAATGGCTGAGCGACATGATCGCATCAGACGTCAAAAAAGCGTTGCCCGTCCTTTCTTTCCCGGGGGCGAGCCTTCTCGGCATCAACGTGAAAGACCTCATCTTTTCGGCAGAAAACCAGGCGAATGCCATGGCGGCAGTCGCAGCGCGAGTGCCCTCCGCGGCATCTGTGTCGCTGATGGACCTTTCCGTCGAAGCGGAATGCTTCGGCGCACCCATCCACATCTCCGAAGACGAAGTCCCCACCGTCACGGGCTGCGTCGTCAGCACGCCCGAAGACGCCGAGGCGCTGAAAGTGCCTGCCGTCGGCTCGGGCAGGACGGATATTTACATCGATGCGATCCGTCTCGCCGCGAAAAAGATCACCGACAGGCCTGTATTTGCGGGCGTCATCGGGCCGTTTTCTCTGGCGGGCAGGCTCACCGACGTGACGGAGGCGATGATCTACTGCTACGAAGAACCCGAAATGATGCATACGGTGCTCGAAAAGGCGTCTGCTTTTCTCATCGATTACATTAAGGCGTACAAAGCGGCAGGCGCGGACGGCATCGTAATGGCGGAACCGCTCGCAGGGCTGCTTTCCCCCGACCTGGCGGAAGAATTTTCGGCTCGGTACGTCAAAAAGATCAACGACGCCGTAAAGGACGAAGATTTTATCGTCATCTATCACAACTGCGGCAACACGGCGATCCTCACGATCGACTCCATCCTCTCCACGGGGGCGGACGCCTACCACTTCGGCAACGCGATCGACATGGCGGAGATGATGAAACACATCCCCGCAGACACCATCGCGATGGGCAACGTAGACCCCGCGGGCGTTCTTCGCAACGGCACTCCCGAAACCGTTGAAAAAGCGACGACCGAGATCATGGACGCCTGCTGCAAGTATAAAAATTTCGTTATCTCTTCCGGCTGCGACATCCCCCCCGCCACCCCCTGGAAGAACATTGACGCTTTCTTTGACGCCGTCGGAAAATTCTATTCAAAATAATTTGTCAAAACATCAAAGGCGCCCCGAGGAAATTTCCTCGGGGCGCCCATTTTGCCGAATGGCTATTGCACCATCGATTTTCTGTATTTGGCGGGCGTCACGCCCACATATTTTTTGAAGATCTTGATGAAGTAATTGCCGTCGTTATAACCGACAAGTTCCGCCGTTTTTTCTACCGAAAGCCCCTCCATGAGGCATTTTTTGGCATTGTCCAACCGGACTTTGGTGAGATAGTCACTGAACGTCGTACCCATCTCGTTGCGGAAGAGATGGCTGATATAATAAGAACTCACAAAAACGTTTTTGGCTAGCGTTTCCAAGTCGAGTTCGTCCGCGTAGTGTTCGTTGATGTAGCGGATCGCCTTTGCCAGATGCACGTTGGAGATTCGCTTGCTGCGGCTCTCGTACACGACGTCGATGAAGTTTTCCATGACCTCTATGGTCGTCGAACACAGGTCCTGAAAGTCGATATTGTCCAAAAGAAAGCGCGCGCTCTTTTTTACGATATCGGTGAGCGCCGACAGCTGTGCGCCCGCCTCGACGGCGCTGCGGGAAAGGAACGCGGTAAACTCGTACAGCTTCGCCTTGATGATCTCCAGATCTCCGCTCGCGAAGGAAAAGATCTCGTTCAGAAAGCGGTTGATGATCTTTTTCGCGCTGTTTTTATCGCCGAACTGCACATAGGCGATCAGTTCCTTTTCCAACTCCACGGGGTATTTGTTGTAACAGGGCTGGCTCTGCTTGATCTCGATCTCGCGCTGCACGCGCAGGCGTTCCAGATTCATCCGCGAAATTTCCAGCCGCTGTTCCAAAAATTTCTTCTCCTGCCCCGCCATATACTCCACGAGAACGCGCAGCATTTCGGAAATGCCCGTCATGCCCTCGCAGTCCACCTGCCGTACGCCCGCAAGGAGCGAACCGTCGAACTCCGCACCCATCTCCGCGTACTTCACGCGCATTTCATCGTAAAAGTATTCGTCCTTTTCCCATAAGACGACGGGACCCGTCGTGATATACCCGACCGCCTGCCCGTCCAGGCTGACGGCGGCGATGCACATGATCAGCCCGCAGGGTGTTTCGTAAATGTAGCTGGTTTTCAGTTCCTCCGCCTTTTTCCCGCTCTGAACGATCTTTTCCCTGCATACGGGAGCGCCTCGCAGCGCGGTGCAGACAGACTCCGCGCGGCGGACGGCAAGCTGTTCCGAACCGTCCAGCCCGTAAAGGACCACGTCGCAGCCGCTCGTAAGAGAATAGCTTTTGAATAATTTTTCAAGCTCGCCGAAATTGAGAATTTCGCGCAAGCTGACCTCTTTCAACTCCATCTTTCACCGTAAAAGCGCGGCGCCCGCGCCTTCCTTTGCCTATAAGTATAAACGATTCTTCCGATTTTGGCAAGGGATTCGCGGCGCGACTACTCTTCGGGAAAATTCATGTTTTCGATATATTCGTCCATAAATGCGGGATCTGCCGAAAGATCGATATATTCCGCCTCTGCGGCGATCTTCTTCGCCCGCACGAGCGCAGCTTTTGAAAGCATGCACGCCTGCGTGCCCGCAAGCGCCGCGTTTCCGATCACGCGCGTGCCCGCGCCGGCGGGGAGAAGCCCCACCTTTCGCGCACTCTCACCGCTCAGGTAAAACCCGAGCCCTCCGGCTATATATAAGCTGTCCTCCCGGCAAAGGTCCAGCCCCGCGCGCGCCGAAAGGACGTTGATGCCCGAAGAAACGGCGCTCTTTGCCAGTTGAAAGTTACGGATGTCTTTCTGCGAAACATAGACTTTGTCGGAAATATAAAATTTATCGCCCTCCGCGAAGGCACCCGTCTCGTCGATCGCGCCGCGTCCGAGCATGAGGGCGACCGCGTCGACCAGTCCCGCGCCGCAGATGCCGCGCGGCGCCGCGCCGCCGATCGTCGTATAGGTAATTTTGCCACCTTCCGACGTGACCCGATCGATCGCCCCCGCAACGCCGCCCGTACCGCACTCGATATTCGCGCCCTCGAAGCAGGGACCCGCCGCCGTAGACGTACAGAGCAGCCTGCCACCCGCGTGCGCGATCATCTCTCCGTTCGTGCCGATGTCTGCGAGCAGCGCCTCTTTTTCGTCCAATCCGGAAGCGACGCATCCTGCCACGACATCCCCGCCCACATATGCCGATACGGAGGGCAAGATCTGTACCTCCTGCGCGGAAATCCCGAACTCCCTGCCCGGCGACGATCTGTATTCGGTAAACGCGGGCGTGAACGGATACCTGCCTATGCCGGAAACGTCTTCCCCGCAGAACAGGTGCAGCATGGTGGTATTGCCGCACACCGCGACCTTTTTGACGGCGGGAAGGGAGTATTTCGCACTAAAACGCGAAACGGCCTCTTCGATCTGCCCGCGCACCGCCTGCGCCATGGCGGGCGCATGGCCCGCTTCCGCCGCCATGATGCGGCTGATAACATCCGCGCCGAACGGCGCCTGCCCGTTCAAAACGGCGTATTTTTCCACCGTTTTACCCGTAGAAAGCTCGCACAGGGCGAACGCGACCGTGGTCGTTCCGATGTCGACGGCGACGCCGAATCCGTCTTCCCCGTCGCAGGCGAACTTTTCGGCATCGCTGTCGGTAAGCCCCCCGCCGCGATACTCGCCAACGCGGACCGTCATCCCTTCCTCGACCGAAGTTTCGCACGCGAGCACAGATCGCTCATTTCCATCGCCTGCGGAGATCTCTACCCGACACTTGCCGCACACTCCTCTGCCTCCGCAGCTGGCAGGAATCATAAACCCGTTTTTACGAAGCACGCCGAGGAGATTTTCTCCTCTTTCGCACTCTGCCGCCGTCTGTTTTTTACCGGAAACGATCGTGATTTTCATTTTTCCTCCCTTTTTTCCGCCCTCTTCCTGGGCGGAAAAAAGGCAGCCTGCGCGATGCGCGAGCTGCCTGTCTTAATGCTTGTTTTTTAAGCGAAGTACGAACGCGCCTTTTCCGCCGCGCTCGCAGCGTCCGGCGTATACGCATCCGCGCCGATCTCGTCCGCAAACGCCTGTGTGACGGGAGCGCCGCCGACCATGACTTTGACCTTGTCGCGCAGCCCCGCGGCTTTCAGCGCGTCGATGATGTCCTTCTGATACATCATCGTCGTCGTGAGAAGGGCGGAAAGGCAGACAATATCCGCATTGTTTTCTTTGACGGCGGAAACAACCTTTTCCGCAGGGCAGTCCACCCCGAGATCGATCACGCGGATCCCGGTGCCTTCGATCATCATTTTTACGAGGTTTTTGCCGATGTCGTGCAAATCCCCTTTAACGGTGCAGATGACCGCCGTGCCGACAGGCTCTACGCCCGAATCCGCAAGCGCGGGTTTCAATACCGCCAAAGCCGCATTCATCGCGCGCGCCGCAATCAGAACTTCGGGAACGAAAATCTCGTTGTTCTTGAACTTCGTGCCGACGATCCCCATGCCCGCGATCAGGCCTTCCGTCAGAATGTCCTTCGGCGCAACGCCCGCCGCCAGCTCTTCGGAAACGAGAGCAGCCAAATCTTTCGCTTTACCGCGCTGCAAAAGCGCAGAGATCTCATCAAATTTTGCCATAATATGCCTCCTAATCTTGCTTACTTATCAGTATACACATTATAGCACCGCACCAACCCGATTGTAAGTGATTTTTTTGTTATAAAAGGGTAATATTTTGCCGCCGATCCCGCAAAAAGCTGTAATATTTTGCAATAGCTCAAATACGCCGCACCTGCGCGAACGCCTTTCGCAGAGGTTCAAACAGAACGGCTATCGTAACGATCGCGCACACGGGCTGGATCGCGAGGACAATGAGTGAGTTGTAAAAATACACCTTCGCCGCACGCAGACTGTACCCGAAAAAGAGGGGCGTGATCACATCATCCAAAAGAGTAAAAAGGACGGTCATGAATGCGGCCGCCGCCGCAAGGATCACGATGCGCCATACCGCCTTCATATTGTTCAATTTTCCGCCGATCAGCCCGAAAACGACGGCAAACAGATTGTAATAAACGAGGTACAGGATGACGACCGTGGGAAAAAATCCCCAGATCAGGCACCGCAGCAGGGAAAAGCAGTTTGCTACGATCACCCCGCGCACAACGCCGAAAGAGTAGCAGAACGCCAGAAAAAGCACGGTGACGACTTCGATCCCCTGCAACCCGCTTAAAGCGAGCTGACAGGCGATCAGAAGCGCCGCCATCAGGCCTATGAAGGCGATCTCCTTCGCCGTTGCAAACAGCGCATTCCGCTGTGCGCGCACTTTGCGCATACCGTATCCCCCGTTCCGATTATTTTCAGCCCCAGACGATGGTCGTGATGTACACGATCGCCCCGTCCTCTACAGACATCGAACTGATGCTGTTCATCGACTCTGCGAGCGTCTGACCTTCATATTCGACCGTCGTCATACCCTCGTAGTCGTTTTTATCCTTTTCAACGTTCGTATAAAGATAAATGTATTTGCCCTCCGCGTCATTCTGGCTGACGATATAAGTCTCCGCACCGTCTTTATAAACGCCCACGTCGGAAAGCATCATGCCGTACGCGCCTTCGCTGCCTTTATAGCACATCTTTTTCTCTGCGGCGAGCGCTTCGATGACGTCCATCGCGCTGTCCGCCGTCGTGAACGCGGAAAGATCCGCCTCGACCGTCTCTATGGTGCCGTTCTTGCCGTCGAGAACGATCGTCATCGTGCCGCTGAGCGCAACTCCCTCATCTTTGTCACATCCGACAAAGAGAAACATGCCCGCAAAGATCGCCGTGCACGCAAGCGCGAGCATAAGTTTTGTGAATCTTTTCATAAAAACTCCTTACAATAAATTTATTCATGAAAAAAACGCGTTCCGAAAAACGAAAACGCGCCATGATGTCGGCTCATCTTCCCATTGCCCGGAAATGAAAACGAAAACAAATATCCCGACGGGTTATCCGACTGTACGGTAATGGCTGTTGCGACGGATTTTCACCGCGCTTCCCCCGCTCTCTGCGACATGATCGCAACTCAGGATATGCTGAATTTTTACAGCTTTATTATAGCATGTTTCCCGATTTTTGCAACCCATCTGTTTGCGCAAAAACAGTAAAATGTTGCTTAAATCCACTGTTTCGCGCCAAAAGGCGCAAGATTGTCCTGTTTTTAGGCAAGAGCGGACATTGAAAAAAAGCGGCGCAGTGATATAATGGTGATATAATACTAAAACAACGGACGGTGCGCAAATGGAAAATTATCCTGTTGAAGAACTGAAAAAACTCGCCCTGGACGAAGGGTTTACCGATGCAGGGCAGCTGAATATAAAGGCGCTCGTATTCATGCCCGAGGTGCGGCAGATGTGCCGCGCGGACAAATGCCACGCCTACGGTAAAAGCTGGCGCTGCCCGCCCGCGTGCGGCACCATAGAAGAGGCGGCGGAACGCGCCGCGCAGTATTCTTTCGGCATGCTCGTGCAGACGGTCGCGCATATGGAAGACGAATTCGATTACGAGGCGATCGAAAAGGCCGGCCGCGAACATGCGGAAAGTTTTATTTCGATGATGAGAAAACTCAAAGCAAAGTACCCCGACGTGCTCGGCATGGGCGCGGGAACGTGCAAACGCTGCAAAACGTGCACCTATCCCGACGCGCCCTGCCGCTTCCCCGACGACTCCTATTCCTCGATGGAGGCATACGGGCTGTGGGTGAGCAAAGTGTGCGAACTTTCAGGCGTCCCCTACAACTACGGGCCGTGCACGGTCGCCTTTACCAGCTGCTATCTTCTGAAATAATTAAAAAACCGCAGGCGCGGAGGCGATAAACGCCTCCGCGCCTTTTCCGATCGGATCATTTGATTATTTTTCCCAGATACTTTTCAGGTGCCTGCTGCAAATGCGCATATGTTTCAGCGTGCCGCGGTACGCCGTTACAGTATTCTCATCTTTGGTGAACTCCGCATAGCCGCAAACGGGATATTTCCCTCCCTGCACATAGAGCTCGAGGCTCATCGTATCGCGGATGAGAAGGACTGACAGTTTTCCGTCTTCCAAAGGTATTTTTATATTGTTGCCGAACGCCTGCAGCGTCTGCGTTTCGCTGTGATAATACACGCTCACGCCGCCCATATCGAATTCCACGATCGCGTTATCCGCGATCTCCGCCTCAAACTCGACCGCCACGAAGGGACATTCGTCTTCGAAGACGAGGCGGTCGATCTTCACCGCATCCACGTTTCGGAGCGTGAACTCTGACCTTCCTTCCGTCCGCGCACGGAAAAACTCCTCGACGGGATAGCGCGCGATGCGCAGTTTTGAATCGATCGTACACGGTCTGATCTCGGTGGGGATGGAAAACTCGCCGTTGAAAGGCATTCCGTTTTTGTTGGGCATATGGAAGTTGCACGTGCGCCAGCCCATCAGGATGCGCCTGCCTTTCGGGTCGTTTTCGAACGTCTGCAAAGAATAAAAGCTCTTGCCGAAGTCGATGGGATACGGGCCGTCCTCCTTGACGAACTCACGCCCGTCGAAACTGCCTATATAGTATTTGCCGACGCTCTGGTCTCCCCAGTAATCCGCCCCGGCAAGGATCACCCATTTGCCCGTATCTGCAAGCTCGAACACCTCGGGGCATTCGTTCATCGTGGGGAACGCCCCCTCCGATTCGAACGTCCAATGCAGGAGATCTTCCGACGAGAAGAAGGCGAATTTATACTCGTACATGAATAAGATCATGCACCATCTGCCCGATTTTTCATGCCAAAAGACCTTCGGATCGCGGTTTCCGTAGACGAGATTGTCCAAAACGGGATTGCCCGCAAATTTTACGAACGTCTTGCCGTTATCCAGCGAATACGCCATGCAGACGGTATACTTTTTCCCTTCCGACGCGCTGTTGCTCCCCCCCGCCGCCGTATAAAAGAGCAGAAGCGCGGGTTCGTTCCCGTTTCCGAGCCCCGTCACGTTCTCTTTATCCACTACGGCGCTGCCGGAAAACATCGTTCCGTCTCCGTCCGGATACAACGCCTCGCCGACTTCGCGCCAGTGGATGAGATCGGGAGATTCCGCGTGCCCCCAGTGCATGTTGCCCCAACGGATGTCGTAAGGGTTGTGCTGATAAAACAAATGATACTTTCCCTCGTGCCAGACCAGGCCGTTCGGATCGTTTACCCAGCCGCGCATGGGCGTGTAGTGAACGCGCGGGCGCAGTTTTTCGCGATACACGTCGTCGGGAAGTTCATCCCGCTCTCTGATCCTGTCCAAAAGGGCCGCATCGCAGTCGGAAGAAAGGGTCAGATTTTTGCCTTTCAGCGTTTCCGTATCCAACCAGGTATAGAAATCGGGATTTTCCGACAGGCGAAGGTCGAGATCGTACATCGCCTCTCCCCCGCGGGAAAGAAAAACTTTTACGAGCGGCTCGTTGACGCCGATCGGAAAAAAGAGATACTTTTTCTGAATTTCGAACGTTTTTTGATTCATATCCGTCAGTCCTCGCTTGCTGTCATTTTTTCAAGGCGGGCAACAATCTCTTCATCGAACGCGGGCAGAGCGCCCGTCCGCTGCGCCACATACGCGCCGAGAGCGTTTCCGCATTTCGCCGCAGAAACGGGATCCTTCCCCGAAAGATAGGCATAGAGAAAAGCCCCCGAAAACGCGTCTCCGGCGCCGATCGTATCGGCGCTTTTCACGGGTTCCGTCGGCACGGACGCCTGCGCCTTTTCGGTGCAGACAAAACACCCCGCCGCCCCGAGCGTCACCAATACGACGCTTACGCCGTATTCTGCGATCGTCTTCTTGCCGAATGCGGCGGGCTCCATTTTCTCCCCGTACAAAAGGGAAGAGAGCAGCGCGCACTCGTCCTCGTTTAGTTTTAAGACATCCGTGTGACGGAAACAAAAATCGAACACTTCCCTCTCGCAGAACCCCATGCGGATATTCACGTCGAAAAAGACAGTCTTTGCCCGCACCCTTTCCAGAACGGAACGGACTGCAAGCCTCGACTTTTCGCACCGCTGTTCAAAAGAACCGAAACACACGACGTCGGGGGCAAACGCGTTCAGCGCGTTTATATCCTTTTCCGTCAGGCAGATCTCGTCGAACGAAGCGTGCGGGATCTCGTAACTCGCGTTTCCCGCCCCGTCGAGCGTCGCAAGCGCCACGCCCGTCGGAAAAACGGGATCGCGCTGCACGAAATCGGTGCCGACGCCGCAGCGCCGCATCTCTTCGACCGCCCTGTCGCCGCGCTCGTCATTACCGACGCGCGTGACGAACATGCTCTCCGCTCCGAGCTTTTTCAAATTGACCGCCACATTGTAGGGAGCGCCGCCGATATACTCTTGATCGCCGATGACGTCCCACAGCACCGCGCCGACGGACAGCGCCCTGATCTTTTTATCCATTCCCTCACCGTTTGAAATATTCTTTGCCCGTCTCAACGAGCGCGAGCACGTTTTCGACCGGAATATCCGGCGTGACCGCATGGGTGGGCGACAGGATATAGCCGCCTCCCTTCGCCATGATGTCGAGCACCTCTTTCGTCTTTTCGCGCACTTGCGTTTCGCTCGCAAAGGGCAAAAACTGCTGGGTGCTGATGCCGCCGTAAAACGTGACGTCTTTGCCGTATTCCGCTTTGAGCTTTTTCAGGTCGTATATTTCGGGCTGAACGGTGTTGTATACGTCCACGCCCATATCGATGACTTCGCCCATGATTTCGCGCAGATCTCCGCAGGAGTGCAAAACGACCTGCTTGCCCGCACGCTTTACCCTGTCGAACAGGATGCTCACTTTGGGTTTGATATATTTGCGCCACATGTCCGGTCCCATGATCAGGCCCTGCTGCTGTCCCCAGTCGTCGCCGAAATAGACGGCGTCGAAATCGCGGTCCAGCACATAATCCAGAAGTTTCATGTGATGCTCGAAAATCCCCTCGAACAGCCGTTCGGTCTGTTCCGGTTCGAGCAACATATCCACGAGGATGTTTTCCATGCCGCGCAGGCTCCAGGCGCGCTCGAAAAAGCCCATCGTGATGGAAAACATGGTATAGCGGTCCTTCTCGCCCTCCAAAGTTTTCAGACAGCTCTCCGCAAGGTCTGTATCGATCCCGGGGAATTGATAGCCGTCAAAATCGCCGTCTTCGAGCGGATAGGTCTTGACGATGCCCACGTCGCCGCCGTCCTTCGACGTCTGCCAGATGACCCCGAACAGGTCGCGCTCGTCGCCGTTTTCCAGCTTTACGTTGTGCTTGTATTTTTTGCGCAGCATGTGATTGTCGAGCGCAAGATCCACGTTCCCGGCCCCCACTTTGTCCGCAAGATTTTTCTGAAACCCCGAAGTCATTTCGACATTGATCGGGACAAAATCGATATCTTTGTGCGCGATCGCAGCCCTGATCCTTTCACGCCTTGTCATTGTGCCACCTCTCAGTTAAAAAATTTCAGATCGGAGAAAACGGCGCTTTCGCCCGAAGCGTACAGGCCGAATTCATACCCCGTCAGATTATAGATCCTCGTAGATAAAGCGATCTGCCCGTTTACATACAGCGTCAGGCACTCGCCCTGCGAAATCATCGTGCACTCGTATCCGCCGTCTTTTGCCGCGGGCAGCGCGACGACCGCCTGCGACGCCGCCGTATCCGTCAGAGTCGGCTTTGTGTTGAAGAAGGACAAAAGTCCCGCATCCAGATCGAATTCGATGCACACTTCGCCGTATCCCGTGGATGCGCGGGCGAACGTAAGCCCCGCTTTGCCGCTCTCCGCTTTCAGCGTGAACTGCGTTTTCAGCGCCTCTTCCCGCATGTCTTCAAAAAGGAGATACTGAAACCTGTCCGACTCGGAAAAGGTCGCCGTGCCGCCGCCGTATTCCACCGATTCGCCCGTATACGTCGTCTCGTACTGCGTTTCATGCGTCAATGCGCCCGCCACGCCGTCAATGGGAACAACGTAGAGCGAACCGTCTTCGCGCTGCCTGAGTTCATGCACGGCAAGGTTGCCCGCCCACGTGAACAGCCCGGGATCCCAGTCGGAAATCTTTGTCCCGATCCAGCCGACCGTGACCAGCTTGTCTCCGCACTGCACGAGCCGCGCGGCCGAAAGCCCGGCGCCGTCGAAATAATCCACTTCCGGGCGGATCCACTCGGCGTCGGAAAGATTTTTCTTGTAAACATAGCGGGTGACGCGCGCGTTCGTGCCGTCTACCGCCTTCTGGAAATAGGAAAGATACCAATATCCGTTATAGTTGACGAGCGTGGGGCATTCCATGAAGTCGCCGTTCACCGCGTCGTCGTAAAAGATGCCCGCATACTCCCAATGGGAAAGATCGGTGGATTTATACCATTTGAGCACCGCTTTATAATCGCCGAATCCGCGCCAGGTGGAAACGAGCATCCAATAGCAGTTGTCTTCGGGCACCCACACCACGTGCGGATCGCGGAAATCGTCGACGCCGCCGTAAAACCCGTCCTCGGGGATCTTCGTCCAGTTGATGAGGTCGTCCGAGACGGCGTGCTGCACCTTTTCGGTAAATTCAACGTCCGCCTGCGGATAGCCGTTCCAACCCGTATAAAATGCGTGATACCGCCCGTCGTTGCCTTTCAGCACGGTGCCCGTGCCGATGCCGTAATCCTGATTGGCTTTATCGTTGTAATTGCCCGCGATCACGCGCCCCAGATCTTCCCACTCATAGAAATTACTCGTGCGGAAGAGATTCCAGGGATGAAAATAACCGTCGTTCCAGCCGCGGGCGTCGTGTATGTAATACACGTTAAGATTTTCGCCGTCGTAAAACGGAATGGGATCGCCCGCATAGCCCTCGTCGGGTTTAGGAAAGAGGTTTATACTCTCGCTCTGCACGTAACCGTCGTCCGTTTTGCCGCCGTCCGTCTTTTCTCCGCACCCGGCAAGGGCGAAGATGCCCGTGCATACGGCGGCGCACATTGCCAGCGAAATGATCTTTTTCAACATAAGTTTCTCCGTATCGTTGCGGAGGAGCCGTTCAGGCCGACTCCTCCCCCGTTCCGCCTTACAGATCAGGCGATCTTGTACACTTCGAAATCGTAAAACTCGATCTCGATCATTCCGTTATAACCCGCCTCGGAAGGAACCACGTTCTGCACCGTGATTTCGTACGAATTGTCCAGCATGACCATCTGTTCGGCGGTAAACGTGAATTCCTGTTCCTGCGTCGTGATGTTCGCGCCGTATGTGCCGATCGGGCTGTAAGAGCCTCCCTTCACGTTGACGAACATGAAGCAGCTCAGATCGACGTTCGCCTTCGCCTTGAAAGAGAACCTGTAATTTGCCAGCTCTTCGAGGTCGATATAGAACATCATCTTGTTGTAGTAATCCGCGCCGCCCTTGTTGCTGATGATAAAGTGCATCGCCTCGCCGTCGGTATAAATGCGGCCGGTGCCGTCCAGTTTGCCGGATGCGTCGTCGCTGCCGTTGAAGACGTCGTACCCCGTATCCGAATTGTACGGCATGAAGCGCACCATGTCCTTTTCGACGTCGGCGACCGAGGTAATCTTCAAAATGCGCACATTATCGAAGGTGAGGGCGTTGGACGCCGTCCCTGCGGGCTGGAAACCGAGCTGGAAGGCGAGATAAGCGTCTTCCCTCGCTGCGCCCGTCGTAAAGTCATACGTAACGGTATGCGTGCCCTGTTCGAACGTCCCTTGGAACCTGCCCGACTCCGTCGCGTCTTCGCCCGAAGAGGCGACGAATTTGCCGACAAATTCCTGCGCGGTCTGCGCCGTCACGTCCGCAATGAAACGATAAGACGTGCTCTCTTCCAAGTCCAGCCCCGTCGAGAGCATCACGCCGCGCTCCCAGATATTTCCGACCGCTTCGGGATAGGACAGGATATTTACCTGCATCGCGCCGTCCGTCACGGAAAACTCCGTTCCCTGATCGTAAGGATATTTCTGCAACAGCCCCGACGCGTCCGCACCGTCGAAATTCTGCGATAAGATCTCCGTCGTCGATTCTACGCCCGAAGATTTATAGATCTCCACCTTTTCCATGTAGACGCTGTATTCGCCCGCACCGCCGCCGCAATGCACGACGATCTTATAGTCGGACGCGTCTTCGGTCGCTTTGAGTTTAAGGGACACGATCTGAATGGAATCGGTCAGGTTTGCACCCTGATAGATGATGTTTGCGCCAGCCGCGTTCTGCACCGCCGTATCGACGTACTTCGCCTCCGTCAGCGTCGCGCCTATGTAGAGCCGTACATCGTAAGTGACCCCTTCTTCCACGGCAAAATCCGTCTTTTGCAGGATGACGTCGCCGTTGATCGTGCCGCCGTTTGTGATCTCTGCGGACAGCAGACCGCGCTCCGTCTTCACTTCGGCGGCTGCCCCGCCCGCAAGGGCGACGTCCCAGCCGTCGCGGTCGACTTCTGCCGTGCTGACCGAAAAGTCGAAGGTATGATAGAGCGTTTCCTCCGCGTCCGCCTTTGTGACGGTCAGGGTCGCGAACTCTTCGGTGAGCTGATTTGCGCTGTCGGTGACTCCGAAGATGATCTCATACGTACCGGTCTGTTCGAACGTCGCTTTGCCGTCCGTAAACGTCACTTCGGGCATGGACGAAACCGTGATCTTGTCCGTCAGGTCTCCGTCCTCTTTGTCAGACGCGGTAACGCCTTCAAGCGCGTCGAATTCTTCCCCCGCCTGCACGGTATAGGTATCCTGAAAACCCGTGATGACGGGTTTCTCGTTGGTCTCGTTTCCGGTATCGTCGGTGCATGCCGCAAAAGCGGTGCAGCCGAGCGCGAGCGCCAAAACAGCCGTAATGATCTTTTTCATGATTCTCCCTCCTTATTCCTGTCCTTGGTTTGCCAAATAGCGGTCATACGCCGCCTGATAACAATCGAGCACCTCCTGCAGACCGATCTCGTCGAGCTTGCTCTTGAATTCGGCAAACGCGCTGTCGCTGACGCCGCCGTTGATCAGCCATTGCATATAGTTTTGCATCAGATAGTTATCTACGTTCACTTCATATTGTGCCAATATGTTGATCTCTTCCAGCGTAAAGCTGAGCGTGGGGATCCTGTCGACGTTTTCGGGATTATACGGGTTGGCGTATTTTTCCAGCCTGTCAAGCCGAAGCTGCGCGCGCGGCTCCATATTCACGAAGTTGTCCCACTCATACTGCGTGAGGCACATGATACCCATGGGCGCAAGCTGAAGACGGAATTCATCCGCCGTCATGCCTTCGGGAGGATCTTTCTGCACGAGTTTGCCGTTTTCATCCGGCTCTTCCTCATACGCGACGCCGATCGGCCCGTAATTGAGCTGCGCGGACCACAGAGGGTCGTAATGCCTGTCGAAATAAGTGCAAAGGACTTCGGGATTGGGGCAGGACGCCATGATTACGACGCCGCCCGTGGAGATCTCGGGATAGTTGGAAAGCCCGAGGGTCGGTTCTTCCCCGTTCAGCCCTTTGAGCGGGCTCATGACGATGTAGTTGTCGGGATTGGAGACGACCGTCGCGCTCTCCCACCAATAGAACGCACCCAGCTTTTCCTGTCCTTTGCCGCTGGCAAGGAAAGCGTCCTGACTGTTTTCAAGCACAGAGAGGGGCACAATGCCGTCCGTGATCCAGTCTGCGAGGAAATTGGTGGCTTCCTGAAATTTATCGTCAACCGCGGTCAGAACGACCTCACCGTCGACGATCGTCATATGGTCGGGATTGTCGGGAAGTCCGAACGCGCCGTACAGGTCGGTCTGGTTCCCCTGCCAGTTGTTAAAAACAAAACTCATGGGGATCTCGTCGTCTTCCCCGTTGCCGTTCATGTCTCGGTCGCGGAACAGCTCTAAAACCTGCGTCATCTGATTGAGATCGAGCTGCAGCCCGTCTACGACATCCTCCTCGTCGATAAAATCGACGGACCCGTCGCGGATGAGCGTAAGCAGCCAGTTCTTGTTCATAAACAAAAGATTCGGGTTGCCCGTCAGCCCCATCTCGTCGATCCTGGGAAGAGACCAGATCTTGCCGTCGTACGAAGTGATCGCCGCGCGGATGTCCGGCCTGCGCTCCAAAATCGCGCTGAAATTGGGCATATATTCGAGATAATCGGAAATCGGCAAAATGGTATTCCTGCGCGAATAACGGGAAATCTCCGCACTGGTGAACCCGGCATGATAAATTGCGTCCGGCCAGTTCTCTCTGTCGCTGAGGATCAGCGTTTTCCGCTCTGCGTACGCGGATTCGGTAATGTTTTCCCAATTGATGTCGACATACGTTTCGTCTTCGAGATCGTTGAAGACCTGCAGATCGTTATAGTTGGGCGTCATGGAGTTTTTCTGCGCGAGGACTTCGAATTCGATCACCCCTTTTTCTTTAACGATCGGAGCCTCCGTGTCCTCCCACTGGTACCCCAGCTCTTCCCAATCCTTATTTTCCCGCGTTTTGCCGCCGCAACCCGCGAATAAGGAACACAGCATCGTGCCCGCAAGCACGCAAGCGAGCGCTTTGCCGAGCCATTTGTGTTTCATCTCGTTTCCTCCTTTTCAGATGTTTATTTCAAAGCGCCGATCATGACGCCTTTTTCAAAGAATTTGCTGACAAACGGATACAGGACCAAAATCGGCAGCGTGGATACGATGATGGACGAATATTTGATGGAATTTGCAAGTTTCGACTGTTCGAGGATGGTCGACGCGTCGCCGCCCATACCCGATCCCGCCGTTTCGGTCATAATGAGGATCTCCCGCAGCACCATCTGAAGCGGATACAGATTTTCGTCCGACAAAAAGATCAACGCGCTGAAATAGTTGTTCCAATGCGCCACCGCATAAAAGAGCACCATGACCGCGATGATGGGTTTCGACAGCGGGATGACGATGCTGAAAAAGGTACGGAAGCTCCCCGCCCCGTCCACTTCGGCAGCTTCCAGCACCCCGTCGGGAATGCCGCTCGTGTAAAAGGCTTTGACCATGAACATATTCCAGACGGAGACCGCATAAGGCAGGATCATCGCGAACGGACTGTCCAAAAGATTCAGATCCGAAACCAACAAATACAGCGGAATGAGACCGCCGCCGAAAAACATCGTAATGATGAAATAGGTAGCGATGAATTTTCTCCACGGCAATTCCAAGCGGGAAAGCGCCCAACCTGCGGGAATCGTGACGGCAATATTGAGAAGGGTGCCGCCCAGAGTATACAGGATCGTGTTGCGGTAACCCGTCCAGATCATGTCGTTTTTCAAAAGAGCGTCGTAGCCCTTGAAATTGATCCCGACAGGATACAGGAACACTTCGCCGTTGAAGATGGCATCCGTATCCGAAACGGACGCGATGACGACAAAATACAGCGGATACAATACGAGCAATAAGAGCAAAACCAAAATAACGTCGATCACGATATAATAAATGCGGTCGGACTTGCTCATCGCTTTGCTGAGTTTTTTGATCTTCCTCGAGGGGTTTACGATTGCGTTTTCTTCCATGGTTCCACCTCTTATCAGAACAGCGTGTTTTTGGAAAACAGCTTGGCGAGCGAGTTTGCCGTGATCAACAAAATGACGTTGACGACTGAGTTGAACAACCCCACCGCCGTCGAAAAGCCCTGCATGACATATCCCGTCAGGCCCTTTTTATAGACGTAGGTCATGATCACTTCCGATTTGCCGAGGTTCGCGTCCGTCTGCATCAGAAGCACTTTTTCATACCCCACCGAGATCATGTTGCCGATCGACAGGATCAGGAGGATAGAAGTCGTGCCCCCGATCGCGGGAAGGTCGATGGCAAACACCCTTCTCAGGCGGGAAGCGCCGTCAATGATCGCCGCCTCATGCTGTTCGGGATCCACGCCCGACAGCGCGGCCAGATATATGATCGCGTTCCATCCGAAATCCTGCCAGACTCCCGACAGGATATACATGGGTCGGAACGCCTCTTCGTGCAAAAAGAAAGAATATCTGGACCCGCCCAACGCTTCCAGCGCATTGTTTACAAGGCCGTATTGCCCGAAGAAAAGATAGAGCATGCCGACCATGACCACGAGCGAAATAAAGTGCGGAATATAATAGATGGTCTGAATCGTCTTCGACAGCCGCTTGTGGCGCATGGAGTTGAGCATCAGCGCGACGATGACGGGAAGCGGAAATCCGATGATAAATCCGAAAAAGCAGAGAAGAAAAGTGTTTTCGATCAACGTCCAGAACATGTAGTCCTTAAAGAACATTGCAAAATTATCCCATCCGACCCAGATCGTATATTGCGACAGGATCTCGTCGCCGGGAACAAAATCCTGAAACGCGATCAGAATCCCGTACATCGGCACATAGCAGAAAATGAATACGAACACAAACGCGGGCAGAATAAAGAGAAGCAGCCAATAATTTTTCTTCTCCTTTTTCCTGATCTCTTTCAGGGTCAGCCCCGCTATCCTTTGTTCCATGCGATCCCCTCCTTTGCCCTCATCTTATCATCACGTTTTTCAAAATGTCAATAAAACGCCAATAAAACGTGCATATGCACATTTTTTACACATAAAATCTTACATTTGTAATCGTTTTTTGTTGCATAAATTCAATTACCGCGCTATAATAGACAAAAAAACAATACGGGGAAAAAGCATGAAAAAATCGCTTACCATCGCAGACATTGCAGACGCTTTGCACCTTTCCCGGAATACCGTTTCAAAGGCGCTCAACGGAAAACATGTTTCGCCCAAAACAAAACAGCTCATCCTGGACACCGCCGTGCAGATGGGATATAAGAGTTTCGATCTCATTTCTTCGTCGGGAGCGGGCGGAGGGCCGGACAAAAAGATCCTCCTGCTCTCTTCGGTGCCCCTGCTTACGGCAAACTACTATATCTATCTGATCCGCGGCATCATGGCGGAAGCAGAGCGGTGCGGACTGGAGATCCTGCAATATGTCTTTCATCCCGGTTCCGGCTTTGAAACCGTCAAACGCTATATCCGCCAATTCGACGTCAACGGGATCATCTGCGTGGAATTTTTCGACCGCCGGAGCGCGGAAGAGATCCTGTCGCTGAATATCCCCACCGTTTTTCTGGACATCGGCTGCGAAGAAGAAGTCAGCGGCGAATATGACGTCATCCTGTCCGAAAACGCAGAAGTCCTGCGCACCGTGTGCCGCCCCCTGGCGGAAGCGGGCGCCGAGCGGTTCTCCTTCGTCGGGAATCCTTACAACTGCAAAGGCTTTTTTGAGCGGTACATGGGACTGCGCACCGCGCTCATCGAGCTGAACAAACCGTTCGACGAAACGCTCTCGATATTAAAAGACAACTCATTCCCCTACGGCAGCATCGCCGCCGCCGAAAATTTTTACTCGTCTCTGCCGCAGCTGCCAGACGTCATCGTCTGCGCAAACGATTTTATCGCGCTGGCCGTCGTCGACGCGCTCAAACAATGCCGGCGGGCGAACCTGCAAAAAATCAACGTGGTCGGGTTCGACAACGTGCCCGAAAGCCGACTGCACTCCCCCAAACTCTCTACGGTGAACATCGACAAGCAGGCGCTCGGCAAACAGGCGGTCGCTGCGCTTTTGGAGCGCATTCAATCCCCCCGCCGTCCGCGCCGGCTGATCTACCTGAAAAACAACTTCGTCGTGCGCGAAACGACGCCTTTCCTCGGAAAAAACTGAATGCAAAAGGGGCGCCCTCATGGGCACCCCTCTTTTTTTGCGGATCGTTTTCCGCACGTCAAAACGCCGTCAGCTCGGCGCTTTGCATTAAAGATCGTCGGCATCCTGCACGGGCTTTTCGCCCTCTTCGGGCGTGCCCGTATAACTGCCGTTCACGTCATAGGGCGACCGCATGGCGCCCCTGCGTTTGTCTTTTTTCTTCATTCCTTCGTTTTTGTGCTCGCTTTCGCGTTTTTCGCCGTACTCTTGGAGCAGCATCTGCCGCCCGAAGTACTCTTGTTCTGTGCATTTTTACTCTGATTCCGGGAAGAAGTTTCCTTATTGTTTTTCATGATTTTCTCCTTATTTGTTGTCGAAAGGTAAGTGTATCTCTACGAAACCCTGGCTCGCCTTGCAAAGCGGGCAGATATGCCACGCCTCGTTCGACGTGGCGCGGTAGCCGCACTCGCTGCATACCCAAAGAGTAGGTTTGTCCCGCTTATAAAGGGTGCCGTTTTTGAAAGATTCGTAAAGATAATCGAATACGATATTGTGCTCCTTTTCTACGCCCGCCACGCGGTTGAAAAGGGCGGCAACGTCGGCAAATCCTTCCTGTTCGGCTTCCTTGGCAAACGCGGGATAGACCTCTTCGAATTCCGCGCGCTCGTCCTTTGCCGCAAACGCGAGATTCTCTTCCAGTGTGCCGAAGTGAAACGGATAGCCTGCGTTTAAGTCTATATTCTCGCTGCTGCCCGCCTTTTGGAGAAGCGTATTGAAAAACGATTTCGCATGATACGTTTCGTTTTTCGCGATCGTGCGGATGGTATCCGCGAGGACCGCATACCCTTCCGCCGTCGCAAGTTTTGCGATCAGCTGATACCGCATCCCTGCCTGGCTTTCCCCCGCAAACGAACGCGCGAGATTGGTATAAGTTTTCGTATCCTTAAACTGCATTGCGTCATCCTCCTTACGCCCATTATTATACCCGTGCCGCCGCCCGCTCATACGTGCGCCCGCCGCGGTAATTTTTGGTCGGGTACGCAAAACGGCAAAAGCCCCTCCCGCGGCGTTGCCGCAGGAGGGGCTTTTCAAATTTTCGGTCATTTATACGATTTCTGATAGATCTTTACGCAATCTTCCACCGAAAGGGGCGCAGGATCGTTGAGGAAGAGCCCGCCCATCGTCTCTTTGGCGTTGACTGCCATCTTTTCAAACTCGTCGGGCGTAATGCCGTTAGAAGTGACGAGAAGCGCCCTTTTGCCGGGCAGTTTCTGCTCGCCGAGCTTTTCCAGACATCCTGCCCCGAAGAAAAACCTTGTCGGGATATAGCACATAAATCCGTTCATAAACGTTCTCCTTTTATTTTGTTTCCGATCGGCCATGCGGCCGAAAACAGCCTTATTCCGCGCGCGGCGGATCGGTTTTATCCCGCACGTCGCACAAAAACTTTGCCGGAACGCCGCCGACAACGGCATAGGCGGGCACGTCTTTCGTGACGACAGCCCCCGCCGCGACGACCGCGTGATCCCCGACCGTGACCCCGGGGAGTATGGTCGCGTGCGACCCGATCCAAACGCCCTTCCCGATCTTTACGGGCGCGGGCGTCATGCCGCCCCGCCTTTCGGGCGCGAACATATGATTGAGCGTCGCGATGACGACCTGATGCCCGATCAGCGCGCCGTCGCCGATCTCGATGCCGCCCTGATCCTGAAAACAGCACCCCGCATTGATAAACACGTTCTTTCCGACGCGGATGCGGACACCGCAGTCCGTATAAAAGGGCGGAAACATCGAAAACGTGTCGTCGCGCGCCTGACCCGTCAGCCTGAAAAAAATTTTTCTGATCTTTTCCGGCTTCACCTGACGGTTGAGCGCCGCCGCGATCCGCCTGGCTCGCACAGCAAGCAGATGAAACATCTGATGCAGTCCCGACTGTCCTTCGACCGGCTCCCCGCTCTCCATGGCCGCGCAAAATTCTTCCACCGTCATTTACAGCATTCCTTTCTGAGCTTGCACGCAAGGTAATCGAGACAGCTGAGCTTGCGCTCGTCCTCGTGTACCTGCGCGAGAAGAGCTTTCCTTCGCTCTGCCAGAATTTTCAGCTGCGCACACACGTTGTGATACTCCTCGTAACGGAAAAATGCCTCCGTTTCCTCTTCCGAAAGCCCTATATCCGCCAGGATCTGCCGCAAAGAAAGTTCTTCGTCCATATCTCGCCCTCCGCGTTTTTTATTATAAGTCTGCCGCACATGAATGTCAAATGCTTATATTTTATAGCATTCGATAGCTTTACGGCATACAAAAAGGACAACCGCTTGACGGCGCGCGCCGCGCGTTATACTGATGGAAAGGAAGGAAAGCATTATGGATATCATGCAGCTGAAATATTTCCTCGCCGTGGCGAGGGAAGAAAACATTTCCAAAGCGGCGGAGTACCTGTTCATCACCCAGCCCAGCCTGACGCGGCAGATACAGAACATGGAAAAGGAGATCGGCCAGCCCCTCTTTACGCGGGGCGGGCGCAAAATGACGCTGACGGAGACGGGATTGTTGCTCCGCAAGCGCGCGGAGGAGATCGTATCCCTCTTTGACAAGACGGAATCGGAACTGATGCACCCGCCCGCCGAGACAGGCGGAGACGTGTTCATCGGCGGCGGAGAGACGTACGCCATGAAATGCATCGCAGACGTCGCGCGTTCCATGCAGGCAGATTATCCGAACATCCGCTTTCACCTGTTCAGCGGCGACATCGCGGACGTGTGCGAACGGCTGGACAAGGGGCTCATCGACTTCGGCCTGGTGATCGAACCGGCGAATCTCGACAAATACGAACATCTTCCCCTGCCCGTAAAGGACACCTGGGGCATCCTTTTAAGAAAAGATCATCCGCTGGCGGAAAAGGATGCGCTCACGCGCGAAGACCTGAAAGGCGTGCCGCTCATCCACTCCCGCCATGCCCTGAACCGAAGCCACGTTTCCGACTGGTTCGGCGGGGCGGCGGGGTTAGATATAGTGGCGACTTATAATCTCGTTTATAACGCCGCGCTGATGGCGGAAGCGGGCATGGGATGCGTGCTTTGCCTGGATAAACTGTGCAACACCTCGGGAGAAAGCCCCCTCTGCTTCCGTCCCCTCTATCCCCCGCTCGAATCGCGGCTGAACATCATCTGGAAAAAATATCAGGTCTTTTCGGGCGCGGCGCAGCTCTTTTTGAAGAGACTGCAGGAAAAGCTGAAACCCGCCTCCCCCGAAGGGCCGCAACCTTCAGACGGCTGAACATGCGGGCGGCTGGCAAACCGCATTCCGCACAAAAACTGCATATATATAAAAGCGTGCGCGGCAAACATTTCTGTTTGCCGCGCCAGCTTGCGATAACGGGATACATTTCCTGCCTTTTGAGCAATAAAACAGCGAAACGCCCCACCGAAAATTATTCTTTCTTTTCTTTTTGGTTCAGATTTTCCCGCGCGGTCGCGAGCATGAGTTTGATGCGGTTTTCCTGATTGACCTTAGTCGCGGAGGGGTCGTAATCGACCGCGACGATATTTTCATACTTGTACATCTCTTTGAGCGTCCTGATCGTGCCCTTGCCCGCGATGTGGTTGGGCAGGCAGCCGAACGGCTGCGCGCACACGATGTTGTCGGTGCCCGTTTCGGCAAGCGCCGCCATCTCGGCGGGGATCAGCCAGCCTTCGCCCATTTTCACGCCCTGATTGATGACTTTATCGGCGCATTTTCTCAGATGTTCGAAGTCGTGCAGCGGCTCAAACCCGTACTTTTCGGTCAACCTGATGATCTTCTTCTGCACATGATGCAGATACTTATACACGATGTTGAAGACCGGCGTCGCCGCGCTCTTTTTATTGTACAGTTTCGCGTCGTTCACGTTGTTGACGGCGCAGTACATGACGAAATCCATCAGCGCGGGCACGACGGGCTCACAGTTTTCGGACAACAGAAATTCTTCGAGATGATTGTTGCCGAGCGGGGAATATTTGACGTAGATCTCCCCCACGATCCCGACTTTGACCTTGGTCTCGCCGCTGCGCCGAACCGTCTGAAAGCGCTCTAAAAGATGTTTCGTGATCTTTTTATAGCGAAGATATTTTTTGCGCGAAAACATGTCGAGGATATACCCGACGCACTCTTCCCGCGCTTTGTCGGACGCGCCTTTTTCCGTTTCGTACGGTTTGCACTGATTGTACAGCGACATGAGCGTATCCCCGTAAAAGATGGCGAACGCGAGCTTTGCGAGCGTTTTCAGATCGACGGGAAAGCCGCTGTCCTTTTCCAGCCCCGCAAAATTGAGGGACACGACGGGCACATGCGGAAACTCGCTTTTAAGTGCCTTGCGGATGAGCGGGATATAGTTGGACGCGCGGCATCCGCCGCCCGACTGCGTGATCATGACGGCGGTATGCTCGGGGTCGTATTTTCCGCTTTTGAGCGCGTCGATAAACTGCCCCGTGACGCACAGGGCGGGATAGCAGGTGTCGTTATGGACGTGTTTGAGCCCCTCGTCGATGACCGCGCGCGAATCGTTGTGCAAAAGTTCGAGATCCCAGCCGTCCTTTTTCAGGATCTCGACGATGATGCCGAAATGCACGGGCAGCATGTCGGGGATCAGGATCTTATGCGTATGTTTCATCCCCTTGGTAAATTTGGGGTACTCGTCTCGGAAATCCGCGACGGGTTTTTGCTCTCTATCTCTTTTCTTCATCTTGCCTTCGCCTCTTTTGTTCCTCGATCGCGGCGAGCATGCTGCGGAGGCGGATCTTCACCACGCCGAGGTTGTTGATCTCATCGATCTTGATCTGCGTATACAGTTTCCCCTTCTTTTCCAAAATAGAGCGGACTTCGTCCGTCGTGATCGCGTCGATCCCGCAGCCGAAGGAGACAAGCTGTACGAGATTCACGTTGTCGTGTTCGCTCGCGTATTCCGCCGCGCGGTACAGGCGGGCATGATACGTCCACTGATTGAGGACGTTGACGAGCACCTCTTTGCCTTTGAAGAACACGCTGTCTTCCGAAAGGACGGCGATGTTCAGGGAGGTGAGGAGCTTGCCGATGCCGTGATTGATCTCGGGGTCGATGTGGTACGGCCTTCCCGCCAGAACGATCGCGGGAATGTCGTTTTTCTCCGCCTTTTCGAGAATCTCGCTGCCTTTATCGCGGACGTCGCGATAATATTTTTCAAGGCGGGCAAAGCCCTCTTTCAGCCCTGCCTTGATCTGACTTTCCGAAAGTTTGTACTTTTTGAGCGACTTTTTCAGGGCCCGAACCGTCGTCTTTTCGTCGTTCGGGTCGATATACGGCATGATAAAGTTGCCGTCGCTGAGCCGCTCGTTGTTCGCCTTCAAAAGTTCGGGGTAATAGGCGACGACCGGGCAGTTGTAATGGTTGGTCGAATCGTGTTCGTCGAGATTGTAGCTCTCGCACGGATAGAAAATGAAGTCGACGCCCTGATCCAAAAGGCTCTCGATGTGCCCGTGGGTGAGTTTGGCGGGGTAGCAGACCGTATCGCTGGCGACGGTATGCTGTCCCCTGAAATACAGCTGACGGGAAGACGGTTCGCTCAGCACTACTTCGAACCCGCATTTCTCGAAAAATCCCGCCCACAGGGGGAGCTGTTCGTAAAAGCCGAGCGCGAGCGGAAGGCCCACCCTGCCGCGGCCGCCCTTTGTGCCCGCGACGCTCTGCTGTATGCGCGCGTATTTATAGGCGTAAATATCCAGTTCGTCGGAGTGCGGTTTAAGCCCCGCGCCCTTTTCACACTTGTTGCCGGAAATAAATTTTCTGCCGTCCGAAAAACCGATGACGTTGACGTTGCAGTGAGAGGTACACCCCTTGCAGACGTGGCTCTTGGAGGTATAAGAGAAGTTTTGCAGTTCCTCTTCGGAAATGACGGCGCTTTCCCCGCGGATATTCTCTTTTGCGTAAAGGGCCGCGCCGAACGCGCCCATCAGTCCCGCAATGCCCGGCCGTACGACCTGTTTGCCCGTTTCGATCTCGAAGGAGCGGAGGACCGCATCGTTGAGGAAAGTGCCTCCCTGCACGAGGATGTTGTTGCCGAGCTCGTCCGGCGTCTTGGCGCGGATGACCTTGTAGATCGCGTTTTTGACGATGGAAGAAGAGAGGCCCGCGGAAATGTCCTCTACGCCCGCGCCCTCTTTCTGCGCCTGTTTGACCGAGCTGTTCATGAACACCGTGCAGCGGCTGCCAAGCTCTACGGGGTGTTTTGCGAACAGGCCGAGCTTTGAAAACTCATCTATCTCCATGCCCATCGCCTTGGCAAAGGTCTGAATAAAGGAACCGCAGCCCGACGAACACGCTTCGTTGAGCATGATCGAATCGATAACGCCGTTCTTGATCTTGAAACACTTGATGTCCTGCCCGCCGATGTCGATGATAAAGTCGACTTTCGGATCGAAATAGAGCGCCGCCTTGAAATGCGCGACCGTTTCGACGATGCCGAAATCCGCTTTGAGCGCCGCCTTCATCATGTCTTCGCCGTAACCCGTGACCGCCGCGCCCGCGATCTCGATGCGGCCCTCCGCGAGGGCATAGATCTCTTTCAGGCGCTCTAAAACGATATCGAGCGGCTGCCCGTTGTTGGACTGATAATGCGAATACAAAATTTTGGCGTCGGGCGTGATGAGGATGAGCTTGGTCGTGGTCGACCCGCTGTCGATGCCGAGGTACGCCTTGCCCGTATACGTCTTGATGTCGGCAAAGGCAAGATCGCTCTTTTTATGGCGGGCGACAAATTGCTCGTATTCCGCGCGGTCTTTGAAGAGCGGTTCGCCCGTCACCACGTCGTCGCTGCCCTTGGCGCTTTGGATCTTTTCGATCGCGCTTTCAATGGGCATGGCGTCCACGTTTTCCGAATACAGCGCGGCTCCGATCGCCATGAACGAGGGCGCGTTGTCGGGGAACACCGCATGTTCGTCATCGAGATGCAATGTATCCTTGAACGCCTTCCTGAGCCCCTTGATAAAGTAGAGCGGGCCGCCGAGAAAGAGCACCTTCCCCTTGATCCGCCTGCCCTGGGCAAGCCCCGACACCGTCTGGTCGACGACCGCCTGAAAAATACTCGCGGAGATGTCCTCTTTCCGCGCCCCCTGATTGAGAAGGGGCTGAATGTCCGACTTTGCGAACACGCCGCAGCGGGACGCGATGGGATATACCTTTTCCGCCCGCAAAGAGAGCTTGTCCATCTCGTCGACGGTGATGTTGAGAAGGGTCGCCATCTGGTCGATGAACGCGCCCGTGCCGCCCGCGCAGCTGCCGTTCATGCGCTGCTCGGTGCCGCCCGTGATGAAGATGATCTTCGCATCCTCGCCGCCAAGCTCGACCGCCGCGTCCGCGTCGGGATAATACCTGCGGATCGCCGTAAAGGCCGCCTGCACTTCCTGTACAAAAGAAATGCCGCTGCGCTCGGCAAGCCCCAACCCCGCGGAGCCCGTAATACTGATCTTGAAATCGCCGCCGAACTTGTCCTGCACGATCGCGAGCTGCGCCAAAACACATTCTTTCACCCGCGCGAAATGGCGCTCGTAACTCGTGTAAAGGATTTCGAGCGATTCGGACAAAACCGCCACTTTGACCGTCGTGGATCCGACGTCTATTCCCAATAATTTTGCCATAATAACCCGCCTCTTTTGTCAATCAACTGAACTAAATCATGCAAAAGAGCATCTTTCGATTGTAATTTTATTTATTCTAACACACTTTTGCAAAAATGACAAGAATCTGAACGGCTCCCGCCTGACAAAACCGATCGGAAAATCGCGCCTGAAAAGGAAAAAGGCGGTCTTTGCCGCCCTCCCTTATGATCCGTCCCGTTGCAATACTTTTCCTTGGTGCGATTACTTTTCGGAACACATGCACAAGACAGGCGCCTCGTCATGCGCCCTTATACTTGCGCCGCGTGGCGTCGCCGCCGCGGATGTGGCGCTCGGCAAGATTTTTATCCAGGACTTTTCGCACTTCTTTCTGAAGCTGCGGATCGATCTCCGACAGACGTTCCGAAACGTCTTTATGTACGGTCGACTTGCTGATGTTGAAATGCGCGGCACAGTCGCGCACCGTCGCGTTCGTCTCCAGTATGTATTCCGCGCAACGCACCGCGCGCCGCTCCATATACTCCCACATAATATGCTCCCCCGCCTTTTTGCGATGGTACATTCTATGTCGAAGTTTGCAAAATTATGATGAAAAGAAACTGTTTCCGCCAAACCGCCCCATAAAACGGCGACGCCGGAAAAACCGGCGCCGCTGAAAAATACAAAATTCAAATTTTACCGCGCGTCACTGAAAGATACGCAGTACGGGAAGATTGTCCGAAACCGTCCAGACAGTGTCCATATCCCAGCCGAGCGTATTTTCAAGCCATTCTACGGATGCGAAATTTTCGGCGTCAATCTCGGTGCCATACCCGGTCGTAGAAACAACCGCCGAGCCTTCCGTCAAAGTAACATCGGCATAATAATTATTGCTGACGGAAAGAGAATAACTGCCTTGGAAAGGATTGTATATGGCATTCGTATACTCCGTGGAGGAATTTGAACCGTCGACTGAAAAATCGCCCGTTGCAAAGCAATTGCTGATAGAACAAAGCGACATACTGCTGTTTGTTACGCCCAGTATTCCCGCAGCGTAAACCCCGTCGGTATCGCCCGACTCAGCGCTGATCCTGCCGCTGAAATAACAGGAATTTATGGTAATTTTTCTGTACAGCCCGCCGGCAATCCCGCCGGCATAACAACGATCGTTATTTGACCCTACAAGGATCTCTCCGACGCAGTAGGAGTTTGAAATATAGGCATTGCCGTATCCGAGAATGCCGCCGACAAGCGCCGTGCCGGAAGACTGGCCACCCAAAATACGTCCTTCTGTGCTGCAATTTGAAATAGTCGTGATATAAGAAGTGTTGCTTCCCGCATATCCGACGATCCCGCCCGCATGATTAAATCCGGAATACAGGATCTCGATATTGACATCTTTAAGGGCAACATTTTTGATCGTTGCGCCGTACGTTGATCCGAACAATCCGGCATAGGCGCGGTTTTGCGTTATGGTAAGGCCGTAGATCGTGTGACCGTTGCCGTCAAAGATCCCCCTGAAATACCGCGACGTGCTGTAGCCGATCGGCGTCCATTCTATACCGTTCAGGTCGATATCTTTGTCCAACCTGAAATAATTCCCGCTGTAAGTGTAGCCCGAATTGACGCGGCTTGCAAGATAGGCAAGCTGCGCGCCCGTCTCGATGATGTACGGGTCTCCTTCCGTGCCGCTGCCGCTTGCAAAGCCCGATGCGACCGTACCGTCCCAGACGTCAATATCATCGTTTCCGCAATAAACGCAGATCCCCAGATGAAATTCGTGGAAAGCTTGTCCGCACACAGTGCAGATACAATCATCTCCGATCGTGTGCGCCTCTTCGCCGCAAATTTGACAGAGGCAGTCGCTGCCGGGGGTATGCACTTCTTTTCCGCAGATAGCACAGACGCAGTTCGAAATGCTGTGATCGAATTCCCCGCAATATACGGGCACCGTATACGAGGCGGTGAGCCGATTGCCCGCCGCGTCCGTCGCCGAAACGCTTACGGTAACATTGCTTCCCGCAACGAGCGCTCCGCCGTATGTAACGGTAGCGGGGATCTCTTCGCCGAACGTGTCGAGAACGATATACGCATCGGCCGCGGGCGTATCTGCCGTGAGCTCGCGGACGGCCATATACGCCGTCGGAGCGCCGTACACCCGAACCGTTATCTCATCGCTGTTGACCCTGTTGCCTGCCGCATCCGTCGCCGTGAACCAGACCCGCACCGTCGCTCCCGCGCTCATCTCGCCGTCGGCATGGAACTCGACTTCGCATGCTTCGCCGAAAGCGTCTTCGGCAGAGGCGTTAAACTCCTCTCCCGTACTGTTTTCTTTGACCGCATCTATATCGTCTATATGGAAAACGATATCGTCGGCAGCGTAGACTCTGATCTCCTTGGGCACTTGCGTCGTATTGCCCGCGGCATCGGTCGCGGTAAAAGTAAAGATATACAGCCCGCTTTCGGTAATGGGAGAAGGCGTTTCGGGCCCGGAAATGTTCAGCGTCAAAGATTCGCCGAAACTGTCATACGCAATGGCGTCGAACGTATCCGCGTTAAAAGAGTTGGCATGCGGCAACTTGATCGACGTGTTTTCGATCTCGATCGTGGGAACGCCGTAAATGCGGACATTTTCGATCGTCGCCGTCTGCGTATGCGCGCCGACCGTCGCCGTCAGCGTCACCGTGATCGTCTTTCCGATTTCAAAATCACCGGTATATGAGACGGTGATCGCGATCGATTCGCCGTCCGTATCGGTACACGTCGCGCCGAAGAGTTCCGCCGTCAAATTATCGTAATCGCTGTATTTGACCGCTTTTTGATCGGCATCAAACTCGATCTCGTTCAGCCCGTATTCGACCCAATGCGCCGTGAGAGTGATGCTCCCGAACGAGCCCGCGGGGATCGTCAGTTCTTTGGTGGGCGTATCTACCCCCTCCATCGTCCAGCCGACAAAGGAGTACCCCTCTTTGGTCGGCGCACCGAGTACGATCTCCGAAGACTCGATCGTATACGTTACAGGATTGTCCGCATGGTTTTCGCCGCCGTCCAGTTCGTACGTGATGCTGTACTCGATCGGCGCCCATTTCGCGTAGAGAACGGGGGACTCTTCGTCCTTATCCCAAACCTTTACGCTTGCGCCCGTGCCGTCGGTATACTGTACGTCTTCGGCGTCATACCAGCCGAGGAAATTATATCCCTCTTTCACGGGGACGGTAAAGGTGAACGCCTCGCCATAGGTGACGGAGACAGGAACGCCCCCTATATCGCCTATGACCACGCCGCCGTCTGCCGGCTGCGACGCCGTTATGTTCAGATACGTTTCGCCCACATAAGAACTGCCTGTATTTTGTTTTTCTGACTCGATACCGATATAATAAACGGTGCCGGCCGTACATGTTCTTGACAGAGTTCCGTATTTCGAGCCGTTCGTATTATTGTACGTGTCGTTGACGAAAATCCAAGCGTTTTTACCCACGTTGAACGTCACGGTCTCCGTCACTTTGGGCACAAACACAAAATGCTGGCGCGTAGAGCCGCCTACAATCTTGATCGTATTTTCACCCGCATACAGAATCTTTTCCACGCTGCTGTTATAAGTGAGCCACTTTGCATACAGCGTGACGTCTGCCGTAACATCGGCGGAAAAATCGAACGGGGTACCCGTGCAGTCGGCATTATCGTACCACCCGGCAAAGATATAGCCGTCGTGCGCGGGATCTGTTTCGGGATAGGCAAGGCCCTGCGTATTCGTCACCGTCTGCGCGGCGGGCGCCGTCCCTTCCGCTCCGTTCAGGTCAAACGACACCGTATATTGAGGTATGACGTTCTCCCCGCGCAGGATTACGGTGTACTCTTTCGGCGTCCACTGCGCATACAGCGTGATCGTCGTACCCTGCACGTCGGTCAGGTTCAATATTTCCGCACCGTCTTCGTACGCCGTGCCCGTGCCGTCCGCGCTCGTGTTCCAGCAGTCAAATTCGTATCCGACGCGGGTAAATGCGTTCGGCGTGAGCGCCTCCGCCTCGTAATACGCAAATTCCTGCGTATCCATCGCGCCCTCGCCGCCGTTTACATCGAATTCTATATAATAAGGAATACCGACGTAGTGTGCGAAGAGCGTCGTATCGGATGCCTTATCCCACACGTGTGCGCTCTGCAATTCGGCGTCGTAATACATCGTGCCGCCCGTAGGGCTGTCAAAATACCCCGCAAACAACAGCAGTTCGCCGTTAGGCACTGGCGCAGGCGGATCCAGCGCGGGCATCTCTTCGCCGAAGGTAGCCGTCACGCGGAAATGTGCGCCGCTGCCCGCCCCGGCATTGAACATGACCATATACGTATTTGCCTGCCAATGGGCATAGAGCGTGGTATCGGCCTCGCGGTCATAATTGCCTTCGCGGACAAGTGCCATTTCGGCGCTGTACCACATATTGCCGCCGTCCGCCTCGTCAAAATAGCCGAGGAAGGTATATCCGAGCCTCGTCGGTACAGTGGCAACGACAGGCAATGCGTCCCCATAATACAGGGTCACGGGATCGGCGCCGCTGCCGCCCTGATGGTCGAACGTAATGGTGTAGACGGTATGCGTCCAGTGCGCATAGAGGGTCGTATCCGATGCGATGTCCCAATCGCACACGCTCGTCATCGTCCCGTCGTAATACTGTACGCCGTCTTCCGTAAAGTAACCCTCAAAAGTATATCCTGTGATATACGGCGCCTCTGCCGCGGGCATTGCCGAGTCGAACGTTGCCGTCACAGAATCGCTGCCGCCCGTGCCGTCCCCTTTATCGAAGGTAACGGTATATGTATTTGCCGTCCATTTGGGGTACAGGGTCGTATCCGCATCTTTGTCCCAAGCGCGGACAGCCTCACCGTTTCCGTCGGCGTACTGCGTGCCCGTGCCGCCCTCGCCGTCGAACCAGCCGCCGAAGGTATAACCCGGATGCACGGGAACTTCCAGCTCATAATTGCTGTCATCGTAATAGACGAATTCTTCTACTTCTTCAATGATCCTGACAGAAACGGGAAGTTCGGGATATGTCTCTCCTTCTATCCACGTCTCGTCAAAATCCCACCCGAGGTTTGTCACGATCCATTCAGTCTCTTGCAATGTTTCTTTTGGGATATAAACCCCGTAAGTAGTCGCTACAATTTGAGAACGCTCTGTAAGCACTGTCGCTTGGTAACAGAATTTCACAGAACAATCATTACGCTCCCGCGCACAAATCGCATCCGTGTAACAAGTGCCTCTTTCAGCAGCAATATCCCCTACCGCAAAACAATCGGATATCGATCCGTTTTTTGAAAAACCGATAATGCCCGCCGCTATAGAACTGTTTCCGCCACTTGAACGGATATTCCCCGCAAAATAAGAAGCATTAATATCATCTTCTTGCGACGACGAATAACCGATTAATCCTCCGCAATATATTTCGCCTAAATCAGAATATAAATCAAAGTCAATTCGCGCATAACAATTATCAATACTTAAGTGGCCGCTATCTCCAAAACATCCCCCCAATCCACCTACACAAATGGCACTTAACGTAGAAGCTCTATTATCGTATAAAATATTGCCCTGAACACAGCACTTCGAAATTATACATTCCCCGAGGCCATATCCGACCAATCCTCCAAGGTAAATATTGCTTATACTTGAAAGTTCAACGCCTCCGGTCACATTGATCTCAATGTCCTTCAAACTTAGATTAACAATTGTTGCGTCGCTTACTCTCCCAAAAAATCCAATATATAAAACAAACATGGGCTCGGAACTATAATACAGTCCTGAAACAGTATGTCCGCCGCCATCAAAAAATCCTTGGAATTGGGCGTCATTCATCCCGATCGGAGTCCAAGGCAAACGATTCAGGTCGATATTTCTCTGCAACAAAATATATTCGCCGTTAAAAGAATCGCCGCTGTTGACCCTGCTCCCAAAATACGCGAGCTGCTCGGCCGTTTCGATAATGTACGGATCGTCCGCCGTACCGGTGCCGTCCGCAAAAGAAGACGCCGTCGTCCCGTCCCACACGTCGGCAGTAAGTTCCGAATCAAAGTTCGCAAGAGTCGCTTTTATCTCTTTTGCCGTCCATTTCGCCCAAAACGCGATATCGTCCGCACTGCCCGCCTGGATCGACCAATAGCGGGTGCCGCTGAACGAAGAATTATCGTACCAACCGTCAAAATCGTACCCCTTCCGAGTAGGAGCGCTCAGGCTGACCGTGCCGTCTTCGATCGTGTAAGACGCGGGGTTTTCGGCGGCGTTCGTTCCGCCGTTCAGATTATAGGTAACGGTATATTCGTTGAGCTCCCATTCCGCCGTGAGCGTAAGATCGGATGTTACGGGCGTATTCAGGAAATCGAATCCCCACCCCATAAAGGTGTAGCCCAAACGCTCGGTTTCAGGCTCGACGGCGTAAGAATCCTCTTCGACCTGCTGCGCCGCACATACCAAACCGCCCGCCTCGTTGAAAGTGACCGTATAAATCGCTCTTCTGCGGATATTGAGGGTATACGCACGGACCTGCCCCTCGGCAGAAGTCACGACCGCATAAAATGTATTGTCGCCGACCTCCAGGGCGGCGGTCTTGTCTTCGATGACGTTGCTGCCGGCAGAGTCCGAAGAAAGCACCCACGAAGCGCCCGGAGCGACTGCCACAAACTCGCCCATAGGCAAAGATTCGGTCGCGTTGGACACCTTTATGGAATAAGCGCCGACGTCCGTCGCGTCGAAATACGCAAACGACGCGTCGGTACCCTGTAAATTCCCCGAGTCTATCCACTTCGCATAGACGGAAAGATCGCCCGAAAGCAATTCGTTTTCCAAAGACGTCTCCGTGAAGGGACGCTGCCACGTGCCTTCATCCCAATACCAGCCGTCGAAGGTCGATCCTTCTTTTTCGGGCATGGCTGGAAGTTCGATCTCTTCTCCGCCGTCGGTCATGACGGACGAGTATTCGGTCCCGTCCACCATAAAACTGACTTTGTACGCCCCGCCGGAACATGCCGCCAGCGCAAGCGCAAAAGCCAAAACCAATACGACGAGCAGAGCGCCGCACAATTTTTTGATCGACCTTTTTACCATTCTCGTGTACTCCTCGACATTTGTCATTCGAAACCGCAAAATGCTCTTTTTTCAATAAAATATATCTGTATATCTTATACGGCAATTATACTCCGAAATAAATTTTTAGTCAATTATTTGTCCTCTGTATTTAAATTTTTGATAAATCAAAGAGCCGGGCATTTTCCGTGCACTCTGCCGCAAACAGCCCCGCGGTCCGTCTTGTCCTGCCGTCCGTCCGTACGCCGAACGGAGCGCGGATATCCCGCGCCCCGTTTACTCGATCACCCCAGTTTTTCTTTCATTTCGGATACGATGCGGCTCTCGATGCGTGAGATCTGCACCTGTGACACGCCGACGATCCTGGCAACTTCGCTCTGCGTCATGTCGCGGAAATACCGCAAAAAGATGATCTTCCGCTCCCGCTCGGGCAGTTCGGAGATCGCGCTTTTGAGCTGCATCTTTTCGATCAGTTCGTCCTGATCGTCCGCAGAGGGGAGTTTTTCCAAAAGTTCCCGCGATTCTTCATCCTTGTAATCGCCCTTCCCGTAGATGGAAACAGGCATGCGGGAAGAGCCCATGATAAACACCGCCTCGCTCTCTTCCACGCCGAACGCCTCCGCGATCTGCGCGACGGTGGGAGGGCTGCCGTTGCGGATCGAATACTCTTCGACGAACGCGTTCATTTTTTTCGCCGTCCCTTTGATGGCGCGCGATACCTTGACCGAGCCGTCGTCACGCAGGAACCGCTTGATTTCCCCCGCGATCATCGGCACGGCGTACGTCGAAAACTTGACGCCGAACCGCTCGTCAAAGCCGCGGATCGCCTTTAAAAGCCCCATCCCCGCGAGCTGAAACAGATCGTCGAACTCGGCACCTTTTCCGAGATAGCGCTTGACGATGCTTTTTAAAAGAGAGGTATTGTTCCGAAGAAGCGCCTCTTTTGCTTTATTGTCCCCTGCCTTGGCGGCGCGGATATATTCGTAAGTTTCGCGGTCACTCAGCATTTGCCACTTCCGAACACGCATTGCGCCCGAAGTACTTGGACATGCGCACGCGCGTCCCCCGCCCGATTTCGGACTCGATGCCGAAATCGGACATGAAAGTCTGCATGATCGTGAATCCCATACCCGAACGCTCCTCCCCTTCCGACGTGGTGTAAAAGGGTTCTAGCGCTCTTTTCACGTCTTCGATCCCTCTGCCCCTGTCGGAAACGGTAATATGTACGGCGCAACCCTCCGTTTCGCACTCGATGCACACGGTGCCCGACGCCCCGCGATACCCGTGCACGATACAATTGGTCACCGCCTCGCTGACGGCCGTTTTGACGTCTGAAAGTTCGTCCAGCGTAGGATTCAATCCGAGACAAAACGCCGCCACCGCATTGCGGGCGAAAGGCTCGTTTTCGGAAAGCGCGGCAAATTCAAGTTTCATGTAATTTTTCATGACGGACTCTCCTTTATAATTTCGGAATGAGCGAATAGACCCCGCTCACCGTAAGCACTTTGTCGGCTGCGGCGTTGGCGCCCTGCACATACATGGGCGTGGAATACTGCCTGAGCTTTTTATATCTGCCGATCAGAAATCCGATCGCCGTAGAATCCATAAATTTGATCTCGGAAAGATCGATGACCACCCGTTCGACTGCGGCGTGGTCGTCCAGTTCTCTGTCTACGCTCTTGCGCACATTTGCGGCGTTATATTCGTCCAATTCGCCGCCGAGATATATGTAGAGCGTGTTCCCCGTACATTTGACCGTGATCTTCATGCCCGCCTCCGCGTTTATCGATTTCGTGAATAAGCATATCACCTCTGAGCGAGAAGATTTTGCAACAATATGCTTTCCCCTGCCAAGTTTTGTCGAACGCAACACTCCGCATCTTCATGCAAAAAAATCGAGAAAAACTTGCCGAAACCGTAAAAAAACAGTTGACAATTTTTTTCGTATATTATAAAATAATCAAGCGTTGTGATTGAGACAATGTAACCCGTAAGCGGGGGCCTTTAGCTCAGTTGGTTAGAGCGGTCGGCTCATAACCGATTGGTCCGCGGTTCGAGTCCGTGAAGGCCCACCA